>DASSVD010000242.1:0-13943 GCA_035706365.1 Nocardioidaceae bacterium
GGACCCCGCCCGGGCTGATCGACCTCATTCAATCGGGCACGGCAGCGGCGCCGGCGCAGGCGCGCCGGTCAACAAGTCGACATTTTCCGGCGTGCCGGCGCGGGGCAGTCCAGCTCGCTTCCCCAAGGTATGTAGCTGTCCCGCGGCTTCCCACGACGAGCTCCGCGTGGGAAGTGCGGGCAGCCCGACAGACCTTGGGGAAACCGGGGCACCTGGGGCCGGTGAGGTCAGTCCCGGGCCCGAGGATGCGCGGTGGCGTAGACCTCGCGCAGCGAGTCGACGGTGACCAGCGTGTAGACCTGCGTCGTGGTGACCGAGGCGTGGCCCAGCAGCTCCTGGACCACCCGGACATCGGCACCGCCGTCGAGCAGGTGGGTCGCGAAGGAGTGGCGCAGGGTGTGCGGGGACACCTCGGCGCTGACGCCCGCGCGCTCGGCGGCCCTGGTGAGCACGGTCCAGGCGCTCTGCCGCGACAACCGCCCGCCGCGCGCGTTCAGGAACACCGCCGGGGTCCCCCGGCCCACCCCGGCCAGCTCGGGTCTGGCGCGCACCAGGTAGCCCTCGACGGCTTCACAGGCGTAGGAGCCGATCGGCACCAGCCGCTCCTTGCCGCCCTTGCCGCGCAGGAGGACGGTGCCTTCGCCCAGGTCGAGGTCGTCGAGGTCCAGCCCGACCGCCTCGGAGATCCGTGCGCCGGTGCCGTAGAGGAGCTCCAGCAGCGCCCGGTCGCGCACCGCCAGCGACGTACCCGGCGCGCCGGCAGCGTCCAGGATCCGCTCCACGTCGTGCAGCGCAAGCGCCTTGGGCAGCCGCTTCGCCGGGCTCGGCGGTCGTACGCCGGCTGCCGGGTCCGCCGGGGTGAGCCCCTCCAGCACGGCGAACCGGTGGAAGCCGCGCACCGCCACCACGGTCCGGGCGGCCGACCCGGCACTCAGCGGCGGATGGTCGGCGTCCCCCTCGCGCAGCGCGACGAGGAAGTCGGTCACCACCTGCTCGGTGACCTCGGCGAGGTCCTCCACCCCGCGACTGGCCAGGTGCGCGGCGTACCGGCGCAGGTCGCGGCGGTAGGACTGCACGGTGTTGGCGGCCAGCCCGCGCTCGACCACCAGATGGTCGAGGTAGCCGCGCACGGCCAGGCCCACCGCGGACGGCCCGCTCATGCGGACGTGTCGAGCACCTCGTCCAGCCCGGTCGCGGCGAGCCCGTGCGCCTCGGCCACTGGAGCGTTGGTGACCATACCGGCGTGCGTGTTCAGCCCGAGCGCCAGCGAGCGGTCCTCGCGCAGCGCCCGCTCCCAGCCCTTGTTGGCCAGCGCGACCGCGTAGGGAAGCGTGGAGTTGGTCAGGGCGTAGGTGGAGGTGTTCGGCACCGCGCCGGGCATGTTCGCCACGCAGTAGAACACCGAGTTGTGCACCGCGTACGTCGGGTCTGCGTGCGTCGTCGCGCGGGTGTCCTCGAAGCACCCGCCCTGGTCCACGGCGATGTCGACGAGCACCGAGCCGGGCTTCATCTGCGCGACCAGGTCGTTGCTGACGAGTTTCGGCGCTTTGGCGCCCGGGATCAGCACCGCGCCGATCACCAGGTCCGCCTCGAGCACCTGGTTCTGGATGGTCAGCGCCGACGAGGCCAGCCCGTGCACCCGGTTGTGGTAGCGCCAGAACGACAGCCGCAGCTTGTCGAGATCGGTGTCGAGCAGGGTCACGTCGGCGCCCATCCCCAGCGCGATGTTGGCGGCGTTCTGCCCGGCCACTCCGGCGCCGATCACGACGACCTTGGCGTTGGCGACGCCACCGACCCCGCCCATCAGCACTCCGCGGCCGCCCTGGGCCCGCATCAGCGAGTGCGCACCCACCTGCGGCGCCAGGCAGCCGGCGACCTCCGACATCGGGTACAACAGCGGCAACGACCCGGACGGCAGCTGCACGGTCTCGTAGGCGATGGCGGTCACCCGGCGCTTGACCAGCTCCTCGGTGAGCGCCTTGTCGGCTGCCAGGTGCAGGTAGGTGAACAGCGTCTGGCCCTCGCGCATGCGGGAGTACTCCTCCGCGACCGGCTCCTTGACCTTCAAGACGGTCTCGGCGGTCTCCCAGACGTCGTCGGCGCTGTCCAGCAGCGTCGCGCCGGCGGCGGCGTACTCCTCGTCGCTGATCTGCGAGCCGACGCCGGCGCCGGACTCGATGTAGACCTCGTGCCCGTGCTGGGCCAGCTCGTGCACGCCGACCGGCGTGAGAGCCACCCGGTACTCGTGGTTCTTGACCTCTTTGGGGACGCCGACCTTCATCTGCTGTGAACTCCCTGTCGTGTGAGCGCCGCCACGTCGTCGGGCGACGCGGGAAGTCTATTCCGCCGCAGGCTCGCTCAGCGGACGCGGGCGTCCGACCCGGTCTCCGGGCGCGGCTCGAGCGCGTAGGCCATCACCGCAAGGGCCAGGGCCGCGTCGGTGACCCGGCTGGAGCGAACCGCTTCCAACAGGTCCGGGAACGGCACCCAGGAGCACTCCATGTCGGCTTCCTCGTGCTCGGCCTCGAACTCCTCGGCCTCCGCGTCCGAGAGCTCGCGTGCGACGAAGATCTCGAAGCGCTCGTTGCTGATCCCCGGCGAGGCGTGGCTGGTGAGCAAGTGCGTCCACCGCTCCGCTCGCAACCCGGCCTCCTCGCGCAGCTCGCGCTGCGCGGTGCGCAGCGGGCTCTCCCCCGCCACGTCGCACAGGCCAGCGGGCAGCTCCACGAACCGCCCCTGCGCAGCGTGCCGGTACTGGTGCAGCACCAGCACGCGGTCGGCCGCGTCCAGCGCCAGGATGACCACCGCACCGGGATGCTCCACCACCAGCCGGTCGAACCGGTCCTCCGGGTGTCCCGGCCGGGTCAGCGTGTCCCTCCGCAGGGCGACCACCCACGCGTCGCGGTGCAGGTCGGTGCTGGCCTGCACCGGCCACGACTCCGGCCGGTCCGCAAGCGGTCCGCCGGCCCCGGTCAACGTGCGGCGCTCGAGGTCACCGCGTCCTCGGCCCGCTCCTCTGGCTCCTCGGCCCGCTCCTCGGCCCGCTCCTCCGGGCCGCCCTGGCGGCGCCGCAGAGCTGCCTCGTCGATCGGGAACCGCAGCTCGGCCTGTCGCTCGAGCGCCGCACCGATCAGCCCGGCGAACAGCGGGTGCGGGCGCGTCGGCCGGGACCGCAGCTCGGGGTGCGCCTGGGTGGCGACGTAGTAGGGGTGCTGCTCCTTCGGCAGCTCCGTGAACTCGACCAGGGTGCCGTCCGGTGACGTGCCCGAGAAGACCAACCCGGCCTCCTCCAGCCGCGAGCGGTAGGCGTTGTTGACCTCGTAGCGGTGCCGGTGACGCTCCTCCACGCGAGCGCTTCCGTAGGCCTCGCGCACCACGGAGCCCTCCTGAAGAGCTGCTGGGTACAGGCCGAGCCGCATGGTGCCACCCATGTCGCCGCCTGCGCCCTCGACGAACCTCTTCTGCTCGGCCATCGTCGCGATCACCGGCTCGGCGCAGTCGGGGTCGAACTCGGTGGAGTCGGCCTGCGCGATGCCGGCGCAGTTGCGGGCGTACTCGATCACCATGCACTGCAGGCCCAGGCAGAGCCCGAGCGTCGGGATGCCGTGGGTACGCGCATACTCCAGCGCGCCGAGCTTGCCCTCGATACCGCGGATCCCGAACCCGCCGGGCACGCAGACCGCGTCGACGTCGGCGAGGTGGCGCGCCGCGCCCTCCCGGGTCTGGCACTCGTCCGAGGGAACCCAGACCAGGTTGACCTTCGCCTCGTGCGCGAACCCGCCCGCCCGCAACGCCTCGCCCACCGACAGGTACGCGTCGGGAAGGTCGACGTACTTGCCGACCAGGGCGACACTGACCTCCTCGGCCGGGTGGTGCACGCGGCGCAGCAGGTCGTCCCACACCGTCCAGTCGACGTCGCGGAACGGCAGGTTCAGGCGCCGTACGACGTAGGCGTCGAGGCCTTCTGCGTGCAGGACCTTCGGGATGTCGTAGATCGACGGCGCGTCGCTGGCGTTGACCACCGCCTCGTCGTCGACGTCGCACATCAGCGAGATCTTGCGCTTGACCGACTCCGGGATGGGCCGGTCGGAGCGGCAGACGATGGCGTCGGGCTGGATACCGATCGAGCGCAGCGCCGCCACCGAGTGCTGGGTCGGCTTGGTCTTGAGCTCCCCGGACGGGCCGATGTAGGGCACCAGGGACACGTGCAGGAAGAAGCAGTTGTCGCGTCCCACGTCGTGCCGCACCTGCCGGGCGGCCTCCAGGAACGGCAGCGACTCGATGTCACCGACGGTGCCGCCCACCTCGGTGATCACCACGTCCGCAGCTTCCCCGGGCCGGTCGGCGGGCCCGGCCATCGCCCGGATTCGCTCCTTGATCTCGTTGGTGATGTGCGGGATCACCTGGACGGTGTCGCCCAGGTAGTCGCCGCGCCGCTCCTTGGCGATCACCGTGGAGTACACCTGACCGGTGGTCACGTTGGCGATGCCGGTCAGGTCGGTGTCGAGGAACCGCTCGTAGTGGCCGACGTCGAGGTCGGTCTCCGCGCCGTCGTTGGTGACGAACACCTCGCCGTGCTGGAAGGGGTTCATCGTCCCGGGGTCGACGTTGAGGTAGGGGTCGAGCTTCTGCATCGTCACGCGCAGGCCGCGCGCCGTGAGCAGGTTGCCGAGACTCGAGGCGGTGAGCCCCTTGCCGAGCGAGGAGGCGACGCCTCCGGTGACGAAGACGTGCTTGGTCGGCTGAGAGGCTGCCAACAGGAACTCCCGTGGTGTCGTGTGCTGGACCGGCGGGCGAGAAACCTCGCCCTCCACGGGGTTCTAGCCTACCAACACCCGTGGCGTACGGCGTGTGCCGCGCCGGGCCGCCTCGTTGCGCGGGCGGGACGGCACGAGCGGCCGGCTCACTCCTCGGTCGGCGCCGCCCCGGGCATCGCGCCGTCCGGGGCGTCGCTGGCGCCGTAGTGGCCGACCTTGCCGGTGGCCTGCTCGGCCAGCGCGAGCACCGCGACGACGGCTCCGGCGTCGCGTCCGACGACGTCCACGGTGGACACGTCCTTGGCCACCGCGACGTTCGACCGCACCGCCGTGACCAGCCCGTTGGGCCTCGCCGACTCCGCCGGGCCGGCCACCACGACGCCGTCGGAGCGCGCATCCACGGCGGCCGCGATGGAGCTGACGATGGTGTTGCTTCCCTGCCGCTCGTCGACCGACCCGCTGCCGGGCCCGGCCACGAACACCACCAGGCTGCCGCGCTGGGCCAGGTCCCCTTCGGCGGACATCAGGTTCGCGGTGCTCAGCCCGGACAGGATGCTGGTGGCGGTGTCATCGACCTCCGCCCCGCCGTCCTCGTCGGTCGCGATGGCCCGGGCGACCAGCGCGCCGAGCCGGTCGTAGGCGCTGGCGTCGTCGGGGACGCTGACGTCCTTCGCCCCGTCGAGCAGCTGGTCGGCCAGCTCGTCGACGAGCTGCTTGTTCGCCACGTCGACCAGCTCGGGGCCGATCCGGACGGTGCCGGTGACGCTGCCGCCGGCCACGTTCACGAAGTTGCCGACCGAGGTGACGGAGTCCTCCTCGGCGCCCGGTAGCACGACCAGCGTGACCGGACGACCGTCGAGCTGGCCGTTCAGCAGGTCCGGGGCGACGTTGCTCGCGAAGGCGTCGCTGAACTCGCGCGCCCCGCGCAGGTCGTTGATCTGAGCCTGCAGCTCGGCCTTGACCTTGCGGTCGGTCTCCACCTGCTTGACCAGCGTGTTGTCGACCTCCCCCTTCAAGGGGCCGCCGCCGAGAGCGACGCCGACCGCCAAGGCGAGGAACACCGAGACGATCGAGACGATGTGGTAGCGAAAAGAGATCACGAGAAGAGTCCTTGGAACCAGTCGACGAGGTCCTGGAGAGCCGCCAGCAGGGAGTCCCACCAGTCCTGGCCCACCGGGGTGGAGGCCACAGCCACCGCGAGGGCGACCAATCCGGTCAGCAGCACCAGGCCGAGGTGCCACAGGCGCACCCGCCCGGAGTAGAGCAGCGGCACGCTGGTCGCGTCGACCAGCGTCGGACCGATCCGGAGTCGGGTGAGGAAGGTGCTGGCCAGCCCGGCGCGGTTCCGGTCGAGGAACTCGCTCAGCGTGGCGTGGCTGCCGACGGTGACGATCAGCCGCGCTCCGGACAGGTCGGCCAGCAGCAGGGCGACGTCCTGGGTAGCGCTGGTCGCGGCGAGAGTCTGCGCGCGGACACCGAGCCGCTCGAGCCTGTCGCCGCCGAGGGTCCGCCCCGCCTGGTCGGTGTGCAGCACGACCTCACGGGCGCTGCGCAGAGCCTTGTCCGAGACCCGCTCGGCCTCGGGCACGCCGTCCATCGGCGCCAGACCGCGCTCGCCGACGACGACCAGGTCGGGCCGGTGCCCGGCCTCGAGCAGCGCGTCGGCGCCGCCGTCGACGCCGACCAGAACCGGCCGCTGCTCGCGGATGTAGCGGCGTAGCCGGCGCAGGTCGGCGCGGTACTCGTAGCCGCGGTTGACCACGACCACGGGTCGGCCCTTGATCGGTGCGCGCACCTCGGGAACGCCCTGGCCGTGCAGCAGCAGCCGCTCCTCGCGTCGCAGGAACTCGCTGGTGTTGTGGGTGAAGCTCTGCAGCTGGGTGGTGAGTCCCCCGCGGGCGTCGTCCATCAGCGCGGCGACGTCCGCGGCAGTGAGCGGGCGGCCGGTGGCCAGGACCTCCTCGCCGGCGAGGACCGTGCCGTCGTGGATGCGTACGGTCGCCCCGTCGGGCACCGCCTTGAACACCTCGGGACCGACCTCGTCGAGCAGGACCACGCCGGAGCGCACGAGCAGATCGGGACCCAGGTTGGGGTAGCGCCCGGAGATGAACGCTGATGCGTTGACCACCGCCACCACCCCCGCGTCCAGGAGCGCCTGCGCGGTGGCGCGGTCGAGGTCGAGGTGGTCGATGACAGCGACGTCGCCCGGTCTGAGCCGACGCAGCACGTGGCCCGTACGGCGATCCGTGCGGGCCGTGCCGGTGACTCCGGGCAGACCCGTGTCCGGGCGATTTCGGGCGGGGAACTTCATGGCGCGGCCATCCTGCCACGCGGCCGCAATGCTTCCGGGGAGGCGGACGGGGCGCGGCGCCTCACAACGATGTGGCGCGGGTCTCCTGCGCGGTCTCGAGCAGCTCCTGCGCGTGCGCGAGCGCCGTGTCCGACTCCTCCAGGCCGGCCAGCATCCGGGACAGCTCCCGCACCCGACCCTGGTCGTCGAGGACGGTGAGCCCCGACGACGTCACCGAGCCGTCACTGCTCTTGACCACCACCGCGTGCTGGTCGGCGAACGCGGCGACCTGCGGCAGGTGGGTGACCACGAGCACCTGCGCGTGGCGGGCCAGCGTGGCCAGCCGGCGGCCGACCTCCACTGCAGCCTTGCCGCCCACGCCGGCGTCGACCTCGTCGAAGACGAACGTCGGCACCGGGTTCGTCGCCGCCATCGCCACCTCGAGCGCCAGCATCACCCGGGACAGCTCGCCCCCCGAGGCGCCCTTGGCAAGCGGCCGCTCCTGTGCACCACGGTTTGCGGCCAGCAGCAGCTCCACCTCGTCAAGCCCGTGCGGGCCGAACCGCAGCACCCGGTCCCCGACCTCCAGCCCGTCCTCGGTCTCGCTCTGGTGCACGGCCACGCTGAGCCGGGCGTGGGGCATCGCCAGGTGGGTCAGCTCCGCGGTGACCTCCGCGCCGAGTCGCTCGGCCGCCTCGCGCCGGGCCTCGCTCAGGGCCGTGCCGACGCGGGCGAGCTCGCCGCGAAGGTCGGCCACCCGCCCCCGCAGCTCGTCGATGCGCTCGTCGGTGTGGTCGAGGTCGAGCAGACGCTGCGCCGCGTCCCTCGCCCAGGACAGCACCTCGTCGACGGACTCGCCGTACTTGCGGGTGAGCGCGGTCAGCGCGGAGCGTCGCTCCGAGACCGCGGCCAGCCGGGCGGGGTCGGTGTCCAGGCCGGCGGCGTAGGACGAGACGTCGGCCGCAACGTCGGAGAGCAGGTAGCTGACCTCGGCCAGCCGGTCGGCCAGGCCGGCCGCCTCGGCATCGTGCTCGCGGACCCCGTCGAGCAGCTTGCGGGCGGCGCCCACGGCCGCCAGCGCGTCCGCTGCGCCCTCCTCGGACGAGAGCAGCTCGCGTGCCTGGGTGGCGGCGCCTCGCAGCGTGTCGGCGAAGCCGAGCCGGGCCTCCTCGGCGGCCAGCGCGTCGTCCTCGCCGGGCTGTGGGTCGGCCTCCTCCACCTCGGTGAGTCCGAACCGCAGGAGGTCCGCCTCGCGGGCCCGCTCGCGGGCCGAGCGCACGACCTCGGCCAGCTCGGACTCGGTGTCCCGCAGGGCGAGGTAGTGCTCGGCGAACCGGTTGCGCAGCTGGAGCACCTCGTCGCCGGCGAACCGGTCCAGCGCCTCGCGCTGGGCCGCCGGTTGGAGCAGTCGGTGCTGATCGGACTGCCCGTGCACGGCGACCAGCGGGTCGGTCACCGAGGCCAGCGCGCTGACCGGGACGGACGCCCCGCCGGCGAACGCGCGTGAGCGTCCCTCCGCGGAGACCTGGCGGGCGACCAGCAGGCGACCGTCCTCGACGGTGGCCCCGAGCTCCTCGGCCCGGGCGACCAACCCGTCCGGAGCGCCGTCCGGAGCGCCGTCCACCGTCAGCACACCCTCGACCCGGGCGGCACGGGCGCCCGCGCGGACCGCTCCCGCATCAGCCCGGCCGCCGAGCAGCAGCCCGAGCGCGGTGACCACCATCGTCTTGCCGGCCCCGGTCTCCCCGGTGATCACGGTGAGCCCCGGCCCGGGCTCGAGGACCGACTCCTCGATCACGCCGAGCGAGGTGATCCGCAGCTCCTCAAGCATCCGCGCCTCCGTTCTCCCGGGCACGCCGTCGCTCCGCCGCCCCGCGCCATCCGGACACGGGCAGGTCGAACTTGGCCACCAGGCGGTCGGTGAACGGGGCCTGGTGCAGCCGGACCAGGCGCACCGGCGCGTGACCGCGGCGGACCTCGATCCGCGCACCCGGTGGCAGCTCGAAGCTGCGCCGGCCGTCGCACCACAACACGCCGGACCCGTCGGTCCGGGCGATCACCTCCACCGCGAGCACGGAACTGGGCGCGACCACCAGCGGGCGGGCGAACAACGCGTGTGCGCTGATCGGGACCATCAGCAGTGCCTCCACGGCCGGCCACACGACCGGGCCTCCGGCACTGAAGTTGTACGCCGTCGAGCCGGTGGGGGTCGCGCACACGACGCCGTCACAACCCCACCGCGACAGCGGCCGGCCGTCGACCTCGACCACCACTTCGAGCATCCGCTCGCGCGATGCCTTCTCCACGCTCGCCTCGTTCAGCGCCCACGTCGAGGCGAGCAGCTCCCCGTCACGGTGCACCGTGACGTCGATGGTGAGCCGCTCCTCGAAGGTGTAGCGCTTGTGCACGAGGGCGTCCAGGGTGAACAGCACGTCGTCGGACTCGGCCTCGGCGAGGAACCCCACGTGTCCCAGGTTGACCCCGAGCAGGGGCGTGCCGCTCTCCCGGGTGAGCTCCGCGGCCCGCAAGATGGTGCCGTCTCCGCCGATGACCAGGACGAGCTCGCAGCCGGCGGCCGCCGCGGGATCAGCCTCGACGACCTCCAGGCCGGGCAGGTCCAGATCGAGGTCCGCGGCCTCGTCCTTGAGCAGCCGCACGCCGATCGCGTGCCGGTGCAGTGCCTCACAGAACTCGGTGGCCACCCGGCGCGCCTCGTCCCGGCCGGTGTGGGTGAGCACCAGCACGCGCCTCTCGCCGGTCGGCGCCTGCGACTCAGTCATGGGCCCACCCTCTCACCCGGCACCCCCGAGCCCCGACGGACAGCGGCGAGGACCGCCTCGTGGTCGACCTCGGCCGGCCCGCGCCGCAGCCACACGAAGAACTCCACGTTGCCCGAGGGCCCTGGAAGCGGACTGGTCGCCACCCCTCGCGCGCCCCAGCCCCTCTGCGCCGCCGCGTCGGCGACCTGGTTCACCGCCTCGGCCCGCAAGGCGACGTCGCGCACGACCCCTCCCTTGCCGACCCGGTCGCGGCCCACCTCGAACTGTGGCTTGACCATCAGCACCAGGTCGCCGTCGTCACGGGTCACCGAGATCAGCGGATCGAGCACCAGGAGCAGCGAGATGAACGAGAGGTCACCGACCACGACGTCGACCGGCTCTCCGACCACGTCCGGGCTCAGCTCCCGGACGTTGGTCCGATCGTGCACGTGGACGCGCTCGTCCTGTCTGAGCGGCCAGGCGAGCTGGCCGTAGCCGACATCCACGGCGACCACCTGCGCCGCACCGGCTCGGAGCAGCACGTCGGTGAACCCGCCCGTGGACGCTCCGGCATCGAGGCACCGACGCCCCTGCACCGTCAGGCCGGCCGCTGCGAACGCGTCCAGCGCCCCCGCCAGCTTGTGACCGCCCCGCGAGACGTAGTCCGGACGGTGCGGATCCTCGCGCACGACCAGCGCGACGTCGGTGCTCACACCGGTCGCCGGCTTGGTCGCGGTCGCGCCGGCGACCTTCACGCGGCCCGCTGCGATCAGCTCAGCAGCGTGCTCGCGGGACCGGGCCAGGCCGCGACGGACCAGCTCGGCGTCCAGGCGAAGACGTCGTGGCATCGCCGCGGCCTCAGGAGCTGGGGTCGTCCGCTGCCTGCGCGAGTGCCTCACGCAGCCGGACATGCGCCGACTCGAACACCGCGACGTGCTCGGCGACAGGCCGGTCCTCCAGGTCAGCAAGCGAAATCAGTACCGCGTCGACGCCCGCGTGCCCGGTGGTGTCGGGACCGCTGGGGGCATGGGCTCGGCCGGGCGTGTCCGGGGCCGCCGACACCTCAGCAGCGCCGGGGGCATGCGGCTGGTCGGTGGGGTCCTCGTCGTGGGGACTCATGCGTGCTCCAGGTGCGGTCGCGGCTGCCGGTCAGGTATGGAACCGGTGGCCCTCACGGGCCCTGCTCCTCGGCGCCCTCCTCCTCGCGGCGGGACGCCCCTTCCACGCTACCGTTCGACATCGGCGACTCGAGTGTGTCCGTGGAGGCTGCGGCACCCGTGTCGTCGAGGTGGTGCCAGGCGGCGGCAGCGATCGCCCGCCACCAGTCGGCCTCCCGTGGGGCGGCGCCGGCCGCGCCCGAGGCGCTGGAGTCGTGGGACTCGGCTGTGTGCTCGGTACCGCCGGCCACGGGTGCTGCGTGCAGAGCGGCGTCGGCCACCCAGGCCCTCCATCCCCCGCAGACGAACCCGGTATCCGAGGCGGCGGCCTCACCGGGCCCCTCGGGCGCGGGGTGGGGCTCCCCCAGACCCGCGAGGTCCATCGCCAGATAGGTCGGCCGCTGATGCGGCGCCGCTGCCACCAGCTCGCGGAGGCCGGTCACGCCGGTGAGCACCAGGAGTGAGTCCAGGCCGGCTGCGTTGGCGCCCTCGATGTCGGTGTCGAGCCGGTCTCCGATGACCAGCGGCCGTCGACCTCCGACACGGATCCGGGTCTCGTCGAACAGCGGCGTCAGCGGCTTGCCGGCGACCTCGGGCTCGCGACCCGCGAAGCTCGCGACCGCGTTGACCAGCACGCCGTTCCCCGGCGCCTTTCCGACGTCGGTGGGCACGCTCATGTCCATGTTGGTGGCGACCCATGGCAACCCTCGGGCGACCAGGACCGCGCCGTTCATCACGACGCGCCAGCGCAGGTCGGGGTTGTAGCCCGAGACGACGGCGACGGGGTCGGCCGCCAGCTCCTGCACCGGCGTCAGCCCTTGCTCCCGCAGCGCCTCCTCGAGCCCGAGGCCGCCGATCACGTAGACCGGTGACCCGGCGGGCAGCCGGTCGGAGAGCAGCCGCGCCGCGGCTTGGGCGGAGTTCACCACGTCGGAGGCGTCGGCCGGCACGCCGAGAGCGCTCAGGTGGTCGGCCACGACCGACGGTGGCCGGGCCGCGTTGTTGGTCACGTAGGCCAGCTGCATGCCTGCGTCGCGGACGCGCGCGAGGTGGCCCGGGGCGCCGGGCACGGCCTCGGCGCCGACGTAGACGACACCGTCCAGGTCGAGCACCGCGACGTCGTAGCACTCCCAGAGAGGTCGGTCGCTCCTCGCGAGCATCAGGCTCCTTCCGTCGTGGCCGCTGTCCCCTGGTGGCTCGCCACGATCGCCGGGGGGTGGTTGACTAGGATGCACCGGTGACCGAGGACCGCAGGCCGTTCGTACTCGCCCCCTTCCGAGGGCTGCGCTTCGACCCCGCTACGGTCGGTGACCTGGGATCGGTCATCTCGCCGCCGTACGACGTGCTGGACGCCGAGACGGTCCGCGAGCTGGAAGCGGCCAACCGTCGCAACATCGTCCGATTGATCCTCTCACGCCGGTTCGAACGCCCGTACGAGGCTGTACACAAGCGTCTCCTGTCCTGGCGGGAACGGGGATTCCTGCGCGTAGACCCGGCTCCCGCGCTGTACCTGTACCAGTACACGGTCGACGACGTCACCGTACGCGGACTGATCGGTGCCGCCGCACTGCGCCATCCCGACGAGCGCGTCATCCTTCCGCACGAAGACGTGATGCCCGGCCCGGTCGAGGACCGCAAGGTCTTGATGCGCACCACCGGCACCAACCTGGAGCCGATCCTGCTCGTGCACGAGGGCACCGCCGCCCTGCGGGCGTTGCTGGAGCAGGCGGCCGACGGGCCGGCGACCGCCTCTTTCACCGCGCTGGACGGAAGCCACCACCGGCTGTGGGCGCTGGCCGATCCCTCGTTGCTCGAAGCCTTCGCGCGAGAGCTCGCTGAGACGCAGGCGCTGATCGCCGACGGGCACCACCGGTACGCGGCCTACCTGGCGTTGCAGGGTGAGCTGCGCGACCCTGCCGCCGACTGCGAGACATCGCCGTGGGACTTCGGTCTGGCGATGCTCGTCGACCAGCACGACTACCCCCTCGCGGTCGGCCCGATCCACCGATCCGTCGCGGCGCTGACCCTCGCCGACGTCCAGGAGGCCAGCCAGGAGCGCGGCGACAGCTTCCGCACCGCCCCCGATCGGGAGAGCGCCTTCGCCGACGCCACAGCCCCCGACGCGGAGCTGGCCACGTTCGCGCTGTCGGACGGCCGCGCCTGGGCGGTGGTCAGCACGAAGCGCGCCGGACGGGTCGACGCCGAGGTGCTGCACGACGAGCTCTTCGACGCCTGGCACGTCGCGGAGGAGCAGGTCGGGTACCACCACAGCCTCGACCAGGCCCTGCACACCACTGCCCGGCAGCCGGGGCTGGTAGTGGCGTTGCGCGCTCCCACCGTGCGCCAGGTGATGGAGTTCGCCGACCAGGGTGTGCGCATGCCGCGCAAGGCGACCTCGTTCGCGCCGAAGCCCCGCATGGGCGTGGTGATGCGCGACCTCGACGACGCCTGAGAGTGCCGGCATCCCTCACGCTCCCACCCGACGCAATGACCGGGCCTTGAGCACCTCCACCTCGACCCGGGTGGTGGGCACACCGCCGGCACGGTAGTAGCGACGACGCAACGCGCCCTCGATCTCCACCGTGTCGCCGGGGCGCCACGACGCCACGGAACGGCGCGCGCGAGACGCCCAGGCCACGCACTCCACCCAGTCCGACGGCTGCCGCGACCCCCTGGTCATCGCAGTGCGCTCTCGTGCGAGGACGACCCGGACGGAGACGATCTGGTCTCCGCTGGGCAGCTCTCGGCTCACCGGCTCCGCGCTCACGCGGCCACGCAGCGTGACGCAGTTCTGGTCGTTCAGTGGGCGGCCCTGGGCGCCGATGGCAATCGGGCTGGACTCTGTCTCGGTCATGAAGCACCTCCATGACCACCCTGACTGCTGATCCCGGGCCGTGCAGCCGTCGACGTCGGCCCTGTGGACAGAGCGCGCGGCGCCGCCCTGGGGACGGTTTCTGGACCGGGCGTACCTGGAGCCGCA
>DASSVD010000243.1:0-3538 GCA_035706365.1 Nocardioidaceae bacterium
AAGTCCACCGACGTCGTGCACCTCGACGCCGAGGCCGCGGGGGCGCTGGCCACCGCGCTGAACGACCAGACCTTCACGATCCGCTCGGTCGAGTCGAACCCGTACACGCGCCGTCCGTACGCACCGTTCCGCACCACCACCCTGCAGCAGGAGGCCTCCCGCAAGCTCGGGTACGGCGCCTCGCGCACCATGTCGATCGCGCAGCGGCTCTACGAGAACGGCTTCATCACCTACATGCGAACCGACTCGGTGACGCTGTCGGAGTCCGCGGTCGGCGCGGCCCGCGAGCAGGTGCGCGAGCTGTTCGGCCAGGAGTACCTCCCCGACAAGCCGCGGACCTACACCTCCAAGGTGAAGAACGCCCAGGAGGCGCACGAGGCGATCCGTCCGGCCGGTGAGCACTTCCGCACCCCGGCGCAGACCGGGCTGTCCGGCGACGAGTTCCGCCTCTACGAGCTGATCTGGATGCGCACCGTCGCCTCGCAGATGAAGGACGCCGAGGGCCGCTCGGTGTCGGTCCGGCTCGGCGGTACGGCGGCGACCGGGGAGGACTGCGTCTTCGTCGCCTCCGGCCGGGTGATCACCTTCCACGGCTTCCTCAAGGCCTACGTGGAGGGCATCGACGACACCGGCGACCCGGACAAGCAGACCGACGACCGGGAGACCCGGCTGCCCGCGGTGTCCGAGGGCGACGCGGTCACCGCCGCCTCACTGTCCCCCTCCGGCCACGAGACCAAGCCGCCGGCCCGCTACACCGAGGCCACCCTGGTCCGCGAGCTCGAGGAGCGCGAGATCGGGCGGCCCTCGACCTACGCCTCGATCATCGGCACCATCCTCAACCGCGGCTACGTGTACAAGAAGGGCACCGCGCTGGTCCCGGCGTGGTTGGCGTTCTCGGTGATCCGGCTGCTCGAGGAGCACTTCAGCCGGCTGGTCTCCTACGAGTTCACCGCGGGCCTGGAGGACGTCCTCGACGAGATCGCCGCGGGGCGCCGGGAGCGGCGTACCGAGCTGGCCGCCTTCTACTTCGGTGCCGGCGACGTCGAGGGGCTCAAGAAGCTGGTCGGCGAGCTCGGAGAGATCGACGCCCGCGAGCTGGCCACCTTCCCGATCACCGAGGGCATCGACCTGCGGGTCGGCCGCTACGGGCCCTACATCGAGACCACGTCGGAGTCCGGCGAGTCGGTGCGCGCCAACGTGCCCGAGGACCTGCCGCCCGACGAGCTGGACGAGGCCAAGGCCCGCGAGCTGCTCGCCAACCCCGCCGGTGCGGAGCAGCAGCTGGGCACCGACCCGGAGACCGGGCACACCGTGGTGGCCAAGAACGGTCGCTTCGGGCCCTACGTCACCGAGGTGCTGCCCGAGGGCGCGCCGAAGTCGCAGAAGCCGCGCACGTCGTCACTGTTCAAGTCGATGTCGCTGGACACGATCACCCTGGAGCAGGCGCTGACCCTGCTCACCCTGCCGCGCGTGGTCGGCAGCGACCCGGAGTCCGGCGAGGAGATCACCGCGCAGAACGGGCGCTACGGGCCCTACCTGCGCAAGGGGTCCGACTCGCGCTCGATCGACTCCGAGGAGCAGCTGCTCACCATCACGGTGGAGGAGGCGCAGGCGATCTTCGCCCAGCCCAAGCAGCGCGGGCGGCGCGCCGCCAACCCGGGCCGCGAGCTGGGCGCCGACCCGGCCACGGGTGCCACCGTGACGGTCAAGAGCGGCCGGTTCGGCCCCTATGTCACCGACGGCGAGTACAACGCCACCCTGCGGCAGGGCGACGACGAGGCGACCGTCAGCCTCGAGCGCGCCGCCGAGCTGCTGGCGGAGAAGCGCGCCAAGGGGCCGGCGCCGAAGAAGCGCGGGGCGAAGAAGGGCGCCGCGAAGAAGACGACCAAGAAGACCGCGAAGAAGCCGGCGAAGAAGGCCGCAGCGAAGACCACCGCGAAGAAGTCCACCGCCAAGAAGAGCTAGGCCCGCTCGGGGCCCCGACTGCTCACTTAGGGTGGTGTCGTGAGCGACCATTCCGCGCCGCAGGAGACGGCCGAGGAGCTGCAGCACGCGCCGATGCACTCGCTGAGTGCGGTGCTGCGCATCCACGACTTCCGGAACCTGTGGGTCGGCCTCGGCCTGTCCAGCCTCGGTGACTGGATCGGCCTGCTCGCGCTGACCGCGATGGCCAACCAGTTCGCCGGCGACTCCTACGCGATGAAGAACTTCGCGATCGCCGGCGTGCTGTTCCTGCGGGTGCTGCCCGCGCTGGTGCTGGCGCCCGTCGCGGGCTACATCGCCGACCGGCTGGACCGGCGTACCGCCCTGATCTGGGGTGACTACGTGCGCGGCGCGCTGTTCTTGAGCATCCCGCTGATCGGCACGCTGTGGTGGGTCTTCGTGGTCACCGTGCTGGTCGAGGCGGTCAGCCTGTTGTGGGGGCCGGCCAAGGACGCGACGATCCCGAACCTGGTGCCGCCGCACCGGCTGGAGGCGGCCAACCAGATCAGCCTGGCCACCACGTACGGGTCGGCGCTGCCGGCCGCCGCGATCTTCACCGCGCTGACCCTGCTGGACAAGCTCTACCGCAACATCTTCGGCTGGTTCCCCAACGGCCCGATCGACATGGCGATCTACTTCAACGGGTTGTCGTTCATCGTCTCGGGGATCGTGATCGCCCGGCTCAAGCACATCCCGCGGGGGCCGGCGACCGGGACGGCGTACGACGGGAAGAGCCCGCTCGCGGTGGTCGCCGACGGCTGGCGCTACGTCGTGCACACGCCGCTGGTGCGCGGGCTGGTCACCGGGATCATCGGCGCGTTCGCCGCCGGTGGCGTGGTGATCGGGCTGGCCCGCACGTTCGTGGCCGACCTCGGCGGCGGCGACCCCGGCTACGGCGTGCTGTTCGGCACGGTGTTCCTCGGGCTGGGCCTCGGCATGTGGCGCGGCACCCGGCTGCTGCAGGGGCTCTCGCGGCGGCGGCTGTTCGGGCTGTCGCTGACCGGCGCGGGGCTGCTGCTGTTCCCGCTTGCGCTGGTCCAGCAGCTCGAGGTGGTCACCGGGCTGACCCTGCTGCTCGGCTTCTTCTCCGGGGTCGCCTGGATCACCGGCAACACCATGCTCGGCCTGGAGGTGCCCGACGAGCTCCGCGGGCGGACCTTCGCCTTCGTGAACTCCATGGTGCGGCTGTCCCTGGCGCTGGTGCTCGCGCTGGCGCCGTTCGTCGCCGGCGTGATCGGGGAGGTTCCGATCGGGCCGAAGGACGCCGACGGCGACCCGTACCTGGTCTACAACGGTGCCGCGTTCACCTTCCTGATCGCCGCCGTGCTGATGACCGTTGTCGGTGTCACCTCCTATCGTCAGATGGACGACCGCAAGGGGGTGCCGCTGGTGAACGACCTGCGTCACGCGTTCACCGGGTCCACCGGTGTCTACGCCGCCACGGGCGTGTTCGTCGCGTTCGAGGGCGGCGAGGGCGCGGGCAAGTCGACGCAGGCCCGGCTGCTGCAGGAGTGGCTCACCGCCGAGGGGTACGACGTCGTCCTCACCCGCGAGC
>DASSVD010000244.1:0-15138 GCA_035706365.1 Nocardioidaceae bacterium
CTACGACGACGAGCTGGCCTTCCTCGCCGAGCAGGTCGTCGCCGCCCATGCACAGCGCTCCGAGCTGGCCTGGCGCGACATCGGCGTGCTCACCCGCGACAACGCGCACGCGGCCGACGTCTACGACGCGCTGATCGGCGCCGGCGTGCCGGTCGAGATCGTCGGCATCAACGGCCTGCTCCGGCTGCCCGAGGTGGCCGAGGTCGTGGCCACGCTGACCCTGCTGAACGACCTGACCGCGAACGCCGCCGTGCTCACCCTGCTCAGCGGCCCGCGCTGGGCCATCGGCCCCCGTGACCTGTCCTTGCTCGGGCAGCGTGCTCGCGAGCTGGCCCGGATGGGCGGCGGCCGCGACGACGACCGCCCGGTGGAGGAACAGCTTGCCGCGCTGGCCGAGGGGACCGACCCGACCGAGCTGGTCTCGCTCAGCGACGCGCTGGACGACCCGGGGCCGGCGGCGTACTCCGAGCAGGCCCGTGCCCGCTTCGCCGAGCTGTCCGCCGAGCTGCGACACCTGCGCACCTTCGTCGGCGAGCCGCTGCTGGACCTGGTCCGCCGGATCATCGACGTGACCGGCATCGAGCTGGAGCTGGCCGCCTCCGTGCAGCCCACCGCCGAGTCGCGCCGGGAGAACCTCGACACCTTCGTCAAGGCCGTCGCCGACTTCCAGTCGCTGGACGGCCAGGTCTCGCTGCCCGCGCTGCTGGCCTACCTGCAGGCCGAGGACGAGCTGGGCAACGGCCTGGACGCCGCGACCCCGTCGATCACCGACTCGGTCAAGCTGCTCACCGTGCACCGCGCCAAGGGGCTGGAGTGGGACGTGGTCTTCCTGCCCGGGCTGTGCGCCACCAAGTTCCCCAACACCACCGGGCGCACCTCCTGGGTGCGCGGGCCCGCGGTGCTGCCGTCGCCGCTGCGTGGGGACGCCGACGACCTCCCCCAGGTCGAGGACTACACCGAGGCGTCGCTGGGGGAGTACCCGAAGCGGGCCAAGGAGCACGACGCCACCGAGCAGCTGCGACTGGGGTACGTCGCGTTCACCCGGGCCCGGCACGAGATGGTGCTGTCCGGGCACTGGTGGAAGCCGGGCCGCAAGAAGCCCCTGGGCCCCTCGCCGTACCTCACCGCGGCAGTGGAGGCGATGAGCGGCTGGGGGGAGGCACCCGAGGCCTGGTGCCCGCCGCCGGAGGGCGACGCGGTCAATCCGGTCCTGGAGGACACCACCGTCCATCCGTGGCCGGTCGAGCCCGACGGCGCGGAGGTCGCCCGGCGGCACCGGGCGGCCGCGCTGGTACGCGACGCGTTGGCCGCTCCCGAGCTGGTGCCTCTCGAGCAGGTGGGCGGGCTCAGCCTCGAGGAGGCCGAGCTCGTGGCCTGCTGGGACACCGAGCTGGACCGGCTGGTGCAGGAGGCCCGCGAGGCGCGGGCCGACACGGTCGAGGTCCCGTTGCCCTCCAGCCTCTCGGCCACCACGATCGCCCGGCTGCGCGACGACCCGCAACGACTCGCCGCGGAGCTGGCCCGGCCGATGCCGCGCCGCCCCTCGCCAGCGGCGCGATTCGGCACCCGGTTCCACGCCTGGGTGGAGAGCCGCTTCGGGCAGCAGCAGCTGGTCGGCCTCGACGAGGTGCCCGGCCGCGCCGACGCGGGCATCGACGACGAGGACGACTTCCGCGCGCTGGTGGAGCAGTTCAACGCCGGCCCGTTCGGGGAGCGGGTTCCGGCCGCGATCGAGGCGCCGTTCGCGCTGGTGCTCGGCGGGCAGGTGATCCGCGGCCGGATCGACGCCGCCTACCGGGACGACGCCCCGGTCGGCGGGGCCGACGGCCTCGCGGAGGGCGGGGCACCGCGGCACCTGGTCGTCGACTGGAAGACCGGCCGGGGGCAGGACGCCGACCCGCTCCAGCTGGCGGTCTACCGGCTGGCCTGGGCCGAGCTGCAGCAGGTCCCGGTCGAGCAGGTCGACGCCGCGTTCTACTACGTGCGCAGCGGTGAGCTGGTCCACCCGACGGGGTTGCCCGACCGGGCCGAGCTGGAGCGGCTGTTCGCCACGCCGTGACGCTGCTCAGTCGGCGGGGACCACCAGGACTGGGACCGGCTCGACGCTGACCCGTACCTGCTCCCCGGTCGGGAGCTGCTGGGCCTGGGCGCTGGAGACCTGGGCGGTGACGCTGCTGCCGTCGGCGAGGTCGCAGCTGACCCGCGACACCGGACCGAGGAAGGCGCGGGAGGTGACCCGCCCGCGCACGCCCGCCCCGTCCGTAGCACTGTCCGCAGCCCCGTCGGCCGCGGCGTCGCCCGCCCCCTCGGCAGCCCCGTCGAGCCGTGCGACGCGCACCGCCTCCGGGCGGACCAGGGCGACCCCGTCGGCGCCGTCGGCCGACCCGTCGAGCCGGGGGAGCCGGCAGCCCAGCACGACCGCGACGTCGCCGTCGCGGCGGGCGGGCAGCCGGTTGGTGAGACCGACGAACTCCGCGACGAAGCGGGTCCGGGGCTGGGCGTAGAGCTCGGTGGGCGGCGCGATCTGGTCCAGCCGGCCCTGCGACATCACCCCGACCCGGTCGGCGATGGCCAGCGCCTCCTCCTGGTCGTGGGTGACGAACAGCGTGGTGGTGCCGACCTCGAGCTGCACCCGGCGGATCTCGTCGCGAAGCTGGGTGCGCACCTTGGCGTCCAGCGCGGACAACGGCTCGTCCAGGAGCAGCACCGACGGCTCGATCGCCAGCGCCCGGGCCAGCGCGACCCGCTGCTGCTGGCCGCCGGAGAGCTGGTGGGCGTAGCGGTCCCGGTGGGCCCCCAGGCCGACCAGCTCGAGCATCTCGGTGGCCCGCTGGTCTCGCTGCCCCCGGGAGCGGCCGCGTAGCTTCAGCCCGAAGGCGACGTTCTCGGCCACGGTCATGTGCGGGAACAGGCTGTAGGCCTGGAAGACCATCCCCATGTCCCGCTTGTTCGCCGGAACCCGGGACTGGTCGGTGCCGCCGACCAGCACCCGCCCGGAGGTGGCCTGCTCGAGGCCGGCCAGGATCCGCAGCGCCGTGGTCTTGCCGCAGCCCGACGGGCCGAGCAGCGCGACCAGCTCGCCCGGCGCGATCCGCAGGTCCAGGCCGTCGAGCGCCCGGACGTGGCCGTAGTGGCGGGTCAGCTGCTCCAGCACGACCTCGACGCCGCCGGTGGTGCTGGTGGCCGTTGCGTCGGTGCCGGAGGGGTGCCCCGACGAGCGGGCTGAGGACTGGGCGGAGGTGCTCACGTGGTTCCTTCCGTCGTGCCCGGGCTGGGTGCGCCCACCAGCTCCGACGTACCGGAGCGGCCGGTCCGCCGGGAGCGGCCCACGAACGAGAGCAGCACCAGCAGCACCGAGGCGAAGATCAGGGCGGCCAGCGACGCGGCCACCGAGGTGGTCGCCGCGCTCTTGCCGAGCAGGTTGATCACCACCTGCAGGTTGTCGTAGTGCGCCAGCGAGGCGATGGTGAACTCGCCGAGGACCAGCGCCACCGAGATGAACGCCGCGGACAGCAGCCCGGAGCGGATGTTAGGCACGATCACCCGGACGATCACCGTCGGCCAGCCGGCGCCCAGCGAGCGGGCGGCCTCGGCCAGCGTGCTCACGTTGATCGAGGACAGCGCGGCGTCCAGCGCCCGGTAGGAGTAGGGCAGCACCAGCACCACGTAGACGAAGGTCAAGGTGAGCACCGAGTCGCTGACCAGGTAGTTGACCCAGGCGTAGACGTTGCGCATCCCGACCACGATCACCAGCGCCGGGATGGTCAGCGGCAGCAGGCACAGGAACTCCACCAGCCGGCCGGCCCCGGGCACCCGCAGCCGCACCCAGATCATCGTCGGGACCAGCAGCACCAGCATCCCGGCGACGGTGAATGCGGCCAGCAGCAGCGAGGTGATGATCGCCTGGGAGAGCGCGGGGTCCTGGACCAGGTTCGCCCAGGCCTGCCCGGTGCGTCCGCCGCCCGGTGCCCGGGTGCTGAAGTCGAGCATCGCCAGCAGCGGGATGGCGAAGAACGCCGCGAACAGCAGCAGGGCGAGCGTGCGGACGACCCGCCAGGTGGTGGCGTTCACCGCAACCACCTCGAGGTACGCCGCACCAGCAGCGCGTAGCCGGCCATCACCAGGGCGACCACGATGATCATCTCGAAGGCCAGCGCGAAGGCGAGGTCCTGGCGGCCCAGGATGATCTCGCTGGTCAGCGCGGCCCGGATCAGCAGCGGCGTGATCGGACTGCCCTGGCTGACCAGCGCCGCCGCCGTCGCGTAGGCGGCGAACGCGTTGGCGAACAGCAGCAGCATCGAGCCCAGGAACGCCGGACGCAGCAGTGGCAGCGCGATGCGGGTCCAGTACTGCCAGGTGGTCGCGCCGAGGTTGACCGCGGCCTCACGCCACTGCGGTCGCAGCCCCTCCAGCGCGGGCAGGAAGACGATCACCATCAGCGGGATCTGGAAGTAGCAGTAGACCAGGATCAGGCCGGGCAGCCCGAACAGCCAGCCCGACCCGAACACGTCCACCCCCATGCTGTCGCGCAGCAGCTGGGTGACCACGCCGGAGAACCCCAGCGTCGCGATGAACGCGAACGCCAGCGTGACGCCGCCGAACTGCGCGAGCACGCCGCACACCGACACCACCACGCGGCGCAGCACGCTCGTCGCCGGGGCGGTCACGACCAGGTAGGTCAAGAACCCGCCCAGCACCGCGCCGATCACCGCGGTCGACCCCGACAGCAGCACGCTGCGGCCCAGCGCTGCCAGCGCCGTACGCCCGAACAGCGCCTCGACGTTGGTCAGGGTGAACGACCCGCCCTCCTGGAAGGCCCCCACCACCACGGTCAGCGTGGGGATCAGCAGGAAGACGAGCAGGTAGCCCAGGAACGGGACCAGCGCCAGCGACGGCAGCGCCCGGGAGAGCCGGCTCAGCTCAGCCCACCGCCTTGGCCCAGTTGTCGGCGAGGTAGGCGGCCGCCTTCTCGGTCTGCTCGTTGGTGGGGATCACCGGGTCGCCGCTGACCTGGGGCAGCGCGTCGTACAGCTGCTGGTCGATGGTGCCCGCCTCGGCCATGGCCTCGGCGCGCACCGGGCGCGCGCCGCCCTTGAGCCAGAGGTTCTGCCCCTCGTCGGAGTAGAGGAACTCCTCCCAGAGCCGGGCCGCGGCCGGGTGCGGCGCGTCGGCGTTGATCGCCTGGAAGTAGTAGCCGGCGACCGCGGCGCCGTCGGGGACGACGACCTTCCAGCTCGGCACGTCCTTGGTCAACGCGGCGTTGAGGTAGTCCCAGTCGATGACCACCGGGGTCTGCCCGGACTGCACCGTGGCCGGCGTGGGATCGACCGGCAGGAAGTTGCCGGCGTCCTTGAGCTTGCCGAAGTACTCCACGCCCGGGGCCACGTCGTCGGGGGAGCCGCCGTTGGCGACCGCGGCCATCACCACGCCGCTGAACGCCGCACCGGCCTGGGTCGGGTCACCGTTGAGCGCCACCTTGCCCTTGAACTCCGGGCCGAGCAGGTCGTCCAGCGAGGTCACGTCGGGCACCTTGGACGAGTCGTAGCCGACCGACATGTAACCGCCGTAGTCGTTGACCCAGGCGCCGTCCGGGTCCTTGAAGTCGGCGGGGATGTCGTCCCAGGTGGCGACCTGGTAGGGGGCGAACAGGTCGGTGTTGGCCAGCGCGACCGACTGGCCCAGGTCGAACACGTCCGGCGCCCGGTCGGTGCCGGCGAGCTGCTTGGCCGCGTTGATCTCGTCCTGGCTGGCGCCGTCGGGCTGGTCTGAGTTCACCGTGATGTCGTACTTCTTGGAGAAGGTGTCGATGATCTCGCCGTAGTTCGCCCAGTCCGGCGGCAGGGCGATCACGTTGAGCTCGCCCTCCTTCTGGGCGGCCTTGACCAGCGCGTCCATGCCGCCGAAGTCGTCGACCGAGGTGGCCTTCGAGGCGGACACGCCGCTCTGCGTGGTCCCGCCGCCCTGGTCACCGCTGTCCTCGGGCGGGGCGCAGGCGGCCAGGACCAGCACCGACGCGGCGACCGACAGCACGCACAACCCACGACGTCTCACGACTACCTCCAAAGCTCGGCCGGACCGCGCCGGCGTTGAACGTGTCAGAAAGGTAGCGCAGCGCCGCTCGTCGCGGAGGCAGAGCCGCCGGAGCGTGGCCAGGCCGTGACCCGGGACGCTCCAATCACCGGCACGCGACGGGTGAACGAAGCCGGCACCGCCGTACAGTCGGGGCGTGTCCCACCGAACCGACCCGAGCACCGATCCACGCGCCGACCTCGGAGCGGGCTCACCGGCCGCGTCACCGCGCCGCTCGCCGACTCCGGACCCACCGATCGCGCTGTCCCAGCGCGCGCACGACCGGGTCGGCGCCCGCCGCACCGACCAGGCCTGGCTGGACCAGGTGTGGGCCGACCCGGACACCCGGGTGCTGCCGATGTCGGGCAGCCGGTTCCCGGTGGCACGGAACGACGTCCCTTCCCCCGGTACGGCGTCCGCGGCTCTCGCGTGGGTCCGGCCGGACGCCGCGCCGCCGGGCCGGCGGGTGTTCCTGGGGCTCCAGCACGACCGGGCGCACTTCGCGGTGCTCGTCGAGGAGTCCGAGGTCGGGCCGGCCCCGCAGGACTGGGTCGGCTTCCGCGACGTCGGGCCGGAGCTGTCCGCCGACGACGCCGGGCTGCTGGTCCACGCGGTGGCGCTGGCCGAGTGGCACCGAGCGCACCGGTTCTGCCCGCGCTGCGGCAACCCGCTGGAGTCCCGGCAGGAGGGGCACGTGCTCGAGTGCACCGGCTGCGGACGGCCGCAGTTCCCGCGCGCCGACCCGGCGGTGATCATGCTGGTCACCGACGAGACGGGGGAGCGGGCGCTGCTCGGCCGTCAGCCGACCTGGCCGGAGGGCCGCTACTCCACCCTGGCCGGCTTCGTCGACCCGGGGGAGTCCCTGGAGCAGGCGGTGGTGCGGGAGGTGGCCGAGGAGGCCGGCGTCGAGGTCGGCGACGTGCGCTACTTCGGCAACCAGCCGTGGCCGTTCCCCGCCAGCCTGATGGTCGGCTTCTTCGCCCGGGCCCGCACCCACGACATCGAGGTGGACGGCGACGAGATCAGCCACGCGCGCTGGTTCAGCCGCGCGGAGATCGCCGCCGAGGCCGGCGCGGGCACGCTGCTGCTGCCCGGCGGGATCTCGATCTCCCGCTCGCTGGTGGAGGCGTGGTACGGCGGACCGCTGCCGGGCAGCTGGTAGACCGCCGGGTCAGCCTCAGTTCAGCGAGGCCAGCTTGGCCTTCACCTCGGCCAGCGACGGGTTGGTCTGCGCGGAGCCGTCGGCGTACACGAGCGTCGGCACCGTCTGGTTGCCGCCGTTGACCCGCTCGACGATGGCGGCGGCCTCGGGCTGGGCCTCGATGTCGACCACGGTGTAACCGATCCCCTCGCGGTCCAGCTGCCCCCGGAGCCGGTGGCAGTAGCCACACCAGGGCGTGGAGTACATCGTCAGGGAGGCGGGGGTGCTCGCCGTGCTGGTCATCGAGGTCCTTTCCTGCGTGCGTGGTCCTGGTACGCGCCGGGACCTGGTGTCGGAGCCGACGTCTAGGCTTCCCGGGTCCGCCGGTGGCGGCGGGCTCATCGACGTAACACCCGAGTTGAAGGAGTTTGTTCCCCATGGACCCGGCCGCCGGCCCTCCCGAGGCGCTGCTCGAGGCGCTCGACCCCGAGCAGCGGGAGGTCGCCCTCGCGCTGCGCGGGCCGGTGCGGGTGCTCGCCGGAGCGGGCACGGGCAAGACCCGGGCGATCACCCACCGGAGCGCCTACGGCGTGGCCACCGGCGTCTACACGCCGACCGAGGTGCTCGCGGTCACCTTCACCACCCGAGCCGCCGGCGAGATGCGGGGGCGGCTGCGCGCCCTGGGCGCCGGTGGGGTGCAGGCGCGCACCTTCCACTCCGCGGCGCTGCGCCAGGCCCGCTACTTCTGGCCGAGGGTGTACGGCGGCGAGCTGCCCGAGCTGGTCGAGTCCAAGCTGCCGATGCTCGGCCTGGCGGTACGCCGCAACCGGCTGGAGGCCGACCAGGCCACGCTGCGCGACCTGGCCGCCGAGATCGAGTGGGCCAAGGTGAGCAACGTCCGCCCCGACGACTACGCGCGGGTCGGCACCGCGCGCGGCCGGTCGGTGTCCGGGCACGACCCGGACACCGTCGCGCGGGTCTTCGCCGCCTACGAGCAGGTCAAGCGCGACCAGGGCCGGATGGACATGGAGGACGTGCTGCTGTGCGCGGCGGCGCTGCTCGCCGAGGACGAGCGGGTCGCGGCCGAGGTGCGCCGGCAGTACAAGTGGTTCGTCGTCGACGAGTTCCAGGACGTCAGCCCGATCCAGGCCTCGCTGCTCGACCTGTGGCTGGGCGGCCGCGACGACCTGTGCGTGGTCGGCGACCCCGCGCAGACCATCTACTCCTTCGCGGGCGCGAGCGCGGACCACCTGCGCGACTTCGCTCGCAAGTACCCCGGCACCACCGTGCTGGAGCTGGTCCGCAACTACCGCTCCACCCCGCAGGTGGTCGGCACGGCCAACCGGCTGCTGGCCGGCACCCCGAGCGCCGGGGTGGCGCTGCGCGCCCAGCGGGACGCCGGGCCGGAGGTGACCTGGAGCGAGCAGCCCGACGAGGTGGCCGAGGCCGAGGCGGTCGCGGCGGACATCCTCGAGCTGCACCGCGGCGGCCTGCCGCTGCGCGAGGTCGCGGTGCTGTTCCGGATAAACGCGCAGTCCGAGGCGCTGGAGGAGGCGCTGGCGGCGCGCGGGCTGCCGTACGTGGTGCGCGGGGCGGCGCGGTTCTTCGAGCGGCCCGAGGTGCGCAAGGCGGTCACCCTGCTGCGCGGCCAGGCCCGCTCCAGCGACGAGCCGACGGACGACGGGCTGGTCGCCCAGGTCAAGGCGGTGCTGACCGGCACCGAGTGGACCGAGAAGGCGCCGACCGGGCGGGGCAACGTGCGCGACCGGTGGGAGTCGCTGCAGGCGATCGTGTCCCAGGCCGAGGACCTGGCCGCGTCCGCGCCGGAGGCGAACCTGACCGACTTCGTCGCCGAGCTCGACCGGCGCGCCGCCGAGCAGCACGCTCCGGTCGCCGAGGGGGTCACCCTGGCCACCCTGCACGCAGCCAAGGGCCTGGAGTGGGACGCGGTCTTCTGCTTCGGCATGCACGAGGGCACGATGCCGATCGTCTACGCCGAGGGCCCGGTCGCGGTCGAGGAGGAGCGGCGCCTGCTCTACGTCGGGTTCACCCGCGCGCGGCTGCACCTGCGGGTGTCCTGGTCGCTGGCCCGGTCCCCGGGTGGGCGGGCCAGCCGCAAGCCCTCGCGCTTCTTGACCGGGCTGCGACCCGAGGTCGGCTCGGACGCGGCGGGGTCGGCGCCCGGGCCGGGCGGCAGCTCGCGCCGGCGTTCGGGGCGTCGCGCACGTCAGGTCGCCCACTGTCGGGTGTGCGGGCAACCGCTGGGCTCCACCCGCGAGCGCAAGGTCGGCCGCTGTGACGCGTGCCCGGCGACCTATGACGAGGAGCTCTTCGAGCGGCTCCGCTCGTGGCGCGCGGGGCGTGCGGAGGAGCAGAAGGTGCCGGCGTACGTCGTGTTCACCGACCTGACCCTGCAAGCGATCGCCGAGGCCCGCCCGACGGACGGCCGCGCGCTGCTGGCCATCTCCGGGGTGGGGCCCGGCAAGCTCGACAAGTACGGCGACGACGTCCTCGCACTGGTCGCCGGTGACCGTGCTGCGGAGGGCGGCACGGGCCCCTGACCTGGCCCGAACGGGCCATCTCTTGATGCGGGCGAAACTTTTTCGGGAAATACCCAGAAAATGGTTTGCCGCTTACAGGAGCCCCGTTGTAAGTTTCTTCCACCCCAACAGCCACGCGCACGACGGCCCTGACGAAGCCGGCGCCAGACACGAGACGAGGAGGTGTATCGCAGTGATCAAGATCAACCTGATGGCCCAGAGCCTGACCGACAGCCCGCGGGTTGCCTTCGGCATGCCCGTGTGCGACCGCGGTCGCGTTGCCACTGCGTCCACCTCCGGTGTGTGGAGCCCGAGCAACGTCCGGTCCGTGATCGCCGCCGGTGCGAAGCGTCGCGATGACGCCACGGGTGTGTCCGGTCGTGTGTTCGGTGTCGTGTCCCGCGAGACGGGTCTCGGCTACCGCCACATCGCCGCCGCCGGTGCCACCGATGTTTTCCCGGGGACCTCTGCCTGGAGTCCACCGACCTGATGAGATCGATCAGATCGGCAGCCTCCAGGCCGCGGAACCCGACCACCGGGATCCGCGGTCTTTTTGTTTCCCACGCCACGAGCGACCAGGTCAACAAGGAGGTGAAAGATGAGCATCAGCGTCCTCGACACGTACCCGGCCACCGCCGGACCGGTCGACGAGGAGCAGCTCCCCTGCCGATCCAACGATCCCGAGCTGTTCTTCGCCGAGACGCCGCAGGACGTCGAGCTCGCGAAAGCGCTCTGTGTGGACTGCCCGGTCCGCACCGAGTGCCTGAACGGGGCCCTCGAACGACGTGAACCCTGGGGCGTGTGGGGTGGCGAGCTGTTCCTGCAAGGAGCGGTGATCCCCCGCAAGCGTCCTCGCGGCCGTCCTCGCAAGAGCGAGGTCGCCGCCTGAGCAGTCAGCGGCTCCCGCAACCGCGCCGAGACCGCCGACAGCGTGCCGACCGCGACAGCCCGTCGCGAACCAGCAGTCGAACACCAGTTGTCAGACACCAGCAGAGAACGAGGAAGACATGTACCAGCTCAACCCTGAGCTCGCCCGGACCCAGCTGTCCGAGCGACTGGGAGAGGCCCACCAGCTGCGACGGGGGCACCACCTCGCCCAGGCCCGGCGGAAGTCCCGCCGCGCCGAGCGCGCCGCCCTGCAAGCACGACTCGTGCTCGCCCGTTCGCTGTAAGCCTCTCGACCGGCTCCAGCGGCCGGCGTCCATGAAAGTGACTCGACACCGATGAACCTCACCTCGAACCACACCCCGAAGCGGAGCACTCGCATGAACCTAATCAACGAAGACCTGGCACGGGCGCAGATGTCCGCGCGCCTGGGAGAGGCGCGTGAGCTCAGGCGTGGCCACCAGCTCGTTAAGGCCCGGCGGCTGACCCGCCGTGCCGAGCGGGCGGCGCATCAGGCGCGACTGGCGCTGGCCCGTTCCCTGTAGCCGATCGGCTGACCGACACGCGAGGGCGCACCGGATCCGGTGCGCCCTCGCCGCGTCCCGGCCGGTCGAGCCCGCCCCCGGCCGGTCGAGCTTGTCGAGACCCCGCCGCCCGCGGTCGTAAGGTGGCGGTCATGGCCGCCACCTGTGACTTCTGCGGAGCCGTCGCCCCGGGCGAGGACCCGCCGCTGACCTGGACCACCGCGGTCGAGAACGGCCGCGCGAAGGTGTTCTGCGAACGGTGCTCGCGCGAGCACCTGCGTGCGATCGAGAGCAAGCTCGACAGCGAGTGGTGGTAGCCGCTACTTCTCGGCGAAGCCGGGCAGCGCGTCCTCGAGGATCTCCCGGAACGGCGCGGTCGCCCCGAGCTGGCACAAGACGCCGATGCCACCGATCCAGACCCGGTGGATCAGCAGGTACGACGGAGGCAGGTTCAGCTTCAACGTCATGGTGTAGCCGGGCTCGCGCGGGTCGTTGATCCGCTGGAACTGCTCGCGCATCCAGGCCCGCGAGAAGGTGAACCGCTCGTGGCGGGCCGGCTCGATGAAGGGGGACAGGTAGTCGCGCAGGTCCTTCGGGTCGATCCGGATGTTCGGCTTGACGAAGCCCTCGTCGCGCAGCGCGTCGAGCACGTCGTCGTACTCGTCGAGCATGGCGATGCGCATCAGCGAGCCGATCGCTCGCGGAAGTCCGCGCTCGGGCAGCCGGGCGACAGCGCCGTAGTCGACGACGCCCATGGTGGGGCCGTCCGCGTCCGGGTCGAGCAGCCGGAAGTTGCCGGGGTGCGGGTCGGCGTGGAGCATCCCGGTGCGGCGGGGCCCCTCGAACAGGAACCGCACGTAGAGCTCGCCGTACCGGTCGCGCTCCTCCTGGGTGCCCTCCGCGATGAGCCGGGCCAGGGAGGAGCGGCTGTCGACCCACTCGGAGACCAGCACGGAGTCGGTGTGCGCGACGACCTCCGGCACCAGGATGTCGGGGTCGTCGCGGAAGCCGTCGGCGAACGCTCGCTGCGCCTCGGCCTCCAGGGAGTAGTCCAGCTCCTCCTCGAGGCGGGCCTGCAGCTCGGCGACCAGCGGCTTGATCTCGATGCCGGGGACCAGGCCGCCGAAGGTGCGGGCCAGCCGACCGATCTGGCGCAGGTCGGAGCGCAGCGCGTCGCCGGCGCCCGGGTACTGGATCTTGATCGCGACCTCGCGGCCGTCCTTCCACCGCCCGCGGTGCACCTGGCCGATCGAGGCGGCAGCCGCGGGGTTGTCGTCGAACTCGACGAGCTTGGTGCGCCAGCGCGAGCCGAGCTCGCGGGCCAGCACGCCGTGCACGGTGCCCGCCGCCATCGGGGGTGCGGAGTCCTGCAGCCGGGTGAGTTGGGCGCGGTACGGCGCAGCGACCTCCTCGGGCAGGGCAGACTCCAGGACGGACAGCACCTGGCCGAACTTCATCGCGCCGCCCTTGAGCTCGCCCAGGGTGCGGAACAGCTGCTCGGCAGTGCGCTGCTGCACGTCGGTCATCACCGCCTCGGCCGGTGCGCCGCCCAGGCGACGCCCGACCCCGAGCGCGGTGCGACCCGCGAAGCCGAGCGGGAGCGCCGCAAGGCGGGCGGTGCGGGCCGCCGCCTTGCGGGGAAGTTCCGTCATGCCCCCATTGTTGCCGAGCGAGCCAAGGTCTGCGCGCCGCAGCCGCACTCGGGGTGCCGCAGCCAGCCGGTGCTGCGCGCGACCGGCTCCCCGGCGGCGGACTGCACGTGCTCTTGCGGCCCCGCGGATCCTGCGGGCCCCACGGGTCCCGCCGGCTCGATCGCCGGGCCGCCCACCCGAAGGGTGCTGGACCAGGTGGCCGGGGTACGCCGCTCGGCGTGGTCGGTGACCTCGCGAGCGGTCCAGCCCAGCACCAGCCGGACCAGGGTCGGGTCCAGCGGCTCGGCCACTCCGTCGCGTCGACCGCGGGCGGCGGCCGCGGCCTGCTGCTCCACCAGCAACGGCCACGCGGGGTCGGTGTCGGTCAGGTGCGCGTCGATGCAGCGCAGGCAGGCGGTGCGGCCGGGCACCACCAGCGGGCCCAGCGTGCCCGCACCCTCGCCGAACCGGACCAGCAGGTGCGCGACGTCGTCGCGGACCAGCTCGTCGGGCAGGTCGCGGCGGGGCTCGCCGACGGCGACCAGGACCAGCAGGCCGGGACGCGGTGGCTGGACCATCCGGGCGCCGCGCCGGCGCGGGCGGGCATGCGCGCGGGTGGTGACGCCGAGGCTGGTGAGCAGTGCACGCAGCTCGTCGGCGAGCTCCTGGGCGGCCGGGTGACCGGCCGCGGCGACCGCGACCCGCAGGCCGGCGCGCTGTCGCAGGGCGGTGGCCGTCCGTGCACCGGCCCGGACCGCGAGGGCGGCCGTGGCGCTGGGGTTCGCCGGGCTGCCGTTGAGGCCGTCGGCGTCCACCACCAGCCCGTGTGCGCGCAGCGCGGCCAGTACGGCCGCAGCCGGAGCGTCGTACCGGCTCTGATCGGCGGCCTCGCCGAGCAGCCGCAGGCAGATGCGCACCTCGGGGGAGTCGGGCAGGACCACGGCGCGGTCCGGGTCGAGGCCGACCTGCAGCTCACCGGAGCTGCGGCGCAGCGGGTGGGTGCCGGGTACCAGGATCGGATGCATGCCGACACTGTGCCGCAGAACCGGCGGCGGCCGGAGCGGTCATCCACAGGCGGCCTCGGCGGCGTCCGGACCGCAGACACAGCAGCGGGATCTCCGTGGAGGAGATCCCGCTGCTGGGAGTGCTACTCGGGCCGGGTGTTCCCGGCCGGCGCTCAGGCCTTGCCGAGGATGCGGTTGAGGTTGGTGCCGCAGACCGGGCAGACGGCCTTCGCCATCCGGGTGCCCTTGTCGTTGACCTTCACCTCGCCCTCGGCCTCGCGCTTCTCCTTGCACTTGACGCAGTAGAACTCGCCGTTCCAGGTCTCCGCCATGACGGCCTCCTTGCTTGTCTCGATCGGGTGTCACGATCTGGTCGTCGCGGCGGGGATCAGCTGTCCCGCCGGGGCCCCCGTTGTGGTAGCCGCCACGCACACTACGGCAGGCGGGGAGCGGATTCATGCAGCCACCCGCCTGAGCGGGGCGTGAGCGTGCGCCGAGCGACGCGTCAGCGGGCGATGAAGAGGCCCTCCACCGGGACCGTCACGCCGCTTGCCTTCCCCTTGCGAACGTCGTGCCGGGCCGGTGAGGGCCTCATCTGCGGACCAACGTACGGGCCGGTTCGCGCGCCGGTCAACGGGCCGTTGTCCACCCCTGTGGACAACGCTGTGGACAGCGTGTGGAACGCGCCGAGGTGGCTGTGGAACGTACGGCGCGGCGCGGTGCACGGCACTGTGGGAGACACGCCCGGGCCGCCGCGCCGCCCCGCGGTGAGCAGGCACAATGGCGCGCACAGGCTGTGGATGAGAAGTTCCCGGAGGTGTGCGTGGCCGATGAGGTGACCGGCGGGACCGGCGGGTCTGGAGGAACTGGCGAGACCGGTGCGACCGCGGGGGGCCCGGTCGCGGCGTTGCGCCGGATCGCGTTCCTGCTGGAGCGGCGCCAGGCCGAGACCTACCGGGTCAAGGCGTTCCGGAACGCGGCGGCCAGCGTGCTGCGGGTCGACCCCGACGAGGTGCGCCACCGAGCGCAGGCCGGGTCGCTGACCGACCTGCCGGGCGTGGGCGCGAAGACCTCCGCGATCATCGCCGAGGCCGTGGACGGCGCGGTGCCGGCCTACCTGCAGCGGCTGGAGGAGGAGAACGACGGCCCGCTCGAGGCCGGCGGCGAGCAGATCCGGTCCGCGCTGCGCGGCGACCTGCACACCCACTCCGACTGGTCCGACGGTGGCTCGCCGATAGAGGAGATGGCGGTCACCGCGCTGGAGCTCGGCCACGCGTACACGGTGCTCACCGACCACTCGCCGCGGCTGACCGTCGCCCGGGGCCTGTCCGCGGAGCGGCTCGA
>DASSVD010000245.1:0-31751 GCA_035706365.1 Nocardioidaceae bacterium
CGGCCCGGCGGGTCCTGGCCACCCATCCCGAGACGACGGTGGTGATGATCACCGCGACCGAGGCCGCCGAGCCGCTGGCCGCCGCGGTGGAGCTCGGCGTCTCCGGCTATCTCTACAAGGACCAGCCGATCGCCTCCATCGCCACGGCGCTGGAAGTCGCCGGCCGGGGTGGGCTGGTGGTCAACCACGACCTGCTCCGCGCCGCGCGCTCACCCCGCGTCCCCCGCCAGCAACGTCGCCCACTGGACACGTTGACGCCGCGGGAGCACGACGTGCTCGCGATGCTCGTCGACGGGCTGGACACGCGCCAGATCGTGCGCCGGATGGGGGTCAGCCACAGCACGGTGCGCACCCACATCCAGAACATCCTGGCCAAGCTGGGCGTGCACTCGCGGTTGCAGGCCGTGGCCGCACTCGCCGAGGAGCAGGCGCTGTCCCCGATCGGGAGCCGCTGTGCCCTCGCCGAGTGAGCACCTGGGTGGGCTGGCGGTCGAGAAGACGCTCACTATCGCGGTCAGCCACCCGCTGCGCTCCTGGGTAGCCGCCCTGGAGACCCTCCTGGAGCCGCGGACCGACATCGACGTCGTCGCCGCCCACACCGGCACCGCCTGGGTGCGCCACGCGGCGTTGACCGGCCAGGCGGACCTGCTCCTGCTCAGCCTCGAGCCGGGCAGGGCCGAGTCGCTGCGGATGCTGCCCGAGCTCTTCGCGGCACATCCGGACCTGACCGTGGTCGGGCTCAGCGAGTCCCAGGACCGGGCGCTGCTCTTCGCCGCGATCCAGGCCGGTGTTCGCGGTTGGGTGGAACCGACCGCCTCGGTGGACCACCTGGTGCGCGTGCTGCACGGCGTCGCTGCCGGGGAGACCTGGTTCCCCCCGGTGCTGATGACCCGGGTGCTCGACGTACTCCTGCAGGCCCGCGAGCGGCGCGAGCAGGCCGGATCCGTGCTGGACACCCTGTCCCGTCGCGAGCTGGAGATCCTGGCCTGCCTGGCCAAGGGCCTGACCCGCGCGCAGATCGCGGAGCGCTACGTGCTCTCGCCGCACACGGTGCGCACCCACATCAACAACCTGCTGCACAAGCTGGACGTGCACAGCACGCTGGCGGCGGTCTCGGTCGCCCGCCGGCTCGGCGTCGTCGACCCGGACGCACTCGGCCCGACGGCGTAGCCGATCTCGTCTCGCTGCCGGATCTCCCCGTCAGCCCCCGCTCCTAGATTCGGTCGGGTCCCCAGGGACCCGACCGACGTCTGCAGGAGGGGGAGGCGACGTGACCAGCACGAGCAGCGCCGGCACCATCACCGGCACCGACCCGGCCCAGGCACCTACCGTCGGTACGCCGGTGCCGTTCGCCCGGGCGCTGATCGCCCCGGAGGCCGCCGAGGCCGTCACGCGGGTGCTCGCCTCCGGCTGGGTGACCACCGGCCCCGAGTGCGCCGCGTTCGAGCAGGAGCTGGCCTCCTGGGTCGGTGCCCGGCACGGGATCGCCGTCTCGTCCTGCACCGCCGCGCTCGAGCTGTCCCTGCGCGGGCTCCGGCTTCCCCGGCGGGCCCGGGTGCTGGTCCCCGCGATCACCTTCTGCGGCGCGGTCGAGGCGGTGCTGCACGCGGGCCTGGTGCCGGTGCTCGCCGACGTGGACCCGCGCAGCGGTGAGATGACCCCGACGACCTGCCGGGCGGCGGCCCGGGCGGCGGGCGGCGTCGACGCCCTGATGGTGCTGCACTTCGCCGGGGCGCCGGCGGAGGTGTTCGCGCTCGCCGAGGCCGCCGACGTCCCCCTCGAGCACGTGGTCGAGGACGCCGCCCACGGACTCGGCACCGAGCTCGAGGGCCGGCGCGTCGGCTCGCTGTCGCGGGCGACCTGCTTCAGCTTCTATGCCACGAAGAACCTGCCGATCGGTGAGGGCGGCATGGTCACCACCGACGACGACCGCCTGGCCGAGTGGCTTCGCTCGGCCCGGTTGCACGGCATGTCCGCGGACGCGTGGCGCCGCTACCTGCCCGGCGGCTCGTGGCGCTACGACGTGCGCGAGGCCGGCCTCAAGGCGAACCTGCCCGACGTGGCCGCGGCGGTGGGTCGGGTCCAGCTTCGGCACCTCGACGGGTGGCAGCGTCGTCGCGCCGACCTCGCCGCCCGCTACACCGTCGCCCTCCGCGACCTTCCCGGCCTGGTGCTCCCCGCAGAGCCGGCCCGCGGTCGCCACGCCTGGCACCTCTACGTCATCCGGATCACCCGCGCCTTCGGCCTCGGCCGCGACGACGTGGTGGCCCGGCTTGCCGAGCTCGGGATCGGTACCTCGGTGCACTTCATCCCACTGCACCACCTGGCCCGGTACCGCGAGGTCGCCCTCGCGCCGACGGGTCTGCCCGGAGCGGACGCCGTCTTCGAGGAGACGCTCTCGCTGCCGCTTCATCCCGGACTGGCCGACGCCGAGGTGGACGCCGTGTGCGCCGCCCTCAGCGCGCTGCGGCCGCTCGCCGATTCCCTGGAGGTTGGACTGTGACTGTCATCAACGGCACCCCGCAGGACGTGGTCACCCCCGTCCCCCGTGTGCTCCTGCGCGCGCTGGTCGCGGGCGCCGGCATCGCCGGCCGCGCGCTGGCGCGCGACCTCGCCGCCGCCCCCGAGTTCGGCCTGATCCCGGTCGGGTTCGTCGACGACGACCCGGACAGCGCTCCCGATGCAGCCCTCGACCTGCCGGTGCTCGGCACGCTCCAGGATGTGACCGAGGTCGCCACCCGCGAAGCGGTCGACGTCGTCATCCTGGCCATTCCCGGCCTGGAGCCCGAGCGGTTCCGCGAGGTGGCCCGCGCGGCCGCGAGTGCCGGCGCGAGCGTGCGGTACCTGCCGTCGTTCGTGGCAGCTCTCGAGCGCACGGTGGTCGGCAGCGACATGCGCTGGCTCGACGTGGGCCGGCTGATCGGCCGCGACGAGGTGCACGTGGTCAGCCCGGAGGCGGCGGCGGTGATCCGCGACAAGGTGGTCCTGGTGACGGGGGCGGGCGGCTCGATCGGCAGCGAGCTGTGCCGCCAGGTGTTCGGCTTCGCGCCCTCCCGGCTGATCATGCTCGACCACGACGAGTCCAACCTGCACCGCCTCCAGCTGGAGCTGTGGGGCGAGGGGCTGCTCGACGACGAGGACTGCGTCGTCGCCGACATCCGCGACCGGGAGCGGCTGGACCAGGTCTTCGCCGACGTGCGACCCGACATCGTCTTCCACGCCGCCGCGCACAAGCACCTCCCGCTGCTGGAGCGGCACCCGTGCGAGGCGGTGAAGTCCAACGTGAGCGGCACCGAGAACGTGCTGTGGGCCGCGCTCAAGCACGAGGTGGACCGCTTCATCCTGATCTCCACCGACAAGGCGGCCGACCCCACCTCGGTGCTCGGCGCCACCAAGCGGCTCGCCGAGTTGCTGGTCCAGCAGGAGCACGGGGGCAGCACCACCGTGGCCGCGGTCCGGTTCGGCAACGTCCTGGGCAGCCGCGGCTCGCTGCTCACGGTGCTCGCCGAGCAGATCAACCAGGGCTTGCCGATGACGGTCACCCACCCCGACATGACCCGCTTCTTCATGACCATCGAGGAGGCCGCGGGGCTGGTGGTCGAGGCCGCGCACCTGGCCACCGGCGGCGAGATCTTCGTGCTCGACATGGGCGAGCCGGTGCGCATCCTCGACGTGGTGCAGTCCTTCGCGAACCTGATGCATCGCAACGACGTGCAGATCCGCTTCACCGGCATGCGCGCCGGCGAGAAGCTGAACGAGCAGCTGTTCAGCACCGCCGAGCAACCGGCGCCCACCAGCCACCCGCGCATCTTCCGCACCGCCGTGCGCGAGCCCGACCGCGGCTTCCACCAGCGGCTGCGCACGCTCTACCACGCCGCGGCCGGCAACGACCGCGAGGCGGTACGCCGCTGTCTGCGCGAGATGCTCCCGGACTACCAGCCCTGCGCACCCGCCCTGCCTGCCCAGGCCGCCCCCTACCCCGACGACTACTGAGGAGGACGCGTGCGCGCCATCGTGACCGGGGCCGCGGGATTCGTCGGCTCCCACCTGTGTGCCCACCTGCTCGACCACGGCGACGAGGTGGTCGGCCTCGACTGCCTCACCGACTACTACGACCCGCGGCTCAAGGAGGCCAACCTCGCCCTGCTGCGTGGCCGGCCCGGCTTCACCGAGCGCCACGTCGACCTGGCCGCCGGGAACCACGCCGACCTGGTCACTGCACTGTCCGGGGCCGACGTGATCTATCACCTCGCCGGGCAGCCCGGGGTGCGCGGATCATGGGGCGAGGACTTCACGCCGTACGTCGCCCGCAACGTGGTCGCCACCCAACGCGTCCTCGAGGCCGCCCGCGTGGGGCAGCCGCGCAAGGTCGTCTACGCCTCCAGCTCCTCGGTCTACGGGGACGCCGAGACCACCCCCACCACCGAGGACCTGTGCCCGCAGCCGGTGTCGCCGTACGGCGTGACCAAGCTGGCCGCCGAGCACCTGTGCGAGCTCTACCGGGTCACCACCGGGGTGCCGACGGTGTCGCTGCGCCTGTTCACCGTCTACGGCCCACGTCAGCGCCCGGACATGGCGTTCTCCCGGCTCGTGCGGTGTGCGGTGGAGGGCCGCACGTTCGGGTTGTACGGCGACGGCGAGCAGAGCCGGGACTTCACCTACGTCGGGGACGCGGTCGCCGCGATGCGCCAGGCGGCCACCTCCTCGTGGACCGGGGTGGCCAACATCGGCGGCGGTTCTCGCACCACGATGAACCAGGCGATCGCCCTGGTCGAGGAGCTCGCCGGCCCGGTGCAGGTCGCCCGCACCGGTGCCCAACGCGGCGATGTGCGGCACACCGCCTCCGACACCACCCGGGCACGCGAAGGGTTCGGCTACCGGCCGGCGACCGCCTTGCGCGACGGGCTGGCCGCCATGGTCGCGGCAGCGGTCGAGGCAGCGGCCGGCCCCGCGGTCGAGGTCGCCGGGGCGGGACGATGACCCGCGCTGCGTGGCCCGGCGTCCCGGGCCCGGTGGTGCCGCGCGGCCAACTGCCCGCGCAGCCGCCCCCGGACCGGGTCAAGGTGCTGCACGTGATCACCCGGTTCATCGCCGGGTCCGGAGGCAACACCCTGCTGTCGGCCACCGGCATGGACCCCGACCGCTACGAGACCTGGGTCGCCGCCATGCCCGGCGGCGACCTGTGGCCGGCCGCGGAGGCCGCGGGTGTGCGCACCGTGCGGGTGCCCCACATGCGCGAGCGGATCGCGCCGTGGGACGACCTGCTGGCCTGCGTGCAGCTGGTCCGGCTGATCCGCCGCGAGCGCTTCAGCGTGGTGCACACGCACTGCTCGAAGGCCGGCTTCATCGGCCGGGTCGCAGCACGGCTGGCCGGTGCCCCGGTGGTGGTGCACACCTTCCACATCTTCGCCGCGCACGACGGGCTCGGGCTGCTGCGGCGTGCCGCCTACCTCCTGCTGGACCGGCTCGCCCGGCCGCTGGCGCACCACTACGTCGCGGTGGCACCGCGGGTGGCCCGCGACGCCGTGGTCCAGCGCCTGGCGTCGCCGGGCCGCGTCGTGGTCGCCCCCTCGGCGGTCGACCTGGCCCACGTGCCGACCGGGCCGCCGCCCGAGGCCGCGGCACTGCGCGCCGAGCTCGGGCTGGACCCTGACCGGCCGGTGGTCGGGACGGTGGGCCGGATCGTGGCGCAGAAGGCGCCGCTGGACTTCGTCCGGATGGCCGCTCACGTACGCCGCGTCCGCCCGGACGCGCAGTTCGTCATGGTCGGGGACGCCACGCTGGAGTCGGCCGGGCTGGAGGAGGAGACCCGCCGCGAGGCGGAACGGCTCGGCGTCCCGGTGCTGTTCACCGGCTTCCGTCCCGACGCCCCCACCGTGGCCACGCTGTTCGACGTCTACGTGGTGCCGTCCCGCTACGAGGGGCTCGGCCGGGCCGTCACCGAGGCGATGGCCTCGGGCCGCCCGGTGGTGGCGACCGCGGTCAACGGCGTACCGGACCTGGTGGAGCCGGGCTGCACCGGCCTGCTCGCGCCGCCGGGCGACCCGGGCGCACTCGCCGCGGACGTGCTGTGGCTGCTCGACCACCCGCAGGAGGCTGCCGCGATGGGGGTGCAGGGCCGGGACCGGGTGCGCGGGCACTTCACTGCGGCGGTGATGTGCCGCGCGCTCGACGAGCTCTACCGCGACCTGCTCGGGCTGCCGGACACGGTGCCCGCCCGACCGGCCGGCAGCGCCTCCGACGACCGGGCCTCCGACGACCAGGCCTCGGACGACCAGGCCCCCGACGACCAGGCCCGGGTCCTGCGTTCGGCGTAGGCCGAATACGCCGGCGCGCGCGTGCCGGCAGGGGGCGGCTCGACCAGCATGAAGCACACGGCACTCGGGAGCCGCCGGCACCTCCAGGGAGCAACCACATGCACACAGCCCGACGTGCGCCTGCGCCGGCACGCACGCTGACCGGGGCCGCCTCGCTCAACGCGCTGGCCTACGGCCTCGACTACGGCGTGCGCGCGGTCGTGGAGCTGGTGGTGAGCCCGTTGCTGGTCTCCGGGCTCGGACCGGCGGTCTACGGCGCCTGGCGGGTACTGCTGCAGTGGTCCAGCTACGTATGGGGCACCAGCGGCCGGTCGGCACAGGCACTGCAGTCGGCACTGAGCAACCGGCAATGGACCGCTCGCCCGGACGAGAAGCGTGCCCTGGTCGGAGCCGCCGTCGTCGTCTGGCTGGTGTTCTTGCCGCTGCTGCTGGTCACCGGTGGCATGGGCGTCTGGCTCGGGCCGGGGATCCTCGGTGTCCCCGACGCCCAGGTCACTGCCTTCCGCGTCGCCGCCGGGATGCTGGTGCTGGACGCGATGGCGGTGACCCTGGTGACCCTGCCGCGCTCGGCGCTGCAGGGTGAGAACCTCGGCTACGCCCGGCTCGGGCTGTCCACGGTCCTGGTGGTGCTCGGCGGCACGCTGCTCGCGCTCGCGGCAACGACCGGCACCGGCCTGCCGGGGATGGCCGCAGCCACGGTGACCACCACGCTGCTGACCGGGTGGACCTTCTGGCTCATCTGCCGGCGCCGGCTGGCCTGGTTCGGCGTGGCCCGCCCGTCCCGGTCGCTGGTCGGCTGGTTCCTGCGGCTGTCGGCCTGGTTCCTGGGCTGGAAGTTCGTGCTCGAGCTGCTGCTGGCCAGCGACGTGCTGCTGCTGGCGGTGTTCACCTCGCTGAGCCTGGTGGCCGCCTACGCGCTGTCGAAATGGGTGGCCGACGCGCTCGCGCAGGTGCTGGCGCTGCTGGTGCAGGCGACCATCCCGGGCATCGGCGGCTACCTGGGGCGCGGTGCCACGACGACCGCGGCCCGGCTGCGTGGCGAGGTGATGTCGCTGGTCTGGCTCGTCGGCACTGCGACCGGCGCGACCATCGTGGTCTGGAACGGCACCTTCGTCGGCCTGTGGGTCGGGCCGCGCCTCTACATCGGCGTGCCCGGCACCGTGCTGGTCGTGGTGCTGGCGCTGCAGGTCGCGCTGATCCGCACCGACACCTTCATCCTCGACGTGTCGCTGCGCCCCCGCGTGAAGGTGGTGGCCGGGCTGGCCGCCGCGGCGGTGTCGCTGGTGCTGGCCGCGGCGGCCGTCGGCCCGCTCAACCTGGGCGTGGTCGGGCTCTGCGGTGGGCTGGTGCTCGGTCGCGCCGTGCTCGGCGTGGTGGCGCCGGTCGCCGTCGGTCGACACCTCGGCGTACCGCTGCGGGGACAGGTCCGCGCGTCGCTGCGGCCCGGCCTGGTCACCGCTGCCCTGCTCGCCGCGGCGGCGTGGGCTGCCCCCTCGGCACCCACCGGATCGTGGTGGCTGCTCGTGACCGGAACCGCCCTGACCGTGGGCGCCGTGGGGGTCGTCGCCTGGTTCGGCGGCCTGGACCGTGCGCAGCGGCGACGCCTCGGCAACCGGCTCCGCGCGCTACGCGGTCGGGCGGGGACAGGGGCGCGCCGGTGATCACCGTCCTCGTCGTCGGCGGTGCCCTGCTCGCACCGCTCAATCTGCTGATCGTGCGCAGCCTCACCGTCTACGACCTGCTGATCGGCCTGGCCTTCTTGATGCTGGCCCACCGGCGGGCGCTGCGGATGCCCGCGCGGCACTACCAGCTGGTCTGCTACGTCTTCGTCGTGGCGGCGCTGCTCAGCGCGTTCCGGGCCACCTACGCCTCCGAGGCGCTGACCCAGATCCTGCAGTACCTTTTCGTCTTCTTCGTCCAGGTGCCGACCGTGGTCTCCGTGGTGCGCACCCGCCGACTCGCGCTGTGGTCGGTGGCGCTGCTCTGCGTGGGCACCCTCGCGGCGATCCTGCACGCCTACATCACCCACCCGACCCAGGGGGCGGGCCGGGTGCTCGTCTTCTACAGCGACAATCCGAACCGGCTCGGCTACCCGGTGGTGTACCTGCTGCCGATGCTGTTCGTGCTGTGGCACGCCAGCCGCCGCCGCGGCCTGGTCGCCGTGCCCGTGCTGGGGTCGGCGTACCTGTGCATCTGGGCTCTGTTCGCCTCCGGCTCACGCAGCAGCGTCCTCGGCTCGGTGGTCTCGGTGCTGGTCTTCTTCGTCGCCCGTCCGGGACTGCGACTGCGCACCATGCTCGTCCGGGTGCTGGTCCTCGCCGCGGTGGTCGGCGTCGTCGGAGTCGGGCTGGCCACCGCCGGTGCGCTGCCCACCACGCTGGAGGACCGGGTCAACCGCAGCCTCGACTCGGACCCCGAGGACCAGCACGGGCTGGTCGGCGACCGGGAGGCGCTGGTCGTGGCCGGGCTGCGGGCCAGCGTCGCCTCCCCCTGGATCGGCAGCGGCCTGGACAACTTCCGCTACGTCACCACCGACTACTACCTGGGCGCCACCCCGCAGCTGCCGCACAACCTGTGGCTCCAGCTGATGGTGCAGGTCGGCGCGGTCGGCACCCTGGCCCTGGGCCTCTACCTGCTGTTCTGGGCCAGCGACCTGGTGCGCGGCTACCGTCACGCGGGGCCGCGCGACCGGCAGCTGCTGTGGTCGCTGCTCGCGTCGATGAGCGGGATCTTGACGATCTTCCTGTTCGCCCCCGAGATGCTCGACCGGCACTACTGGCTGATCTTCGCCCTCGGGCTCGCCGTGGTCGAGGGCAGCCTGCGCGGACGACGCCCACCCTCGCCCCAGCTCGAGGAGGCACGCTGATGAGCACGTCCCCCGACCCGGCACGCGGCCTGTCCGTGCTGCACGTGATCGTCCGCGTCGGGCCCACCAACAGCCAGTGGAACGAGCACTGCCTTCCGGTGACCGGCACCCGCCGGGTGACCGTGTGCTCGCTGTTCCCCGCCTCGGTGCGCGCCCCGGAGTCGATTCGGCTCTACGAAGGCGACGGGACCGTGCGCGGCTGCCTCCGGTCGCTGCGCCGCACCCTGCTCAGCGACGACTACGACGTGGTCCACGTGCACGCCCCCGCCAGCGGGATGCTGACCCTGCTGGCGTACCTGCTGGAGCGGCGCCGGCGCGACGACCTGGTGTTCACCGTGCACAACTCGTGGACGAGCTTCCGGCGCCGCAACCGGCTGTTCCTGCGGGTGATCCTCGCGTGGTTCCCGCTGGCGGTGGTGTGTGGCCGGGCGGCGTACGACACGCTTCCCGCCGGGGTACGCCGCGGTCGCGAGCACCGGATCCTCGTGGTGCCCAACGGCGTGGACATCGACCGGGTCGACGCGACGCTCGACCGGGTCGGCCCGCCCGAGCGAGCGCCAGGCACCGGACGCACGGTGGTCAGCCTGGGCCGGCTGATCCCGATCAAGGACCCGCAGACCCTGCTGCGTGCGTTCGCCCGGGCCCGCGGCCCGCAGGACCGGCTGGTGGTCATCGGCGACGGGCCGATGCGCGGGGCCCTTGTGGAGCAGGCGGGGGCGCTCGGCATCGCGGACGCGGTGCGCTTCACCGGCGTGATCCCCCGCGACGAGGTCTACCGCGAGCTCGCGCAGGCCGACCTGGTGGTGTCCTGCTCCACCGGGGAGGGGCTCCCGGTCGCGGTGCTCGAGGCGATGGCCTGCGCCACGCCGGTGCTGGTCTCCGACATCGCGCCGCACCGGGAGGTCGCCGCGCACACCGCCGCCCTGCCGCTGGTGCCGTGTGGCGACGTCGCCGGCTTCGCCGACCAGATGCGCCGGCTGCTCGGCCAGCCGGCGCAGGAGCGTGCTGCGACCGGCGCTGCCCTGCGCGCCTGCGCCACCGCCCACTTCAGTGTCCGCACCATGAACCGCTCGTACGGGGAGGTCTACCGTCGCATGAAGAACTCACAGCTACCCACGCCCGTCCCGCGGCTCGCCGCCGACCCCGGCGCGGAGCCGCTCTCGGCCAAGCTGCGCCGCCGCGCGTGGCTGCTGGTCGCGGCGGCGATCCTGGGCGGGGCGGCCGGCTTCGTCTTCGCCCACGTGCAGACGCCGGAGTACAAGGGCGAGACCACCCTGGTGGTCGGGCCGATCGGGGCCGCCACCGACGAGGACACGCTGGGCACCAGCGCGGCACTGGCGGTCACCTACGCCGACCTCACCCGTCGTGAGCCGGTTCTGGGGCCCGTTGCGCGACAGGGCTTCGCGGACAGCTGGCGCGACCTGCAGAGCGACGTGCACGCCCAGGTCGGCGACAAGAACCCGCAGCTCGTGCAGATCAGCGTCTACGACACGACGCCCCGGCGCGCCGTCGCGCTGGCCGACGCCGTCGCTGCGCAGCTGGCGAAGCTGACCCGCCAGGCGGCCGCCGCCCCGGAGCAGAGCTTCGTCGCCGAGCAGACCCTGGACCTGCGCGCCCAGATCGAGAGCACGTCGGCCGACCTCGACCGCGCCGAGCGCGAGCTCGAGGCGCTCCCGCCGGTCGACGGACGCAGCGACGACCAGGCGGCACGGGCGCAGGAGCTGCGCACCCGCGTCGACGAGCTGCGCAGCGGTCTGGTGGAGCTGCAACGCGGCTACGCGGACCTCGACGGGCTGGACCACGGGGAGCTCGGGGTGGCCACCGTGGCCGACCCGGCGTGGCCGACGCGCTCCCCGCTGCGGCCGACACCGCTGGCGCTGGTGGTGGCGGGCGCGGGCGTCGGCGTGGCGCTGGTGGTCGGCTGGGTGCAGCTGTTCAGCCGCGACCGGAGACGGCGCGACCAGCAGCCCCAGGTCCTCGTGCCGGTGCCGTGGGACCCCGAGCCCGACGTTCCCGCCCCGGCGCGGGTCGGCCAGACAGGAGAAGGACGATGACGCTGCAGCTCAACCACGCCGTACCCGTGCCCGACACCGACCACGAGCCGCTGCCGGAGGGCACCCTCACCCTGGTGCTCGAGCTGTGCCACGAACTGTGGCGCGCCGGGGTCCGCTACTGCCACTGGAAGAGCAACGACGCGCTCGACCGCTCGGCGACCGGGGAGAACGACCTCGACCTCCTGGTGCACCGGGCCGACGCCCAGACCTTCGCCGCGGTGCTGGCCCGGCTCGGCTTCCGCCGCGCGCTCGCCCCGGCCGGACGGGAGCACCCCGGGGTCTCCCACCACTACGGGCTGGACCCGACCGGCGCGTACGTGCACGTGCACGCGCACTTCCAGCTGGTGCTCGGTGACGACACCAGCAAGAACGTGCGGCTGCCGCTCGAGGTCGCCTACCTGGCCTCGAGCCGCTGCGAGCACGTCTTCCCCACGCCCGCCCCGGAGTTCGAGCTGGCGGTGTTCGTGGTCCGGATGATGCTCAAGCACGCGACCTGGGACGCGGTGGCGATCGGCAACGGCCGGCTCGGCGCCGCCGAGCGCCGCGAGCTGGCCTGGCTGACCACGCGCGCCGACCTCGCCGACGTACGCCGCGTCGTCGCGCGGCACCTGAGCGGGATCGGCGCCACGCTGTGGGAGGAGTGCCTGGACGCCCTGGTCCGCGGGGACGACGTCGCGGCGGTGACCCGGCGAATGGTGCTGATGCGCCGGCTGTCGGCCCGGCTGCGGCCACACGCCCGCCGGGGACCGCTGCGTGACACCGCGACCCGCTTCGGCCGGCGCGCCCAATGGGCGGTCGACAAGCTCGTGCTCCGCCGTCCCGCTCGCAAGCGGATGGAGCGCGTGGGCGCCACCATCGCCCTGGTCGGCGGCGACGGGGCGGGGAAGTCCACCGCGGTGCAGGCGACCGCGGACTGGCTCGGCGGCCCGCTGCTGGTGCACCGCACCCACCTGGGCAAGCCGCGCCCCTCGCTGCTGACCCTCGCGGTGAAGGGCCCGATGTACCTCGCCCGGGCCGCCGGCCTGTTGCCGGGGACCGGCGCGGTGGTCGACCCGCGCACCGCGCGGCCGGAGGACTTCCCCGGGCACGCCTGGATGGTGTGGCACCTGCTCACCGCACGGGACCGGCTGCGCGCCTACCGCCGCGCGCGCCGGATCGCCGACCGGGGCGGGCTGGTGGTCTCCGACCGCTGGCCGCTCCCGCAGATCCGGCTGATGGACGGCGCCCGCACGACGTGGGTGCTCGAGCATCCGGACCGGTTCGGTCCGGTGACGCGAGCCCTGGCGCGGGCCGAGCAGCGCAGCTACGGCCAGATCGGCGAGCCCGACGTCCTGGTGGTGCTGCGGCTGGACCCGGAGGTGGCGGTGGCGCGCCGCACCGACGAGGCCTCGGACTTCGTCCGGGTCCGCAACACCGAGATCTTCGACCTCGACTGGTCCGCCACCGACGCGGTGGTGGTCGACGCCACCCGGCCGCCCGCGGAGGTGCTCGCGGAGGTCCGTCGGGCGGTCTGGGACCGGCTGTGAGCCCTGCACTGCCGCAGCCGCGGTGGTGCCTGGAGCTACTGGGCGCACCGGGGGCCGGCAAGAGCCGGCTGGCCGCGGACCTGGCCCGTCACCCCGGCGTGGTGGTGCTCAAGCAGCACGGCCTCGGGGACGCTCCGGCGCTGGCCGGCGGGATGCTCCGCTCGTGGCGGGTGGCGCTGACCGGCGCCCGCCGTCAGTCGACCCCCGGCCGGTGGGTCGCCTGGACGGGCAGGCTGGCCGCCGCTCCGCAGGTGGTGCGACGCCGGTACGCCGCCGGGGCCGAGGGGGTGGCGTGGGACCAGGGGCCGGCGTACTCCTGGCTGCGGATGAGCAGCGCGCTGGCGGACGCCGACATCGTTCGGCTCCCCGACGGTGACGGCCCCGTGGCCGGCTGGTGGCCCGCACGCCGTCGGGAGCTGGTCGGCACGCTGGACCTGCTGGTGCTGGTCGAGGCGGACCTGCCCAGCCTCGTCGAGCGGACCCGCGAGCGCGCCAAGGCCCATCCGGCCCAACTGCTGCCCGACGCAGCGCTGCGCCGCTACCTCCAGGGCGAGGTGGAGGCCTGTCGCCGGGTCGCCGACGAGCTGGAGCGCGCCGGCGTCGCCGTACTCCGACTGGACACCACCCTGACACCGGTCGTGACGCTGACCGCCGCGGTGATGCGGGCGCTGCGGCACCGCCGCGCCTGGAGCTGAACGTGGCCATGCGCACCGAGACCGCCGCGGGCCGGCCGTTGGTCGTCGAGCTGTGCGGGCTGCCTGGCGCCGGCAAGTCCACGCTGGCGGCCGCGCTGACCGCTCAGCTCGCACCTCCCGGGGGACCGGGCTGTCGCGTGCTCGACGCTCCGATCTCGGCCGCAGTCCCGCGAGGCAGGCGCCTGCCGCGCCGGCTGCTGCTCGCGGCCGGCGCCGTGGTTCGACAGCCCCGGGCCGCCGCGCTCGACGTCTCCCGGCTGCTCGGGAGCGGACCGGCCTCGAGGCGCGACGTCGTCGCCGGTCTCGCGCAGTGGTGGGCGACGAACGCGCTGGTCACCGGCGCGCGTGCCGGACGCGGTGAGGCGGGTTCACGCGTGTGCCTGCTGGAAGAGGGACCCGTGCACACGGTGTGGACGCTGCTGCTGCGCACCGCGAGCGGTGATCCGTCCTCGTGGTGGGCGACCGTGCCGGATGCCGCACGCAGCGATCTGGTCCTGGTCCTCGAGGTGTCCCCGGTCGAGGCGCAGCGACGACTGGCCGCGCGGGCCTCCCGGCACAGCCGCACCCAGTCGCTGCCGGCCGAAGCCCAACGGGCCGAGCTCGAGCGCGGGGCGCTGCTGCTGGAGCGGGTGCTCGCCTCCTGCCCGGCGCCGGTGCTCCGGCTTCGGACAGAGGCGGCGGGCCCGACCCGGGGGTGGTCGGACCCGCCGCGGGGTGGGGAGCATTCACCCCCCGGGCTCACGCGCCCGGCTCCGGCTCACGGCTCGCCCCCGCGGGAGGCGCCTCCGTTGCTGGGCTCCCCCTGAACCGTCCTAGTGGTGCCCCCGGTGGCGGTGCTGCGGGAGTACGACGCGGAGCACCACCCCTCGGGGGCGAGCCGGTGCCACGGTGCGCACCCGGCCGTCGTGACGCGCGGCCACCACCCGGTAGTGGTGGGCGCGCCGGGCCTTCGGTTCCACCTGGAACCGGAAGCGCCCGTGGTCACGGCGGTGGAGGGTGTCGCGCTCCACGGTGCGCCACGTGTGCCCGGTCCACCGCTGGAGCCGCAGCAGCTGGCCCGCCGAGCCGGGCCGTACGTGGCCGCGCACGACCGCCCGGTGCCCGACCACGATCCGGGGCCGGTTGAGCACCACCCGCACCCGGGCCTGCACCCGCACCTGCACCGGGGTGGACACCGCGGCCCCGGCGCGGGCGACGTAGGTCGCGCTGGTCCGGGGCCGGTCACTGGCCCGGAAGGTGCCGTTCCGCGTGGTCCGCACGGTGTCCAGCACCGTTCCCGAGCGGCCGGTGCGCTGCACCTCGACGACCACCTGCTCGCCGGAGACCGGGTTGCCGCCCGCGTCTCGCACCGACCCGGTCAGCTGCACGCGCCCGTTGGCACGGACCGTCTGCCGGCTCGCGTCGAGGGTGAGGGTCAGCTGCCCGGGCTCCACCGTGACCACGGTGCTGTCCTGACGGCTGAACTGCCCGTCGTCGGCGGTCAGCCGCAGGGTGTAGCGCCCGGGCCGGCTGAAGCTCGCCGTCGTGGTCGCCGCGCCGGCGTCGGCGAAGGTCACCGAACCGGGACCGTTCTGCCGGCTCCAGCCGACGCTCAGGGTGCCGTTGCCATCGTCGCTGACCACGCCGTGCAGCTGCGCGTCGGCGGGAAGCTGCACCGTGCTGTCCGGCCCGGCGTCCACGACCGGGGCGGAGTTCTGCGAACCGCCCGGACCACCGGGCCCGTCCGGACCGCCGGGCCCGCCCGGACCACCAGGCCCGCCCGGACCGCCGGCGGCCGAGACGTTCACGGTGACGGTGTCGGTCGTGCTCAGCGCACCGTCGTCGGCGGTGAGCGCCAGCACGTAGTTGCCGGGCTGGCTGAACGACGCGGTGGTGTCGATCGCGGTCGGGTCGGCGAAGCTCACCGGGGCGGGCCCGGACTGGGCCGTCCACTGCACCGTCTGCGTCGCCCCGGGCAGGCCGTCGTCGGTGACGCTGCCGTCGAGCGCGGCAGCGTCGGGCAGGGTGACGCTCCGATCGGGCCCGGCGTCGACGACCGGCGCAGCGTTGACCGGCGTGGTGGCGGTCATCTTGAACTGCAGGACCAGCACCGGCGGTGCCAGACCGTCCTTGCCCTCGGCGGTACGCCGACCCGTCCCGGAGAACAGCAGGGACGCCGCGTTGCCTGTGGCCCAGCCGGGCCGGTCCACGATCTCCTGCAGGATCGGCGCCAGCTCCGGGGTGAGCTGGGCCGGGCCCTCCTCACCGATCACCTCCCAGGCCGGCGGGGCCCACGGCACCTGCGCGGCCGTCCGGGCCCGCGTGGAGAGGTTCCCGGCCGAGGCCAGGAACGGTGCGGAGTGGTCGGCGGACTCTCCGGCGATGGAGAAGCTCGCGGCGTCGGTGCCCACCTCGTCTGCCTTGAACTGCACCTTGGCGCTCACGATCTCCCCACCCTGGGGGACCGGCAGGTTGACGAAGCGCAGCCCCAGCAGCATCGCCTCGGGGGTCGGCGGTCCGTCGTTGCCGATCTCGTCGTCGGCGCTCGAGAGGTCGACGAAGGTCCCGCTGGACCCGCCGCCCTCCTGCGCGTCGTCGGCACCGGACATGATCGGCACGCTGATCGTGCGCGTGGCGCCGGGGTTGTAGACCTGCACGGTCAGGTCGTCGAAGGAGCTGAGCTGTCCGTCGCTGACGGTGAGCCGCAGCAGGTAGGTCCCCGGCGCGGAGAAGGTCGCGGTGGTCGCCGCCGCCCCGGCGGCTCCGAAGGTCACCGTGCCGACGTCGGGGGTCTGGTTCGACCACGTGTAGCTCAGCGTGTCCCCGGCGTCCGGGTCGCTGCCCGAGCCGATCAGCTGGGCGGTCTCGGTGACGTCCATCATCTGGTCGACGCCCGCGTCCGCGACGGGTGGGAGGTCGGTGATCGGCGGCAGGCTCGCGGAGACCTCGTGGATGACGCCGTCGTTCTCTCCCGGGTGGCTGTTGTTGTCCAGGCCGCGGTCGGCGACGTAGTAGTGCCGCACGCCGGAGCCGTCGCTGGCCGGTGCCATCGTGATGCCGGCCAGCGCCTGGGAGCTGATGCCCGCCAGGCTGATCCGGTTGAGCAGCGCGCCGTTGCTGGCCATCTCGTAGATGGTGTTGCTGCTGTCGTCCACGACGAGGACGGTGTTGCGCGCCGCGTCGTAGGCGATGCCCTCGGGGTCGACCGCGCCGTACTTGGCCAGGTCGTACTCCGTGACCGAGTCATCGGAGCCGGACCCGATGCCGGCGAAGGCACCGTCCGCGCCGGCGCTGAGCCGGTAGAACCGGGCACCGGTCTGCCCGTTGAGCAGGAGCAGCTCGCCCGTCGAGGTGTCGTAGGCGACTCCTTCGGGGTCGGTGTTGCCGAAGGTCGAGGTCTTGAAGCCCTTGGTGTCGGGCATGCTGTCGTCGCCGGTGCCCCAGGTGCCGTCGCCCCCGGGTGAGGAGATCTCGAAGACCGACTTCTTGTCGTCGTCGACGAGGAACATCCGGTCTCCGGCCGCGTCGTAGGCCGCGTCGACCGGCTCGTCGCTCCACGGCTGCGTGGTCCCGGTGGCCCGCAGGTTCCCCTGCAGGTCCGTCTCGAACAGGTTGACGCCCGCGAAGCCGCCGGGATCGGCGGCCGGAATCTCGTCGACCTCCCCGTCGGGGACGAGGAAGCCGTCGCCCAGGTAGACGATGCCGGACGGGTCCGGGCTGGGCGGCGTCCAGGCACTGGTCTGCACTGCGCGCACCTCGGAGCCGGACAGGTCCGCTGCCGAAGCGGCGCCGGCCCCGGCCAGCGATGCCGCGGAGACGGTGGACAGCGTCAGTGCGCTGACAGCGATCACGGCGACGCCCGGACGGGATCGTGCTCGCCGGCGCTCCAGTCGCCCTCTCGTGTGGTTCATCGGGTCTGCTCCCGGTGGACAGGCACCCTGCGGTGCGGTGGAACGGACGCCCCGGTCGGGCCGTCCGCGGCGTGCCCTCCGCGGCGCATGATGGCCAGCACCTGGCGGCACAGCAGCCGCAGGTCGTAGCGGAGGGAACGCTGGTCCAGATAGCCGAGATCCATCCGGACACGTTCGTGCAGCAGCACCGCGCGGTAGTGCGCGGCGGGGTCCTCGACCCCGGCCAGCCGCTCGGCCTCGTCCATGAAGCCCAGCGTCGAGGGGCCGGCCAGGCCGGGCCGGACGCTGAGCACCCGGAGCTCTGCCGGCGTGTACAGCGCGACGTGCTCGGGAGTCTCGGGACGCGGGCCGACCAGGGCCATGTCGCCGCGCAGCACGTTGAGCAGCTGCGGCAGCTCGTCGAGGTAGCAGGCCCGCAGCACCCGCCCCAGCGGGGTCACCCGAGGGTCCCCGGCCGGCGAGACGTGCGCGGCGAGCAGGTGCGCGTTGCGCACCATGGTGCGGAACTTGTAGATCCGGAACGGCCGGCCGTGCAGCCCCACCCGCTCCTGGCAGAACAGGACCGGCCCGGGCGAGGTGAGCACGACCAGCAGCCCGAGCGCCAGCAGCAGCGGCGTCAGCACCAGGAGCGCCACCAGCGCGACCAGCGCGTCGAGGGCGCGGCGGGCGTTCACGCGGACTCCCGGGAGGCCGGGGCCGGGGCGGCCGGAAGCGCGCTCTCCAGCCCCCGACCGGCGGACTCCCGCAGCAGCATGAACGGCTCGGCGGCCAGCAGCCCGGAGGCCGCGCCATGGCGGTGGGCGTACGCCGTGAGCGCCTGCATCGACCGCGGGTGCGGAAACGGCCGCACCTCGCTGTGGAAGGTGTCGGCGTAGCACGCCATCGCTGCGAGCTTGGTCTCGAGCGAGCCGCTGATGTCGACGTACAGGTTCGGCGCGAACACGCTGCCCGGGATCGGCGGCGCCCAGTCCGTCGAGGACGGGACCTCGAAGGAGCACACCCGCCGCACGCTGCTGCCGGGCACCGGCCGCGTGGCGACCATGGTCGCCCGCGCGACCAGCCGGTGATCCTCGTTGACGTCGCCCATGAAGTGGGTGAGCACCACGTCGGGACGCAGCTGCTCGATGCACCGCTCGATCGGGGTGATCACGTCGAGCAGGGTCAGCGTGTCCAGGCGCTGGTCGGGCAGCCCGGCGAGGACCAGCCGCTCGACCCCCAGCACCTTGCAGGCGCGCTCGGCGCACTCGGCCTGCAGCTCCACCCGGTCGTGTCGCGACGTCACCCCGTCGGTGAGCACGAGCGCCCACACGGAGTCGCCCCGCTCCGCGTGCCAGGCCATCGTCCCGCCGGCGCCCAGCGTCTCGTCGTCCGGGTGCGCCGCCACGGTGAGTACCCGCATGCCGCTCTCCTCTCGTTCTGCACCGGGACCCAGCACACCGGTCCGGCGCCGGCAGCGACATCGGCAAAACGGCGTAGGCGTGCTGCCGCAGCCGACGGGGGCGCCGGTCCCGGCGCCGGTGCGAGATTGAGCCGACGGGCCGGACGCACGAGCCGGACGGCACACGAGAAGGACACGGCAGACGCGAGGGAGAGAGTCGATGGCGCCACGGATCACCGTGCTGGGGTGCGGCTACCTCGGCGCGACCCATGCGGCCTGCATGGCCGAGCTCGGCTTCGAGGTGCTCGGGCTGGACGTGGACCCCGACCGGGTGGCCGCTCTGCAGGAGGCACGTCCGCCGTTCTACGAGCCGGGCCTGGAGCCGATGCTGCGCAAGCACGTCGAGTCCGGGCGGCTGCGCTTCACCGGCTCCTACCAGGAGGCCGCCGACTTCGGCGACGTGCACTTCCTGTGCGTGTCGACGCCGCAGCGCGAGGGCGACCTGGCCGCCGACGTGTCCCACGTGGACGCGGCGATCGAGTCGCTAGGGCCGCTGCTGACCCGGCCCTGCGTCGTGGTCGGGAAGTCGACGGTCCCGGTGGGGACGGCGGAGCGCCTGCGCGGACGACTCGTCGAGCTCGCTCCGGCCGGCCCGGACGTGGCGTTGGCGTGGAACCCGGAGTTCCTGCGCGAGGGACACGGCCTGGAGGACACGCTGCGCCCGGGGCGTCTGGTCTTCGGCCTGCCGCCGGGGCCGGAGTCCGCGCCCGCCGAGGAGGCGCTGCGCGCGGTGTTCGCCGAACCGATCGAGTCGGGCACCCCGGTGGTGGTGGCCGACCTGGCTACCGCCCAGCTGGCCAAGGCTGCGGCGAACGCGTTCCTGGCCACCAAGATCTCCTTCATCAACGCGATGGCCGAGCTGTGCGAGACCACCGGCGGGGACGTGACGGTCCTCGCCGACGCGATCGGCCATGACCCCCGGATCGGGCGGCGTTTCCTCAACGCCGGCCTGGGGTTCGGCGGGGGCTGCCTGCCCAAGGACATCCGCGGCTTCATGGCCCGCGCCGGCGAGCTCGGGGCCGGCGACGCCTTGACGTTCCTGCGGGAGGTCGACGCGATCAACCAGCGTCGGCGGCAGCGGGTGGTGGACATGGCCGCCGAGCTCGTGGACCGACCGTGGCCGGGCGCCCGGGTGGCCGTGCTCGGTGCCGCGTTCAAGCCGGAGTCCGACGACATCCGCGACTCCCCCGCCCTCAACGTGGCCGGGCGCCTGCACCTGTTCGGCGCGCACGTGACGGTGCACGACCCGCAGGCCCTGGCCAACGCACGGCGGTCGTGGCCGACGCTGCGGTACGCCGACTCCCTGATGGCCGCCTGCGAGGGAGCGCATGTCGTCCTCGTGCTCACCGAGTGGCAGCAGTTCCGCGAGGTGGACCCGCGGGTGCTCGCCGGCGTGGTGGCCGCACCGGCGGTGGTCGACGGGCGCAACTGCCTGGACCCGCGGCGGTGGCGCGCGGCCGGCTGGACCTACCGCGCGCTCGGTCGGCCCTGACCGGCCACGACCACCCGGTCGAAGTAGGCGCCGATCTGCTGCTGACTCCACCCGTGCGCCTCGCGCAGCCCCGCAGCCAGCATCGCGAGGTAGGCCGGCGACGGCTCGGTCTGCTCGACGTGGCCCACCCCGTGCGGGGCAGTGAACGTCAGCATCGCCCGCCCCCCGTGCCTCCCCACCTCGACCAGGGTCTCGTAGTGTCCCGGCCCGACCGAGTGGCGCCCGCCTTCGAGGCCTTGCTCGAGTCCACCCACGAGCACCTCCTCCAGCGGGTCCTCCGGGTCCGGGACGCGGTGCATCTCCTGAGCGGCGATGTCGGCGAGCTGGGCGGCGGTGACCAGGTACGCCCGCGCCGGCGTCGGGCCCGGGGTGTCGTGGTCGTAGAACGCGACTCCGCCGCCACCCCACTGCGCCGAGTGGCCGGCGAAGTAGAGGCGACCGGGCAGCTGCACCGGGATGCTCCGCGCGGGTGGACTCGGGTCCCGGGCGCCCGGGTGGGTGACGGTGCCTCCCGGCGGCCGACCGCCCTCGAGGTAGGCGGCCAGCCGCTGCTCTGCCAGGTTCGACCCGTAGCTGACGTACCAGACCTCGGCGGGCTCAGGCATCGCGCTCCCGGAAGAGGACCAGGCTGGCACCCAGCAGCACGGCGGCGAAGGCGCCGAACACCAGGAGGCCACCCCAGGGCGAGAGCGGGTCGCCGAACAGCGCCCCGCCGGAGCGATCGCCGACGCTCAGCATCCGTGCCCCGGCGTTGTAGGGCAGGAAGCGGGACAACGACGCGAGCGCGTCGAGCCCGGGAACCACGTTGAGCACCAGGGTGATCACGTTCTCCAACGCCAGCGGCCACAGGAACATCAGCACCAGGGCGGCCGCCTGCTGCCGGATCAGCGAGGCCAGTGCGGCGGCCACCCAGGTGAACAGCACCGTGTACGCCGCGGTGGCGACCAGCACCTGAGCCACATCGCCGGTGGCGAAGGAGATCCCGTCGTCGCGCAGCCACAGCCACCCGACCGCGGCGCTGAGCAGCATGGTGAGCAACGCGGTGCCGGCGGCCCACAGCGCGACCACGACGTACTTGGCCGCCCAGGCAGACGTGCGCGAGGACAGCGCCGTCAGCGTCGCCCGGATCATCCCGTGGCGGTACTCGTGGCCCCAGGCGAAGACCCCGACCATCGCGATCACGTAGGCGATGAACAGCGGCGCGCCCTGGCCCGCGAACTGCCCCACGATCATCGGCGCGATCAGCGGCCGCTCCTGCGGGCCGGGGGTGTTCCCGTTGCCGAGGTCGACCGACATCCCCCAGGAGACCAGGAACGCCAGGCCCACACCGAGCGCCAGGGTCAGCGCGGTGAGCCACCACGTGGAGCGGATGGTGCGGATCCGCGTCCACTCGTAGGCCAGCGCGGCGCTCATCGGGCGCTCGCCTCGAACTCCTGGGCGTCGCCGGTCGCCTCCAAGAACGCCTCCTCCAGCGTGGCCGCTCGCGCGGTGAGCTCGTGCAGCCGGATGCCGTGGTCGAACGCGACGTCGCCGACGGCCGCGACGTCCATCCCGGTCACGGTGAGAGCGCCGGGCTCCGTCGGCTCGACGGTGACGCCGTCGCCGGCCAGGCGGGCCGCCAGCTCGTCGGCCTGCGGCGTGCGCACCAGCACGGTGTTGCGGCGCGACCCCTTGACGAAGTCCGCGACCGGGCCGCTGGTGATCAGCCGGCCGCGGCCGATCACCACGAGCTGGTCGGCCAGCAGGGCCATCTCGCTGAGTAGGTGGCTGGAGACGAAGACCGAGCGGCCGTCGGCGGCCAGACCCTTGAGCAGGGTGCGCATCCACTGGATGCCCTGCGGGTCCAGCCCGTTGGCCGGCTCGTCGAGGATCAGCGTGTCCGGGTCACCGAGCAGCGCGGCCGCCAGTCCCAGCCGCTGACCCATGCCCAGGGAGAACGTCTTCGGCTTCTTGCGCGCCACCGCGGCCAGTCCCAGCTGCTCGAGCACCTGGTCGACGCGGCGCAGCGGGATGCCGTTCGCGGCGGCCAGCATCCGCAGGTGGTTGCGCGCGGTGCGGGTGGGGTGGAACGGCCGCGCCTCGAGCAGGGCGCCCACGCGTCGCATGGGACGCTCCAGCGCCGTGAACGGCTCGCCGTCGAAGGTGGTCGTACCGGCTCCGCGGTCCAGGCCGAGCATCAGCCGCATCGTGGTGGACTTGCCGGCGCCGTTCGGACCGAGGAAGCCGGTGACGCTGCCGGGCGCGACGTCGAAACTCAGGTCGGCGACGGCGGGCTTGCCGGAGTACTGCTTGCCCAGTCCCCGGGCCTCGATGACTGCCACGCACGTCCTCCGCTCGGTCTGGCCCCTGGTGGTCCCCGCTGGTCCTGTCAGCGCCCGCCATCCTGCCAGGCCCACCCGCTGGGCCGCACTGAGTACCGTAGAGAGGATGTCCCCCACCGGTGTGCCGAGGACGCTGGCCGAACAGCTGCGCAGCTGGTCGCCGGCGCAGCTGGCCTGTCTGCTCGAACGCCGACCGGACCTGACCACGCCGGCCCCGCAGGACAGCTCCCAGCTGGCCTCACGCGCCGGAACCCGGGCCTCGGTGCTGCGCGCGGTGGACTCGCTGACCCAGCTGGAGCTGACCGTCCTCGAGGCTGCCCTCACCCTTCCGGCACCGGTTGCCGCCACCGCCCTGCACGAGCGCGTGTACGCCGCCTCCGGCTCGGTCGACACGGCGCTGGGGACGCTGCGCGAGCTCGCCCTGCTGTGGGGAGAGCCGGAGGCGTTGCGGCCGGTCAGCGTGCTGCACGAGGTGCTGCCCGGCAGCGGTGGCGGGACCCGCCTGGGTGCGCCGGTCGAGACGCTGCTCGCCGGTGCCGGGCCGAACCGCGTCGCGGACCTGGTGCGCGACCTGGGCCTGGTGCCGAGCGGCGACCGTGACACGGACGTCGCCGCCCTGGCCGCCGCCCTGGCCGACCCCGGGCGGGTGACCGCTCTCGTCGACGACGTCGACGACGGGGCCCAGGCCGTGCTCGAGCGGCTGGAGCGCGAGGGCGTGGACGGCCGGATGGAGTCGGCCGGGCGGGCGGTGCGGCGCGCGGATGCGACCACTCCGGTGGAGCAGCTGCTCGCGCGTGGCCTGCTGATCGCCCGCGACGCCCGGCACGTGGCGGTCCCTCGCGAGGTTGCGGTCGCCCTGCGCGGAGGCCGCACCACCCGCGAGCCGACGGACGTGGAACCCCCGCTGGCCACCTCCGCGCGCGACCAGGCGCTGGTGGACCGCGCCGCGGGCGGGGCTGCATTCGAGCTGGTCCGCCACGTGGAGCTGCTGCTCGAGCACTGGGGCTCGCACCCGCCGTCGGCCTTGCGCAGCGGCGGACTCGGGGTTCGCGAGCTGAAGGCCGCCGCGGAGCTGCTGCACCTGGGCGAGCGTGCCGCCGCACTGCACGTCGAGATCGCCCATGCTGCGGGGCTGATCGCGGTGGGCGCCACCGACGACCTCGACGCGGCGTGGCTGCCCACCGACGCCTTCGACGTGTGGAACGCCGGGAGCGTCGCCGACCGCTGGGGCCGGCTCGCGCAGGCGTGGCTGGACTCCCCGCGGCTGGTCGGCCTGGTGGGCGCGCGGGCCAACGGCAAGCCGGTCAACGCGCTGGGGCCGGACCTGGAGCGCGCGTGGCTGCCGGAGGCGCGGCGGATGGCCCTGACCGCGGTCGGGGAGCTGCCGGCGGGCGAGGTGCTCGCCAGCGGCACCGGGGTCGCCTCGCTGGTGGACCGGGTGCGGTGGCGTCGCCCCCGCCGCCCGGCGCAGCGGGCCGAGGCGGTGGCCTGGGTGGTCGAGGAGGCCGCGCAGGTCGGCGTACTCGCGCTGGGTGGGTTGGCCGCGCACGGGCGGGCGCTGCTGTCCACCGACGACCCGCACCACGCCGCTCCGGCGGCGCTCGAGCCGCTGCTGCCCGAGCCGGTCGACCACGTGCTGCTGCAGGCGGACCTGACCGCGGTGGCGCCGGGGCCGCTGGCACACGAGCTGGCCCACCAGCTGGCGGCGATGGCCGACATCGAGTCGCGTGGGGGCGCCACCGTCTACCGGTTCACCGCCACCTCGGTGCGCCGCGCGTTCGACTCCGGCTGGTCCGTGCGGGAGGTCCACGACTTCGTCGCCTCGGCCTCGCGCACCCCGGTGCCCCAGCCGCTGGTCTACCTGATCGACGACGTCGCCCGCCGGTTCGGGACGCTGCGGGTCGGGGCGGCCGGGTCGTTCCTGCGCAGCGACGACGAGGCGGCGTTGGCCGAGCTGGTGCACGGGCCGGGCGGCAAGGCCCTGCGGCTGCGCCGGATCGCGCCGACGGTGGTGGTCTCCGACATGCCGGTCGACGTGCTGCTGCCGCGACTGCGCGAGCTGGGGGCCGCGCCGGTGGTCGAGGCACCGGACGGCACCGTGCGGCTCGCTCGTCGCGAGGCGTTCCGGGCGCGTACGCCGCGTCCGGCCCGGGGTGGTCCGGCCGAGGGGGCGGACCGGGGCCGCGCCGCGCGACAGACGGCCCGCGTCTCGGCCACGGTCAACGCGCTCCGCGCCGGCGACGAGGCGGTCGCCCAGCGCCCGGCGCGCAACGGCTCCTCCCGACCCCAGTCCCCGACCGCCGCGATGGCCCTGCTGCGTGAGGCGACCGACGCGGGACGTCCGGTGTGGATCGGCTACGTCGACGCGGACGGGTCGGCCGTGGAGCGGGTGGTCGAGCCGCGCCGGGTCGAGGGCGGACGGCTGTCGGCGTACGACCGCAGAGCCGACGAGGTCCGGTCCTTCGCGATCCACCGGGTCACCGCCGTCCGGCTGCTGTCCCCGGCGGACCACGGCGCCGGTTTGCCGGAGACGTAAGATCTAGTCATGGACTTTGTTCGTTACGCCGAACGCGCCGCGGAGCTCGTCAACGCCGAGCTCGACGACGCCGACGCGCTGGTCGCGCTGCTCGGCGACGGCCGGACCTGGCTGCACGAGCAGGTGGTCGACCGCGACGTCTCGGCGCTGCGCCGCTTCCAGCGCGACCTGCGCCCGGTGTTCGAGTCGTCCAACACCGGCGACGAGCAGGCAGTGGTCGACCAGCTCAACGCGCTGCTGGCCAAGCACCCCGTCACGCCCTACATCGCCGGCCACGGGCCGGGGTGGCACATGCACGTGGCGGACCGCTCCTCCTCGGTCGCGGAGCTGCTGATCGCGGAGTCGTTGATGGGCCTGTCGACGCTGGTGTGCGACCTCGGCGCGACCCGGCTCGGGGTGTGCGACGCGAACCCGTGCACGCACGTGTTCGTCGACACCTCGCCCAACCAGTCCCGCCGCTACTGCTCGGACCGGTGCTCCTCACGCGCCAACGTCGCCGCCTACCGCGCCCGGCAGAAGGCCTCGGCGGCCCGGGAGACCGCGTGAGCGCCCCGTCCGGCCCGCTCATCGTCCAGTCCGACAAGACCCTGCTGCTGGAGATCGACCACCCGCAGGCACAGGACTGCCGCAAGGCGATCGCGCCGTTCGCGGAGCTGGAGCGCTCCCCCGAGCACGTGCACACCTACCGGCTCACCCCGCTGGGCCTGTGGAACGCCCGGGCCGCCGGGCACGACGCGGAGCAGGTGGTGGACACCCTGCTCGCCTACTCGCGCTACACCGTCCCGCACGCGCTGCTGGTCGACATCGCCGAGACGATGGCCCGCTACGGGCGGCTGCGGCTGGAGAAGCACCCCAACCACGGGCTGGTGCTGGTCTCGCAGGACCGCCCGGTGCTCGAGGAGGTGCTGCGGGCCAAGAAGGTCAAGCCGATGCTGGGCGAGCGGGTCGACGAGGACACCGTCGCGGTGCATCCCTCCGAGCGCGGCAACCTCAAGCAGGCGCTGCTCAAGCTGGGCTGGCCGGCCGAGGACTACGCCGGCTACGTCGACGGCGAGGCCCACCCGATCGAGCTGGACGAGTCCAGCTGGAGCCTGCGCGGCTACCAGCGCGAGGCGGCCGACTCGTTCTGGCACGGCGGGTCCGGTGTCGTGGTGCTGCCGTGTGGTGCCGGCAAGACGCTGGTGGGCGCCGCGGCGATGGCGCACGCGAAGGCGACCACGCTGATCCTGGTCACCAACACGGTGTCGGCCCGGCAGTGGAAGGAGGAGCTGCTGCGGCGCACCTCGCTGACCGAGGACGAGATCGGGGAGTACTCCGGCACCACCAAGGAGATCCGACCGGTCACGATCGCGACGTACCAGGTGATGACCACCCGCCGGAAGGGCGCCTACGCCCACCTGGAGCTGTTCGACGCCAAGGACTGGGGGCTGGTGGTCTACGACGAGGTGCACCTGCTGCCCGCGCCGATCTTCCGGATGACCGCGGACCTGCAGGCCCGGCGCCGGATCGGTCTGACCGCCACGCTGATCCGCGAGGACGGGCGCGAGGGGGACGTGTTCAGCCTGATCGGCCCGAAGCGGTACGACGCCCCGTGGAAGGACATCGAGGCCCAGGGCTGGATCGCGCCGGCCGACTGCGTCGAGGTGCGGGTCACCCTGCCCGAGGGCGAGCGCTTCGTCTACGCCACGGCCGAGCCCGACGAGCGCTACCGGCTGGCCTCCTGCACCGGGGTGAAGACGTCCGTGGTCGAGCAGCTGGTGGCCCGGCACGCCGGCGAGCCGACGCTGGTGATCGGGCAGTACATCGACCAGCTCGACGAGATGGCCGAGCGGCTGGATGCCCCGGTGATCAAGGGCGAGACCCCGGTGAAGGAGCGGGAGCGACTGTTCGCGGCGTTCCGGACCGGGGAGCTGGACCTGCTGGTGGTCTCCAAGGTGGCCAACTTCTCCGTCGACCTGCCCTCGGCCGCTGTGGCGATCCAGGTGTCGGGGTCGTTCGGGTCCCGGCAGGAGGAGGCGCAGCGGCTGGGACGGCTGCTCCGACCCAAGGACGACGGCCGTTCGGCGCGCTTCTACGCGATCGTCGCCCGCGACACCGTGGACGCCGACTTCGCCCAGCACCGGCAGCGGTTCCTCGCCGAGCAGGGCTACGCCTACCGGATCCTGGACGCCGACGACATCACCGCCGGGTAGGAGACCTTTCAACCACCGGTCGTGCGCGGCTAGAGTGGCGCCCGCGACGGGGGCCGCGACCACGGGAGGCGCCGCGATGCCGACACCGACTTCCACCGAGCAGGCCGACCTCGAGCGCCGGCGCGCCGAGCTGCGCGAGCGGCACCTGCTCCCGCCGGAGCGTCGGGACAGCCCCGGACGCGGCATCCACCACGCGGCGCTGATCTGCTCCGACGTGGAGCAGACCATCGAGTTCTACCAGGGGCTGCTCGGCTTCCCACTGGTCGAGCTGGTCGAGAACCGCGACTACCCGGGGTCCTCGCACTTCTTCTTCGACGTGGGCAACCGGACGCTGCTGGGCTTCTTCGACTTCCCGGGGCTCGGCCTGGAGCCGGGCGAGGAGGCCTTCGGGTCGGTGCAGCACATCGCGATCTCCGTGCCGCGGGACCGGTGGGAGCAGCTGCGCGAGCGGCTGGACGCGCGCGGCATCGACTACGTCGGGCCGGACCGCGGCATCGAGGAGTCGATGTACCTCAAGGACCCCGACGGGATCGGCATCGAGCTGCTCAGCGACCCGCTGATGTACTTCGCCGGCCGTCAGCTCGACGAGGCCTGAGCCCGCGCGACCTCGGCCACGGCGTCGGGCAGCAGTTCGGCGAGTCGGGCGTAGTCGTCGGCCCCGTTGTAGAGCGCGGCGCTGAGCCGGACCCAGCCGCGGCCGGCGTACGCCACGATCTGGGTCTCGACGCCCCGTGCGCTGAGTGCGCGGTAGAGCGCGGCGGCCGCCGGGTCGGTGTCCGCGACACCCGGCGGCAGCGGCACCAGCCGCAGGCAGGGCGCCGGGCGGGGTGGCGTCGCCGGCGGGTCGTCGGCGCCGGGCACGGATCCGGCCAGCGCACCGACTTCCAGGGACTCGGCCACCTGCGCAGCACCCTTGTCGAGCAGCGCCTCCGCCCTGGCGGCGATGTCCGGCCCGCCGGCCGAAGACCAGAAGTCGAGGGCCGTGCTCAGGCAGTACCAGCCGGAGTAGTCGTCGGTGCCCGTGGCGTCGAAGGGCAGCGGAAACGGCTGACCGTGGTTCCAGCTGGTGGTCAGCGGCTGCACGCCGGGGCGCTCGTCGGGCGCCACCCACAGCGCGGTCGTGCCGCGGGGCGCGAAACCCCACTTGTGCCAGGTGCCGGTCCAGAAGTCGGCGCCGGTGGCGCGGGGACGGGCGGGCAGCTGCCCGGGCACGTGCGCGGCGTCCACGAAGCAGAGCGCGCCGGCCTCGTGGGCGAGCGCGCTGACCTGCGCCACGGGCAGCACCGCGCCGGTCGGCGAGGTGACCTGGTCGACCACCACCAGCCGGACACGACCGGCCGCGTCGTCGAGCGCCTCGCGGTAGGCCAGGACGACCTGCTCGTCGTCGGCGTCGACGGGGAAGTCCACCACGGCGTACGTCGCGCCGACCCGTGCGCACTCCCGGGCCACCGCGAGCCGGACGGAGTGGTAGCCCGACGCGGCGAGCAGCACCACGTCGCCGGGCCCGAGCCGACCCTGCTCGGCCAACGAGGACAGCACCACCGCGGCGGAGGTGGTCACGTTGCGCACCAGGGCCACCGCGTCCGGCTCGACGTCCAGGAACTCCGCAGCCACGCCCCGGGCTTGCTCCTTCAGCTGTGGGCTCTCCACCCGGAAGAACCGCATCGGGTTCGCCTCCCCGCGCGCCCGCACGCGCCGCTGCTGCTCGGAGACCACCCGGGGCACCGCTCCGAACGAGCCGTGGTTGAGATGCACGGTGTCCGGGTCGAGGTCGAAGGCGTCCAGCCAGGCGGTGTCGGGCATCGGCACAGTCTGGCAGAAGGCGGTGGCTCGTTCACCCCGGAAAACCGGGTGAACGCGGCCGGGAGCGGGTGTAGCGTCGGCGGGTTCCCACAACACCTTGCGAGGTCTTCGCGTGCCTGCTCCCACGCCCGACTCCCGTACCGCCGAAGCCACCCATCCCCACCACGACCGCGGCGAGGACCCGATCCTGCTCGCCGAGCGCGACCACCTCGGCGCGTCGCGGGAGGCGCTGGCGCGGATGCGCAGCCGCACCGCGTCACTGGACGCCGCGGCCGCCGGCGACTGGGTCAGCCAGAAGTTCCTGTCCTCCGCGATCTACCAGCGGATGAAGGCGCTCGAGGACGACCCGTCGGTCCCGCTGTTCTTCGGCCGCCTGGACTACGACGACGACCACCCCGACGCCCGGGGCGAGCACTTCTACATCGGCCGTCGCCACGTGACCGACGAGGTCGGCGACCCGATGGTCGTGGACTGGCGGGCCCGGATCAGCCGGGCCTTCTACCGCGCCAGCAAGGCAGAGCCGATGGGCGTGCGGCTGCGACGCCGGTTCGGTTTCCAGCAGGGGCGCCTCACGGCGTACGAGGACGAGGCGCTGCTGGACGAGGCGCCGCTGGAGGGAACCGGCGCGAGCGAGCCCGGTGACCACCTGGGGACGGGTGAGACCGCCGGACACTCGACCATCCTCGAGGCCGAGATCGAGCGCCCCCGGATCGGGCCGATGCGCGACATCGTGGCCACGATCCAGCCCGAGCAGGACGTCATCGTCCGCTCGGAGCTGGAGCAGTCGGTGTGCGTGCAGGGCGCGCCCGGCACCGGCAAGACCGCGGTGGGGCTGCACCGTGCGGCGTTCCTGCTCTACGCGCATCGCGACCAGCTCTCGCGGCAGGGCGTGCTCGTGGTCGGGCCGAACGCGTCGTTCCTGCGCTACATCGGCGACGTCCTCCCGGCGCTGGGCGAGATCGCGGCGCAGCAGACCACCATCGAGGGCTTGGTCGCGGGCACACTCACGCGGTTGAACGCGAAGTACGCGATCCGCGGCGACGAACCGGCCGACGTGGCCACGCTGAAGGGTGACGCCCGGATGGCGCTGGTGATCGAGCGCGCCATCTGGTCGCTGCTGACCACGCCGCAGGAGGGTCTGGTCGTGCCGCGCGGGGCGAGGCGCTGGCGCGTGGCGGCGTACGAGGCGGAGGAGATACTCGAGGCGCTGCGGACCCGCGGCGTCCGCTACGGCGCCGGGCGCGCGATGCTGCCGCAGCGGCTGGCGCACGCGATCCTGGTGAAGATGGAGCTGGCCGGCGACTCCCCGGACGACCGGGTGCAGGACGCGGTCGCACGCAGCCGGCCGGTCAAGCAGTACGTCGATCAGCTGTGGCCGACCGTCGACCCCGCCCGGCTGGTGCTGCGGCTGCTCGGGGACCGGGAGTTCCTGGCGGCGAGCGCTGACGGACTGCTGAGCGAGGAGGAGCAGGAGCGGCTGTCCTGGGCCAAGCCGCCGAAGGGGCCTGGCTCGGCTCGTTGGACCCTCGCGGACGCGGTGCTCATCGACGAGGCGGCCGATCTGGTGGAGCGGACCGCCAGCGTGGGGCACGTGGTCGCCGACGAGGCGCAGGACCTGAGCCCGATGATGCTGCGGGCGATCGGCCGCCGCTGCTCGACCGGCTCCACCACCGTGCTCGGCGACCTCGCGCAGGCCACCACGCCGTGGGCGACCCGGTCGTGGGAGGACGCGTTGACCCATCTGGGCAAGGCCGACGCGCACGTGGAGCAGCTGACGAAGGGGTTCCGGGTGCCGGGCGAGGTCATCGAGTACGCCGCGCGCCTCCTGCCTACCATCGCGCCCGGCCTGGAGCCGCCGGTGTCGGTACGCCGCGCGCGCGGAGAGCTGGTGGTGCGCCAGGTGGATGATCTTCTCGAGGCCGTCGTGCCCGCGGCGCGGTCGGCCGCCGACCGGGTCGGGTCGGTGGGCCTGATCGTTCCGGACGCGCTCGTCGAGCAGGTCGCACGGGCACTGCGCGACGCGAGTGTGGGCCACGCGGTACTCGGGGAGGACGCGGGCCAGGTGGAGGGCCAGGTGGAGTCTGGGGCCCCGGCGGGCCCGGACGCGGATTCGGGGGCAGAGTCGGGGGCGGGGCCGGGCACCGAGTTCGACATCGCGCTGGACCTCGTCCCGGCGACCCTGGCCAAGGGGCTCGAGTTCGACCACGTGCTGATGGTGGAGCCGGCCGGGATTGTCGCAGGAGAGCCCGACGAGGTCACCGGGCTGCGCCGGCTCTACGTGTGCCTGACGCGCGCGGTGACCTCGCTGGTGGTGCTGCACGCGCAACCGTTGCCCGAGCAGCTCGGGGCGCCCTGAGCCGGTGTCCGGACGTCGGGTGTCCGGCGCCGGGCTCTGCGCAGGCGTGCTTGATCGACTGTCGAGGGGGCGGTGGCACCTAGCCCTGGGTCAGGGAGCGCGGGTTGAGCCGCTGCCGTCCGGACCGGCCTGGCCGATGACGGTCCAGGCTCGCTCGCCGACCCGGCGTGGCACCGGATGGGTGCCGGTGGGGTCGACCAACCAGTACCAGCCGTGCGGCGAGCGCCACAGCCACGAGGAATGGTCGAGCTGTCGCTGGCGCCAG
>DASSVD010000246.1:0-6047 GCA_035706365.1 Nocardioidaceae bacterium
CCTCGTAGGCGTAGCCGCGCCGGATCTTGCGCAGCGTGGACGCGGTCACCAGCGCGGCCGACGCGGCCTCGTAGCCCTTGTCCTCCCGCGACCCCTCGAGCCCGGCCCGGTCGAGCGCCTGCTGCTCGTCGTCGCACGTGAGCAGGCCGAAGCCCAAAGCGGTCCCGGTGTCCAGCGCGACCCGGCTCAGCCCGTCGGTGGCGGCACCGCAGACGTAGTCGAAGTGCGGGGTGCCGCCGCGGATCACCACGCCCAGCGCGACGATCGCGTCGTACCCCCGCTCGGCCAGCGCCGCGGCGACGACCGGCAGCTCGAAGGATCCGGGCACCCGTACCAGATCCGGCGCCTCCACCCGGTAGTCGTCGAAAGCCCGTTGCGCGCCGGCGACCAGTCCCTCCATCACCTGCTCGTGCCAGCAGGCCGCCACCACCGCCACCCGCAGCTCGTGGCAGTCGATCGGTGCTGCCCCCGGGGCGCCCTCGCCGCTCATCGCTGGACTCCTTCCTCGCCGGCCCGAGCTCCCGCAGCCCGGCTGCCGTCTCCCACCGTAGGGTCGTCGGTCTCCACGGAGGCACGCAGGTGCGGCAGATCGTGGCCCATCCGGTCGCGCTTGGTCAGCAGGTAGGCCAGGTTGTGGTCGTTGGGATGCGGCGTGAGCGGCACCCGCTCGGCCACGGCCACGCCGTATTCCTCCAGGTTCGTGGTCTTGGCGGGGTTGTTCGTGAGCAGCCGCACCGAGCCGACCCCGAGGTCGCGCAGGATCTGGGTGGCAGCACCGTAATGACGGGCGTCGGCGGGCAGCCCGAGGTCGAGGTTGGCGTCCACGGTGTCCCGGCCGCCGTCCTGCAGCTGGTAGGCCTGCAGCTTGGCAACCAGGCCGATGCCGCGCCCCTCGTGCCCGCGCAGGTAGACCACCACGCCGCGCCCCTCCTCGGCGATCCGCTGCACCGCCTCCTCCAGTTGCGGCCCGCAGTCGCAGCGCCGCGAGCCGAACACGTCCCCGGTCAGGCACTCCGAGTGCACCCGGGTCAGCACCGGCGTCCCGTCGCGCAGTCCGGCCGGGTCGCCGAACACCAGGGCCAGGTGCTCGGAGCCGTCGATGGTGATCCGGTAGCCGAACGCGGTGGCGTCCCCGTGCGCGGTGGGGAGCCGGGTCTCGGCCACCCGCTCCACATGGGTCTCGTGCCGGCGGCGGTAGGTGATCAGGTCCTCGATGGAGATCATCCGCAGACCGTGCTCGTCGGCGAAGTCGCGCAGGTCCTGCCCGCGCTTCATCGTGCCGTCGTCGTTCACGATCTCCGAGATCACCCCGGCCGGTGTCAGCCCGGCCAGCCGGGCCAGGTCCACCGACGCCTCGGTGTGCCCCGCCCGCACCAGCACCCCGCCCTCGCGGTAGCGCAGCGGGAACACGTGTCCCGGCTGGACGATCTCGAACGGCTCCGTGGCCGAGTCGTTGAGTACCCGCACGGTGTGCGAGCGGTCGGCCGCGGAGATCCCGGTGCTGATCCCGTCGCGGGCGTCGACGGAGACGGTGTAGGCGGTGCGCAGGCGCTCGCGGTTGTGCGGTGTCATCAGCGGGATGCCCAGACGGTCCAGGGTCGTCGAGGTCACCGGCGCGCAGATCACGCCGGAGGAGTAGCGGATCATGAACGCCATCAGCTCCGGGGTGGACTTGCTCGCGGCGAAGACCAGGTCGCCCTCGTTCTCCCGGTCCTCGTCGTCGACTACCACGACCGCCCGACCAGCGGCGATGTCGGCGACGGCGTCCTCGACCGGATCGAGCCGGACCCGCGGGGCGCTCACGCCGACACCTCCTCGGTGCGATCCGGGTCGCCGCTGCCCGGGAGGTCGCGGTGCGTGTCCTCCAGCCGGCGCCGGGCACGCACCCAGGCGACGAAGCCCCACAGGCAGAAGGCGCCGTACACCAGGTAGAGGACGGCCGACGGGTAGTAGCCGGACGCGAACAGCAGTGGTACGCCGACGGCGTCGACCGCGATCCACACCAGCCAGAACTCGGTCCAGCCGCGGGCCATGCCATACGTGGCCAGGATCGACCCGGTCAGGATCCAGGCGTCCGCGACCGGGCCCCACGAGCCGAGCGCCCGCAGCACGAAGGTGAACACCACGGTCCCGGCTACCGCGAGCACCGCCAACCGCAGCCACCCCGACGGCCCGGCCCAGCCCGGCTCGATCGCGCCGCCGTCACCCGCGCCGCCGGCCGAGCGGCTGCGGCGCCACCGCCACCAGCCGTACGCCGAGACGACCAGGAAGAACACCTGCCGGCCGGCCTGACCCCACAGGTCGTGTGCCTGGGGCTTGTCCAGGATCCCGCCGACGAAGACGGTGAACAAGATGACGTTGCCGACGATGCCCACCGGCCACGCCCACACGCGCCGGCGCATGCCGCCGAAGGCGCTGGCCAGGCCGAAGCCGTTGCCGACCACCTCCCGCACCAGGATCGCCGACGAGCCGATGCTCACCGTGCCTTCGAGCAGCCAGTCCATCGGGTTCATCGGCCCTGCCTCTCGGCTCGGTGACCACCGGACTCGGTCTCGACAGGCTCGACCACCCGACCGGACTCGACAGGCTCGACCACCCGCTCGGTCTCGACAGGCTCGACCACCCGACCGGTCTCGACCGGCTCGACCACCCGGCCGGTCTCGACCACCCGGTCGGTCTCGGCGGCCCGCTCGGGCGGGACCAGCAGCCGCTCGACGTACTTGGCGATCATGTCCACCTCGAGGTTCACCAGCTCTCCGGGCTGGCGCTGCCCGAGCGTGGTGCGGGCCAGCGTCTCGGGGATCAGCGACACGGTGAACCGGGTGTCGGGCCGGTCATGCACCTCGACGACGGTCAGGGACACCCCGTCCACGCAGATCGACCCCTTGGGCACGACGTAGCGGGCGAGTCTCGCCGGCAGCGCGATGTCGACCAGCTCCCAGTGCTCGGAGGGCCGCCGCGACAGCACCGTGCCGGTGCCGTCGACGTGGCCGGAGACCAGGTGACCACCCAACCGGGTGGACGCGGTCACCGCGCGCTCGAGGTTGACCCGCGCGCCCGCGCTCAGCCCGCCGAGCCCGGTCTTGTCCAGGGTCTCGGCCATCACGTCGGCGGTGAACGACTCGTGGTCCCGGGTGGCCACGGTCAGGCAGCACCCGTTAACCGCGATCGAGTCACCCAGCGCCGAGCCGGTGACCACGTGCGGCCCGTGCACGGTGAGGCGTACGGCGTCCCCTTGGTCCTCGAGGCTCTCGACCACGCCGAGCTCCTCCACGATGCCGGTGAACATCTCAGTCCTCGTCTCCTCGAAGTGTCGCGGTGATCCGCACGTTGCGCTGGGTTCCTTCGCCGACCACGGTCATGTCCTGCACCGCGAGCCGGGCGGCATCGGCGATCGTGGTGATGCCGAGGTCACCGACCGCGGCAGCTCCGGCCCCCAGCAGCACCGGGGCGATATAGGCGAGCACCTCGTCGACCAGGCCGGCGCGGATGAACGCCGCGGCCACGGTCGGCCCGCCCTCCAAGAAGACGTGGCGGCGCCCGAGCCCGAACAGCTCCTGCAACGCGGTCGCGGGCTCGCGTGTGCGCAGCCGCACCGTCTGGGCGGTGCCGTCGAGCACGCGGGCATCGGCGGGCAGGTCGCGCAGCCCGAGCACCGCCCGCAGCGGCTGGTGCGTCAGCGGGCGGCCGTCGGCGTCACGCACCGTCAACCACGGGTCGTCGGCGAGGACCGTCCCGGTGCCGGCGAGCACGACGTCGCACCGGCCCCGCTGGCGGTGGGTGTCCTCGCGGGCCGCCGACGAGCTGATCCACCGGCTGGTGCCGTCGGCGGCGGCGCTGCGGCCGTCCAGGCTCGTCGCCAGCTTCCAGGTGACCAGGGGGCGACCGTGCTCCACCCCGAACGTCCAGGCCCGGTTGAGCGTCCGAGCGCTCGCGGCCTCCACTCCCGCGACGACCTGTACTCCCGCCCCGGACAGCACCCGGGCTCCTCCGGCGGCGACCGGGTTCGGGTCAGCCTGTGCGTAGACCACCCGATGCACGCCCGCCGCGACCAGCGCCTGCGCGCACGGTCCGGTGCGTCCGGTGTGCGTGCACGGCTCCAGGGTCACCACGGCAGTGGCGCCGCGCGCGCGGTCACCGGCCCGGTCGAGGGCGTCGACCTCGGCATGCGCGCTGCCGGCGCCGCGGTGGTAGCCCTCGGCGAGGGTGCGGCCGGAGGTGTCGAGCAGCACGCACCCGACCCGCGGGTTGGGCCCGAGGGGTACGCCGGGCGTGGCGGCCAGCTCGAGCGCGCGCAGCATCGCGGCGTGCTCGGCGGCGGTCGCGGCCCCGGCTGTCGCGGTGACCGCACCCGCACCGGCTGCGCCCGCGGCGTCCATCGGTGGTGCCCCTCTCGTCCTGCGCGACTCGCGCGGATCCGGGGCGGACGGGACGCCACCGCGGCCGGGGCCTCCGGCACGTGCGGTGTCGACTGCGTGCGCTTCCCATCCGGACTCTCACCGTCGGTCCAGGAGTTCCACCTGGTCAACCGGCCGCTGGCTGCGGACGGGTCGCGGACTGTCACCGCCGGCTCGGAATTTCACCGACCCCAGAGCACGCGAGCTCTCACTCGTCGGTGCAAGCCTGCCACACCGGCGGCACCCCCGGTAGGTGACCTGGCCCACGCCGCCGCTGCCGAGGGTGTCAGTCGCCGGAGCGAACCGGTGCAGCCGCCTCGGCGGCGGCGCGCAGTCCGTCGATCATCGCCGGCGGGTCGTCGGCGCGGTACACCGCCGATCCGGCGACGAAGACGTCGGCGCCCGCCTCCGCGCAGCGCTCGACGGTCTCGGGGCCGATCCCGCCGTCGACCTGCAGCCACAGGTCCAGGCCGTGCCGGTCGAGCAGGGCGCGGGCCCGCCGGATCTTGGGCAGGCACACGTCCAGGAACGCCTGACCGCCGAAGCCCGGTTCCACGGTCATCACCAGCAGCATGTCCAGCTCGGGCAGCAGGTCCTCGTAGGGGTCGACCGGGGTGGCCGGACGCAGCGCCATCCCGGCCCGGGCGCCCTGGGCACGCAACTCGCGGGCAAGCCGGACCGGGGCCGCGGCCGCCTCGGCGTGGAAGGTCACCGAGCCCGCGCCGGCCTCGGCGTACTCCGGGGCCCACCGGTCCGGATCCTCGATCATCAGGTGACAGTCCAGCGGCGTCGAGGTCGCCTTGCCCAGCGCCTCCACCACCGGCAGCCCCAGGGTCAGGTTCGGCACGAAGTGGTTGTCCATCACGTCGACGTGCAGCCAGTCGGCGTTGCCGACGCGGGCCGCCTCGTCGGCGAGGTGGGCGAAGTCGGCGGCGAGGATGCTCGGAGCGATCTGGATAGCCATGGCGTGCGCCATGCTAGCCGCGACGCAGCACGGCGAAGAACATCGCGTCCGTGCCGTGCCGGTGCGGCCACAGCTGCACCGTGCCGGGCAGCGCCTGCTGCTCCGGGCGGAGGTCGGGCACGCCGGGGAACAGCGCCGTCGCGTCCTCGAGGGTGACGTCGTCGTGGCCCTGCAGCACCGCAGTGACCAACCCGGAGGTCTCCTCGACCACCGGCGAGCAGGTGGCGTACGCGACGACGCCGCCGGGGCGCACCGAGGCCAGGGCGGCCTCCACCAGCGCTCGCTGCAGCGTGACGAGCGCGGCCAGGTCGTCGGGCCCGCGCCTCCAGCGCGCCTCCGGCCGGCGCCGCAGCGCACCCAGACCGGTGCAGGGCGCATCGACCAGCACCCGGTCGAACCGGCCCGGCGACCACGCCGGGCGACGGCCGTCGGCCGCGACCACCCCGACCATGCCCGCCCGCACGGCAGCGGTGGCGTTGCGGACCAGCCGTGCGCGGTGCGGTTGCCGCTCCACGGCGAGCACCCCGGCACCGCGATCGGCCGCCAGCCCGGCCAGCAGCGCGGACTTGCCGCCGGGCCCGGCGCACAGGTCCAGCCACGACGCGTCGGGTCCCTCGACCTCCGCCGCAGCCATGGCCAGCGCGACCAGCTGCGACCCCTCGTCCTGGACCGCGGCGCGCCCGGAG
>DASSVD010000247.1:0-2338 GCA_035706365.1 Nocardioidaceae bacterium
CGATCGCCGGCAACAGGCCGGCGGCGTCGAGGCGAGACCGGCCACCGAGGACGGGTCGGTGCCCGGCTGCCACAGCACGACGGCGTGACCCTCGACGTCGATCCCGCGGCGCCCGGCCCGGCCGGTGAGCTGGGTGTACTCCCCCGGCGTGATGTCGGCGTGGGTCTCGCCGTTCCACTTCGACAGCTTCTCGATCACCACCGACCGGGCCGGCATGTTGATCCCCAGGGCCAGGGTCTCGGTGGCGAACACGACCCGGCACATGCCGGCCGCGAACAGCTCCTCGACGCACTCCTTGAAGGTGGGCAGCATCCCGGCGTGGTGGGCGGCGACGCCGCGGCTCAGTCCCTCGGCGAAGTCGTGGTAGCCCAGCACGTGAAGGTCCTCGGCCGGGATGTCGCGGCACCGCTCCTCGACGAAGGAGCGGATCTCCTCGCGCTCCTCCGGCGTGGTCAGCCGCAGGTTTGCGTCCAGGCACTGTCGCACGGCGGCGTCACAGCCGACCCGGCTGAAGATGAACACGATCGCCGGCAACAGGCCGGCGGCGTCGAGGCGGTCGACCACGTCGAAGCGGCTGGGCAGCATCCGGCCCCGCCCGGGCGGTGGACGGCGGCCACCCTGCCCGCGGGCTCCGGCCCTCCCGCGGGGCGCCCCGCGCTTGGACCTGCGGTCCGCGCTCCGGGTGGCGCGCCAGTCGTCGCGGGCGACCCGCTGCAGCTCGGGGTTGACGCTGTCGGCGCGACCGGCGCCGGGCCGGTCGGCGAACAGGTCGTAGAGCCGGCGCCCGACCATGACGTGCTGGTACAGCGGCACCGGCCGCCGCTCCTCCACGATGACCGCGGTCTCGCCGCGCACCGTGGCGAGCCACTCGCCGAACTCCTCGGCGTTGGACACCGTCGCGGACAGGGAGACCAGAGCCACCGACTCGGGGAGGTGGATGATCACCTCCTCCCACACCGCGCCGCGGAACCGGTCGGCCAGGTAGTGCACCTCGTCCATCACCACGTAGCCGAGTCCGGCCAGTGTCGAGGAGCCGGCGTAGAGCATGTTGCGCAGCACCTCGGTGGTCATCACCACGATCGGCGCCTCGCCGTTGATGGTGTTGTCTCCGGTGAGCAGGCCGACACGGTCGGGGCCGTAGCGGGCGACCAGGTCGTGGAACTTCTGGTTCGACAGCGCCTTGATCGGCGTGGTGTAGAAGCACTTGCGGCCCTGCTCCAGGGCGAGGTGCACGGCGAACTCGCCGACCAGGGTCTTGCCCGAGCCGGTCGGTGCCGCCACCAGCACCCCCTCTCCCGCTTCGAGGCGGTGGCAGGCGGAGACCTGGAAGTCGTCGAGGGCGAAGTCGTAGAGCGCGGCGAAGTCGGCGAACACCGGGGTACGCCGGTTGCGCGCCGCGCGGGCGTAGCGCTCGGCCGGGGAGGTCATCGCGGACTCAACACCCGCAGGGCTCGGGGAACGGCAGTAACGGTCATCGGCAACGAGCCTAGGCGCTCCCCGTCGGCGTAGGCCACGACGCCGGGCGCGGCGACGGTCACCTCCCGCACCCGGTGGTGCTCGTACTGCCGGTGCCGCACGTGGCCGGCCCAGTAGAGCGTCGGGAAGGTGCGCGCCAGGTCGAGGCGGCCCATCGGTTTGATCAGCACCACGTCCAGCAGGCCGTCGTCGAGCTCGGCACCCTGGGTGATCCGCAGCCCGCCGCCGTAGGAGGGGCCGTTGCCGACCGCCACGAGCATCGCGTCGAGCCGGCGGGGTTGCCCGTCCAGCTCGAGGGTGTAGGGCAGCGGACGGAACGATCGCAGCTCGGCGAGCGTGGCCCGCGCGTAGCGCAGCTGCCCCTTGGGGCGGCGCAACCGGTTCGCGCGCTCGTTGACCGCGGCGTCGAAGCCGGCGGCCAGCACGGTCACGAAGTACGTCGCGCCCGCCCGCGCCACGTCGATGGTCCGCACGTGCGAGCCGACCACCACGTCGGCGGCCCGCTGCGGGTCGGTGCGTGAGATGCCGAGGTAGCGGGCCACGTCGTTTCCGGTGCCGGCCGGGATGATGCCGAGCGCCGTCTGCGAGCCCACCAGCTCCTGCACGGCGACGTGCACCATCCCGTCCCCGCCGCACACCACCAGCCGCTCCACCCCGGCCGCCACCGCCTCGCGGGCCAGCCGAGCCGCGTCCTCACCGTCGCGGCCGACCAGGTGCTGCACCGCGAATCCGGCCTCCCGCAGCCTGGGGACGGCGATCGCGGCGGTGCGTGCTCCGCGGCCTCGGCCGGCCGCGGGGTTGGTCAGCAGCGCGATCCTGGGGGTGGTCACGCGGCGAGGATACGGGGCGCGATCGGACGGGC
>DASSVD010000248.1:0-3056 GCA_035706365.1 Nocardioidaceae bacterium
CTCCTGCTCCAGGTCGAGCAGGAACCGCTTGCGCTCCATCCCGCCCGCGTAGCCGGTCAGCGTTCCGCTGGCGCCGACCACCCGGTGGCAGGGAATGACGATGGGGATCGGGTTGCGCCCGTTGGCCAGGCCGACCGCGCGTGAAGCGGCGTTGGTCATCCCGAGGCGCCGCGCGATCTGCCCGTAGGAGGCGGTCTCGCCGTACCCGATCAGGGCGAGCTGTTCCCACACCCGCTGCTGGAACGACGTGCCGCTCGGCGCCAGCGGCAGGTCGAACTCCTTGAGGTCCCGGGCGAAGTAGGCCCTCAACTGCCGCACCGCCTCGCGCAGCAGCGGGTGCCGGTCATCTCGCTCCCCCACGTCCCGCTCGGCGGCTGCCTGCGCGGCGACCGCGGCCGAGGTGCGGGCAGAGAGGTGGCCCGCGGTCGACGACCTGATGTCGGAGAGGTCGAACTCGAGGGCGGTGACCGCGGCGTCACCGGCGAGGATGCGCAGCTCCCCCACGGGCGAGTCCAGCACGGTCCACCGGACCGGGGCGGTCGATGGGTTCGGCGTGGTCGGCTTCGTCGCCATGGTCAGCTCTCCTTCGTCGGTGTCGGCGGCTGCTGCTCCGGGTCGGCCGGCTCGGCCGGGTCCGGATCTGCGGTGCGGTTCCATACGTGCATCTGCGCGTAGGAGCGCCACGGGCGCCAGGGGTGCGTGTCCGTCTCGGCGGTCTCGCGATCGATGCCCAGCTCCGCCAGGCCCTTGCGTACGCCGAGGTCGCCCACCATCAAGACGTCCGGGTCGCCCAGCGCCCGCAGCGCGATGTAGTCGGCGGTCCACGGACCAATGCCGGGCACGGCGAGCAGCGCGCGCCGTGTCTCCGCCCGGTCCGCGCTGCGGTCGAGGGCCAGGTCGCCGACGGCCACCGCCTGGCACAGGCCGACCAGGGCCCGGCCACGCGCGCGCGGCATCGGCAGCTCGCCGGGATCCAGGCGCGCCAGTCGGTCCATCGGGGGGAACAGCCGCCGCAACATGGCGTGCTCGCTGGTGTCCGCACCCGGTTCCATCTGGACAGGATCGCCGTAGCGTTCCACGAGCTGCTCGGCCAGCCGGGAGGCCCGGGCCACCGAGATCTGCTGCCCCAGCACCGCGCGGACGGCCAGCTCGTCGCCGTCCACGTGTCCCGGCACCCGCAGCCCGGGGGCGCGTCGCACCGACGGCGCGAGCCTGGGGTCCCCACCCAGCGCGTCGTCGACCGCGACCGGGTCGCAGTCGGCGTCCAACAGCCGCCGGCAGCGCTCCACGGCAGCGGCCACGTCGCGCAGGTCCTGCAGCTGCAGCGCGCACCCGACGTACCCGGTGCGCGCGGTCCGCGCCAGGTCCAGCCGCGCGATGCCGGCCCCGTGCGGGAGCCGCACGGTGCGGGCGTACCAGTCGGGACCGGCGGCCTCCACCCCGGCGACAAGGCGGCGTCGCAGGAAGTCGAGCAGCCGCGAGGCGTCGAAGGGCAGCCGTACTGCCAGGCGCACGTCGACCTGGCCCGGGGTGGTGGTCGACCGTCCGCGTCGGTCGCGGAGCTCGGTCGGGGTGGCGGCGTAGACCTCGCGCACCGTGTCGTTGAACTGGCGCACGCTGGCGAACCCGGCCGCGAAGGCGACGTCGGCGAAGGCCATCGCCGTGGTCTGGATCAGGATCCGGGCGGTGTGTGCGCGCTGGGCGCGTGCCAGGGCGAGCGGACCGGCCCCCATCTCCTCGGTGAGCAGCCGCGAGAGGTGCCTCGGGGTGTAGCCCACCTTGGCGGCAAGCCCCTCGACCCCGTCGCGGTCGACCACGCCGTCGGCGATCAGCCGCATCGCCCGCCCGGTGACGTCGGCGGCGACGTCCCACTCCGGCGACCCGGGAGTGGCGTCGGGCAGGCAACGACGACACGCACGGAAGCCGGCGGCCTGGGCGGCAGCCGCGGAGCGGAAGAACTCGACGTTGCGCTGCTGCGGCGTGAGTGCGGGGCACGAGGGCCGGCAGTAGATGCCGGTGGTGCGCACGCCGGTGTAGAAGACGCCGTCGAAGCGGCGGTCACGGCTCTTCACCGCCCGGTAGCACGTCTCGGTGTCCTCGATGTCCACGCGTCGATCCTGCCCGACCGACCGCGCGCACGCTAGCGGGAATCGGACACGAGCGACGGGAGCACCGCCGAGGCCGATCGTGGAACGCCGAAGGCCCCGGGCAGCTGCCCGGGGCCTTCGTCACGTTGTCGCTGGTGTACCCCCGACCGGATTCGAACCGGCGCTACCGCCTTGAGAGGGCGGCGTGCTAGGCCACTACACAACGGGGGCGGGAAAGCGTCGCGACTCTAGCCAATCGCCAGACCGGAGTCCAATCGCGCGCTCTCGCTGGGGTACTAGGACTCGAACCTAGACTAACTGGACCAGAACCAGTCGGGCTGCCAATTACCCCATACCCCATGGGATCGGTTTCGTCCGAAACCGAGGCCTGACGATACACGGGCCCGAGGCCGAGGACCAATCCGGGGCGCACTGCCTCACCGCGGCGTGAGCACGCTCACAGGGGGCTCGCCGCGCAGTTGCGCAGGCACCCTGGTCCGGGTGCGCAGCCCGAACCGTCTGCCCGCCCACAGCACCAGCGCGGCGTAGATGATCGACTGGGTGAGCGTGAGCGGAATGTTCATCCAGCCGGCCTCGGTGGCGGTCAGCGTCTCGGTCACATCGGCGAAGGCCAGCGCGTAGCCGAAGGCCAGGAAGTTGTTCAGCACGTGCAGCGCGATGCCCGCCTCGAGGCCGCCGGTGCGGATCACCAGCCAGCCGGCGATCAGGCCGAACATCAAGCGGTCGAAGAACAGCGGGAAGTTCTGCGCCCCGTGCGCGAGGGCGAACAGCGTCGCTGTGGCGACCAGCGCCACCCACTTGTTGCCGAACCAGGAGCCGAACGCCTGCATCAGGTAACCCCGGAAGACGTACTCCTCGCCCGCGGCCTGCAGCGGCGTGGTCAGCAGCACCACCAGCGCCATCGCCGCGGTGGTGGCGGTGAAGTCGTTGGGAGTCGCGGTGACGTCG
>DASSVD010000249.1:0-20254 GCA_035706365.1 Nocardioidaceae bacterium
ACCGACCGCCTCGAAGGCGTCGATGATGGTGACGTCGCGACCGTCGACCTGGCCGGGCATGATCGACCCGGCGTAGAGGAACACCGAGGCGAGGTCGAGCCGGGCGGCGGCCATCAGCATGCCGGGCAGCGACTTGTCGCAACCGGCCAGCAGCACCGAGCCGTCCAGCCGCTCGGCCATCATCACCGTCTCCACCGAGTCGGCGATCACCTCGCGCGAGACCAGCGAGAAGTGCATGCCCTCGTGACCCATCGAGATGCCGTCCGAGACCGAGATGGTGCCGAACTCCAGCGGATACCCACCGGCCGCGTGTACGCCGCTCTTGACCGCCTTCGCCAACCGGTCCAGGGAGAGGTTGCACGGGGTGATCTCGTTCCAGGACGAGGCCACCCCGATCTGCGGCTTGGCGAAGTCCTCGTCTCCCATCCCGACCGCGCGGAGCATGCCGCGGGCGGCGGCACGCTCGAGACCGTCGGTGACGTCGCGGCTGCGGGGCTTGAGGTCGTGCTGCTCTGGCTGGGGCTGCGGTGCACTCTCGGGCATGGCCCGGAGCCTACGCCCGCCCGCTCAGCCCGTGGACAGCCGTCTCACACGAGGGCGGCGCGGACGCTGAGCACGTCGGGCAGGTGCTGGGCGACCAGCTGCCAGGAGTCCCCCTCGTCGGCGCTGGCGTAGACACTGCCCTCCCGGCTGCCGAGGTAGACCCCGGCGGGGTCGCCGTCGTCGACGCACATCGCATCGCGCATCACCCCGGAGTAGAAGCCGCTGTCGGGCAGTCCCTTGGCCAGCTCCTCCCAGGTATCCCCCGCGTCGCGGGAGCGGTAGACGCGGCAGGCGCCGTCGGGCGGGAAGCGCCCGTCCGAGCTCTCCAGCGGGAAGACGTAGATGGTGCCGGGCGTCCTGGGGTGCGCCACCATCGGGAACCCGAACTCGCTGGGCAGCCCGTCCGCGATCGAGGTCCAGGTGTCGCCGGCGTTCTCGGTGCGGTAGACGCCGCCGTGGTTCTGCGCGAAGAGTACGTCGGGGTCACCGGCGCTGCGGGCGACCTTGTGCACGCACTGGCCGAACTCCGGGTACTGGAGGTCATCGGGCGCGAACTCCACCTTGATGCCGGAGTTGGCCGGCTCCCACGACGCGCCGCCGTCGGTGGTGCGGTAGACGCCGCCGGTCGACATCGCGACGGTGACCCGCTGCGGGTCCGTCGGATGCGGCAGCACGGTGTGGATCGCCTGACCGCCGTTGCCCGGGTGCCACTGCGGCCGGTGCGGGTGGTCCCACAGGGCGCGCACCAGGGTGAACGTCTCGCCGCGGTCCTCGGAGCGGAACAGCGCCGACGGCTCCGTGCCGGCCCACACCACGTCCGGGTCGGCCGGCGACGGCGCGATCGCCCATACTGCCTCCAGCGCGGTGCCGGTGTCCTCGGGGAAGCGCACTGCGCCGTTCGGGGTGTCGTCCCAGGTCTCGCCCAGGTCGTCCGAGCGCAGCACCCGCGGGCCCCAGTGCCAGTGCCGGCTGGCCATGAACAGCCTCGGCCGGTCCCCGCGGCCGTCGACGGCGACGGCGTGCACGTCGCTCATCAGCTCGTCCGGCCCGTGCAGCGTCCAGCTCGAGCGGTCCCCGTTCGCGCGCGCGATCCACAGTCCCTTGCGGGTTCCGATCAACAGCACGGCCTGCTTGTCCTGAGTCATCCCCGCATCATCGACCACCCCACCCCCGACGACAAGGACCGAACGGGTCATCGGCGGTGCGCGCCGGGGTCAGTACGCGCCGCTCATCACGTTCTGCAGCGGTTCACCGGCCGCGTAGCGCTCGAGCTGTGCGCGGACCACGGCGTACGCCCGGGGCCACATGGCGCTGCTCGCGCCCCCTACGTGGGGAGTGACCAGGAGGTTCGGCGCGCTCCACAGGGGGTGCCCGTCCGGCAGCGGCTCGGGGTCGGTGACGTCGAGGGCGGCGCGGAGCCGACCTGCGCGCAGCTCGGCGAGCAGGGCGTCGGTGTCCACCACCGGGCCTCGGGCGACGTTGACCAGCAGGGCGCCGTCGCGCATCGACGCCAGGAAGCCCGCGTCGACCACCCCCCGCGTCTCGTCGGTGAGCGGCACGATCAGCACCACCACGTCGGCGTCGGGGACCAGGCGCGGCAGCTCGTCGAAGCCGTGGACCCCCGGGCGCGGCGAACGGGCCACGCGGACCACCTCGCACTCGAACGGCACCAGGCGCTGCTCGATCGCGGCACCGATGTCGCCGTAGCCGACCACGAGCACCCGCTTGTCGGCGAGCGAGTCGTGCACCTCCGTCTGCCACGTTCCGCGGTCCTGGGCACGGACGAACCCGGGCACGCCGCGCAACGAGGACAGGATCAAGGTGAGCGCCAGCTCGGCGGTGGAGGTCTGGTGGATGCCGCGCCCGTTGCACAGCTGCGCCCCCGGGGGGATCGCGGCGCGGATGTCGTCGACGCCCGCGGTCATCGTCTGCACCACCTCGAGCCGCGGCATCCTCGCCATGATCGCGGCCTGCGAGACCGAGGACATGTACGCCGGGACGTAGAACCGCACGTCCTCGATCCACGGCGGGAGCTCGTCGTCCTCCACCACGAAGGTCTCGTAGCGGAGCCGGTCGGGAACCTCGCCCAGACGCTCCACCGGGAACGGAAGCCACACCAAGGGTTCGTCACGCACGGCCCCGACCCTATCCGGACGATCACGATCGTCTCCGGAACGTCCCCCGCGCTGGGCCGATCAGGCACACTCGCACCATGGGCGACGGACACGCGCTCCGCTTCTACAAGGTGACCAGCGCCGACGGCACCAAGATCGAGGCGTGGACCAATGACGCGGACGGCCCGACCGTGCTGCTGTGCAACGGTCTGGGCACCAACCCCTACGCCTGGCCGGCACTGCTGCGGTCCGACTGCGGGGTGCGCGTCCTGTCGTGGAACCACCGCGGCGTTGGCGGCTCGGAGCGCCCCAGGGACCGCGACCGGGTCGGGATAGACGCGTTCGTCGAGGACGCTGTGTCCGTGCTCGACGACGCCGGGGTGGATCGCTGCCCGGTCGCCGGCTGGTCGATCGGGGTGAACACCGCCTTCGAGCTGGCGGTCCAGAACCCCGAGCGGGTGAGCGGCCTGTTCGCCGTGGCCGGGGTGCCCGGTGGCAGCTTCGCCTCGATGGGGGCGCCGCTGTTCCTCCCCCGGCCCGTCCGCCGGCCGGTCGCCCGATCGGTGGCCGCCTCGGTGCGACGGCTGGCGCCTGCGCTCAACCCGGTCGCCCGACACGTCCGGGTCGGGCCCCTGGCGACGTACGTGCTCACGCACAGCGGGTTGATGTTCCCCGGCGCTGACCCCGCCGTAGTGCGACGGGCGGTGCGCGTCTATCTGGACACGCCGCTGGACTGGGGGATGCATCTCGCGCTGGCCGCCGAGCAGCACGGCCGGGTGTCGCTGCGCTCGATCGCGGTGCCTACCGCCTTCGTGGCCGGCAAGTACGACCTGCTCGCCTCCGCGCACGACATGGGCACCGCAGCGGTGCGGATCCCGGACTCGACGTACGTCGTACTGCGCGGGTCCCACTTCATCTCCATGGAGCAGCCGGAGGCGGTCCACGACCAGCTCCTCGGCCTGCTCGCCCGGGTGGGGTGAGCCGGTGAGCAGGCCGCGGTTCTCGTCCGGCCCATTGACCGGCCCAGTGACCGGCCCAGTGACCGGCCCAACCACCCGGCTGCTGCTGGGGGCGCTCGGGTTGCTCGCCTGCGCGCTGGCTACCGCCTGCTCCGCCCCGCAGGGTGACCCCGACGGTCTCGGGGCGACGCATGCCGGTCCGCAGCCGACCACGCGCACCGGCGCGCCGCACTCCCCGAGCGCCGGCGCGCCGACCGCCCCCAGCACCGGGCCCAGCACCGGGCCCGGCACCGGGCCGACCACCGGGCCGACCAACGGGCGCCCGCTGTCCCCGCACGTCGTCGGCACGGTGGCGCACGACCTCGCCGCGCCGTGGGGCGTGGACTTCCTGCCCGACGGCACCGCCCTGGTCACCGAGCGCGACACCACCCGGATCCTGGCGGTGCGCGACGGCCGCAGCACAGTGGTCGGCCAGCTCGACGCGGCGGCCCCCCAGGGCGAGTCTGGCGTGCTCGGGCTGGCCGTCTCACCGGGCTTCGCCGAGGACCGCTGGGTCTACGTCTACGTCAGCACCGACCACGACAACCGGGTGGTGCGAATGCGGTACGACGGCCGTCGTCTGGGGCCACCGCGGGTCGTCCTCGACGCCATCCCCCGCGGCTTCATCCACGACGGCGGACGGCTCGAGTTCGGCCCGGACGGCATGCTCTTCGTCTCCACCGGCGAGACCGGAGAGGAGAGTCTGGCCCAGGACCGCGACTCGCTGGCCGGGAAGATCCTGCGGATCACCCCCGACGGGCAGGCGGCGCCGGACAACCCGGTGCCCGGGTCACCGGTGTGGACGATGGGTCACCGCAACGTGCAGGGGCTCGCCTTCGACGCGGCCGGCCGGCTGTGGGCCTCGGAGTTCGGCCAGGACACGTGGGACGAGCTGAACCGGATCGAGCGTGGCCGCAACTACGGCTGGCCGCTGGTCGAGGGGCGCGGGGACCTGGCGGAGTACCGCAACCCGTTCGCCCAGTGGCGCACCTCCGAGGCCTCCCCCTCCGGCCTCGCCTTCGCCGAGGGCGCTCTCTGGATGGCCTCGCTGCGCGGCGAGCGCCTGTGGCGGGTCCCGGTCCATCCGGACGGCAGCATCGGGCAGCCCCAGGACTTCTTCGTCGGCGACTTCGGCCGGCTGCGCACGGTGGTCGTCGCTCCGGACGGCCACCTGTGGCTGACCACGTCGAACCGCGACGGCCGGGGCAGCCCTGCCCCGGCCGACGACCGGATCCTCGAGGTGGCCCTGCGCTGACGGTGCGGCCCGGGCGGCCCGGGCCCGCACAGCCCGGGCGGCCGCACAGCCCGGGAGGCCCGGCGCAGCCCGGTCAGGACGCCAGCTTCTCCAGGATCAGCTCGCGGACCCGGCCGGCATCGGCCTGGCCGCGCATCTCCTTCATCACCGCGCCGATGAGGGCACCGGCCGCCGCGACCTTGCCGCCGCGGATCTTCTCCGCCACGTCCGGATTGCCGGCGATAGCCCGGTCGACCGCCTCCGCGAGGGCGCCGTCGTCGGAGACCACGGCGAGGCCGCGCTTCTCGACGACCTCCTCGGGCGTCCCCTCGCCGGCGAGCACGCCGTCGAAGACCTGGCGCGCCAGCTTGTCGTTCACGGTCCCGGCGTCGACCATCGCCTGCACCGCGGCCACGTCGGCGGGCGTGACCGGGAGGGCGTCGAGCTCGACGCCCTGCTCGTTGGCGCGCCGCGCCATCTCCGAGAGCCACCACTTGCGGGCGGCGGCCGGTGCCGCCCCGGCGGCGACGGTCTCCTCCACCAGGCCCAGCGCCCCGGCGCCGACGGTGTCACGCATCTCCAGGTCGGAGAAGCCCCACTCCTGCTGCAGCCTGGCGCGGCGCTGCGCCGGCGGCTCCGGCAGCTCCGCACGCAGCTGCTCGACCCAGTCGCGGGCGGGCGCGACCGGCACCAGGTCCGGCTCCGGGAAGTAGCGGTAGTCCTCCGCGTCGGACTTCTCCCGACCCGAGGTGGTGATCCCGGTGTCCTCGTGCCAGTGCCGGGTCTCCTGGACCACGGTGCCGCCCTCGGCCAGCAGCGCGGCCTGGCGCCCGATCTCGTAGCGCACGGCGCGCTCCACCGACCGCAGCGAGTTGACGTTCTTGGTCTCGGTGCGCGTCCCCAGCGGCGCGTCGGGCGACGGGCGCAGCGACAGGTTCACGTCGCAGCGCAGCGAGCCCTGCTCCATCCGCACGTCGGAGACGCCGAGGCCGAGCAGCAGCTCGCGCAGGTGGGCGACGTAGGCCCGCGCTACCTGCGGCGCCCTGGCACCCGCGCCGGTGACCGGCTTGGTGACGATCTCGATCAGCGGGATGCCGGCCCGGTTGTAGTCGACCAGGGAGTAGTCCGCGCCGTGGATGCGGCCGGAGGTGCCCACGTGCAGCGACTTGCCGGTGTCCTCCTCCATGTGGGCGCGCTCGATCTCGACGCGGAACGTCTCGCCGTCGACCTCGACGTCGGTGTGGCCCTCGAAGCAGATCGGCTCGTCGTACTGGGAGGTCTGGAAGTTCTTCGGCATGTCGGGGTAGAAGTAGTTCTTCCGCGCGAACCGGCACCAGTCGGCGATCTGGCAGTTGAGCGCCAAGCCGATGCGGATCGCCGACTCCACCGCCGTCTGGTTGACCACGGGCATCGAGCCGGGCAGTCCGAGGCAGACCGGGCACACCTGGGTGTTCGGCTCCGCGCCGAACCCGGTGGGGCAGGCGCAGAACATCTTCGTGGCGGTGCCGAGCTCGACGTGCACCTCGAGTCCCAGCACCGGGTCGAAACGCTCGAGCGCCTCGTCGTAGGACAGCAACGTGGTGGTCATCGAGCAGCCTCCTGGGTCTCGACCAGCCGGGGGGCGCGGTCCAGCAGCGCACCGCCCCAGGCCTTGGTCAGCAGCGTCTCCAGGGCCGCGCCGACCCGGTAGAGCCTGTCGTCGGCCAGCGCCGGAGCCAGCACCTGGAAGCCGGAGGGAAGCCCGTCCTCCTCGGCCAGCCCGTTGGGCACCGACAGGCCCGGTACGCCGGCGAGGTTGGCCGGGATCGTCGCCACGTCGTTGAGGTACATCGCCAGCGGGTCGTCCAGCTTCTCGCCGATCCGGAACGCCGTGGTCGGCGCCGTCGGGCTGACCAGCACGTCGGCCTGCTCGAAGGCGGCCGCGAAGTCGCGGGCGATCAACGTGCGCACCTTCTGCGCCTGCCCGTAGTAGGCGTCGTAGTAGCCGCTGGACAGCGCGTAGGTGCCCAGGATGATCCGGCGCTTGACCTCGTCTCCGAAGCCGGCGTCGCGGGTGGCGCGCATGACCTGCTCCGCGCTCGGGTTCTCCACGCCCTCGGGCAGCACCCGCAGCCCGTAGCGCATCGCGTCGAAGCGCGCCAGGTTCGAGGACGCCTCGCTCGGCATGATCAGGTAGTACGCCGCCAGGGCGTGCACGAAGCTGGGGCACGACACCTCGACGACGGTGGCTCCGGCGTCGACCAGCAGCTGCACCGACTCGTCGAAGCGCGCCTCCACGCCGGCCTGGTAGCCCTCGCCGCGCAGCTCGCGGACCACGCCGATCCTGACTCCGGACATGTCACCGGTCGCCCCGAGGCGCGCGGCGTCGACGAGGGGCGGCACCGGGCTGTCCACCGACGTGGAGTCGAGCGGGTCGTGTCCGCCGACCACCTCGTGCAGCAGCGCCGCGTCGAGCACGGTGCGGGTGACCGGCCCGGCCTGGTCCAGGGAGTTGGCCATCGCGACCAGTCCGTAGCGCGAGACCCCGCCGTACGTCGGCTTCACCCCGACCGTCCCGGTGACCGCACCCGGCTGCCGGATGGACCCGCCGGTGTCGGTGCCGATCGCCAGCGGCGCCTCGAACGCCGCCACGGCCGCCGCCGAGCCGCCGCCGGATCCGCCGGGGATCCGGTCCAGGTCCCACGGGTTGTGGGTGGGGCCGTAGGCCGAGTGCTCGGTCGACGAGCCCATCGCGAACTCGTCCATGTTGGTCTTGCCCAGGATCGGCAGGCCGGCCTCGCGCAGGCGACGGACGACGGTCGCGTCGTAGGGCGGGACCCAGCCCTCGAGGATCTTCGAACCGCAGGTGGTCGGCATCCCGCGCGTGGCCAGCACGTCCTTGACCGCGACCGGGACGCCGTCCAGCGCCGAGGCCGGGGCGCCCTGGGCGCGCCGGCGGTCGGCCTGCGCGGCCGCCGCGAGGGCGCCCTCCGCGTCGACGTGCAAGAACGCGTGCACCGCGGAGTCCACCGACGCCACCCGGTCCAGGGCCGCCTGGGTGACCTCCACCGAGGTGGTCTCGCCGGCGGCGAGCGCGTCGGCCAGCTCCGCGGCGGTGCGCCGGGTCAGCTCGCGCGCGCTCACTGCTCCTCCCCCAGGATCCGGGGCACCCGGAAGCGCTGCTGCTCGACCTCGGGCGCGCCGGACAGCGCCTCGTCCGCGCTCAGCCCCGGCCGGACCACGTCCTCGCGGAAGACGTTGGTCAGCGGCAGCGGGTGCGAGGTGGGCGGCACGTCGTCGGCGGCCGCGTCGCGGATCGAGGCGATGGAGTCCAGGATCACCGCCAGCTGCGGTGCCAGGTGGTCCAGCTCCGCGTCGGAGAGGTCGATCCGCGCAAGGTCGGCGAGGTGGCCGACCTCCTCACGCGTGATGTCGGGCATGGAACAGCTCGCTCCCAGGTCGGGGGGTCGTCGGTGCCTCCATCCTAGGGTCCCGTCGCGGCGCGCTTGCACGCGACCGCCGCCCGGCGGCGGAGGCTGCTCAGCTGGTCCAGGCGGGATCGACCTCACCCGGAAACGCGGTCATCCAGTAGTCCGGCAGCACGTCCTTGAGCGGCTTCCACGCGATGACGGTGGGGTCGTCACGGTCAGCGACGGCGACGAGCACCTTCGGCCCGTGCACGGCGAGACGTTCACGGCAGACACCGCAGGGGCTGAGCACGACGGTACGGCCGTCCGCCTGCCGGTGCAGGCAGACGGACGCGACGATGCGCTGGTCCAGCCGGAACGCCCCGCAGTAGGGCTCGATCTCGTGGCACACCTCGACGGAGGGGTTGACGGCGTCCGGTGCGGTGCCGGTGAGAATGGTCCCGTCGGCGAGAAGCATGGCCGCGGCGCCGCGGTCGCCGTCGGGAAAGCGGTCATCGATGAGGGCCTTGCAGGCTGTGGCGGTATCGGCCAGGGCTGTCTCGTTCACGCGAGCACGCTACCGGCGTGCGAGCTGCGGTGGGCGCCGAGGGCGGGGTGGCGTCCGTGGTCGATTCGGGCGTTATGCGTTAGGTTCGCAGAAGCCCTCTTTCTGTCGAGCCGAGGCAGTCGGGCATGCGGGTGATGCACGCCGCCGCCGGGTGCACGCCGATCAGCGGAGAGGACCCACCCGACTTCATGTGCCCCACCCCCCTGCCGCCGGCAGACCTGCTGACCCCCACGCCCGCCGAAGACCTGCTCAGCCAGGTCCGGCGCAGCTCTGACCGGGCCAGCTTCCTGGCGCACGCCTCACGGTCGGTCTCGGGCTCCCTGCACACCGACCGTGCCATGGACCTGATCCTCGGTCTGCTCACCCCGCACGTCGTGGACTGGGCGCAGGTCGCGGTCCACGACGGACCGAGCCTCTCCTTCCGCGGCCTGCTCGACGGTGCGGCGGTCACCGAGGCCTCGGTGCCCCGGCGTCGCCTGGAGGGCACCACCGTGGCCGAGGTGCTCCGCCGCGGGGTCACCGAGCTCGTGCACGTGCCCGGCGGCGACGGCTTCACCGCGTCGCTCGAGAGCGCCGTTCCGGCCCCCTCGATGCTCGCGCAGGTGGCGTCGATCCGGCCGGTCGACCTGCTGATCATCCCGATGAGCGCGCGCGGGGCCACCTTCGGCACGCTGACGCTGGCGCGCCGTCGAGGTGAGGGCTTCGACGCCGGAGCCGTGGAGTTCCTCGAGGACCTGGCCCTGCGGCTCGGGGCCACCCTGGACGCGACCCGCGCCCTGGCCGAGTCGCGGCGGGTCGCCCGGGTGCTCAGTCGCGACCTGGTGCCCCCGCGGCTGCCCGACCTGCCGGGAGTCGCGTTCGGCAGCTATTACCGCGTCGCCTTCGAGCACGAGGCGCTCGGGGGTGACTTCTACGACGTGCACGGCGGGCCCGACGACTGGACCGCGGTGATCGGCGACGTCTGCGGCAAGGGCGCGGAAGCGGCCGTGCTGACCGGCCGGGTCCGTCAGGCCGTGCGCACCGCAGCGCTGGTGGACCGCACCCCCTCCCGGGTGCTCCACCTGGTCAACCAGGTGCTGGTCAGCGAGGGCGAGGGGACCTTCGTCACGGCCGTCTGCGCGCGAGTGCGCCGTACCGACGCCGGCCTGTCGATGGACCTGTCCGTCGCCGGCCACCCCGAGCCGTACGTCGTCCGCGCCGACGGCCGGGTCGAGCAGATCGCCGCGCACGGCACGGTGCTGGGCATCCTCGAGGACATCGAGTACGCCGACGTCCACGTCGAGCTCGCCCCCGGCGACACCTGCGTGCTCTACACCGACGGGGTGCTCGAGGCGCCGGGCGTGCACGAGCGGTTCGGCGACGAGCGACTGCGCGAAGCCCTCCAGACCCTCCCGCACGCCGCGGTGACCACCCTGGTGGAGCGGGTCGCGATGGCGGTGTCGGCGCACCTCGGGGAGCGCCCGCACGACGACATCGCGATCCTGGCCGTGCAGAACGACGCGCCGGCCGCCGCGCGGTGAGCGGCACCGGCACCGCCCGGCACGACCTCCCTCTCGTGCCGTTCCTCGACGCCCTGCGCGCCGGAGACCGCGACCGCGCGCTGGGCGTGGTCGCTGCCCTGCGCGACCAGGGAACACCGACGCTGCGTCTGCTGGACGAGCTGGTCGCGCCCGCCCAGCGTCAGGTCGGCCAGCTGTGGGCCGAGGACCGGCTGAGCGTGGCGGAGGAGCACGCGGCCACCGCGGTCAGCGAGGCGGTGATCGCCGCGCTCACGGATCGCGCTACGGCGCCGGTCACGCCCGGCGGGTCAGGACCGGCCGGCCGCACGCCCACCGCCCCCGTGGTGGTCGCCTGCGTCGAGCACGAGTGGCACGCCGTGCCCGCACTGATCCTCAGCGAGTTCCTGCGCGCCGACGGGCTGCCGGTCAGCTACGTCGGTGCCAACGTCAGCGCCGCGCAGCTGGTGCGGCACGTCCACGACACCGGCCCGGTGGCGGTCGCGCTGAGCTGCTCGCTCGGCGCGACCCTCCCCCGCGCCCGCCGGCAGGTGGAGGCGATCCGCGAGACCGGGACGCCGGTGATCGTGGGCGGCTCCGCCTTCGACCTGGCCGGGCGGAGGGCCGCGGCGATCGGCGCGAACGGCTACGCCGCCGACGCACGGCAGGCCGCGGAGCTCGTGCGCAGCCTGCCCGCGGCCGTGCCTCCCGCCGAGCCGCTCCCCTCCGCGGCCGCGGAGGAGGCGGTGGTGATCAGCGCCGACCGTGAGCGCCTGGCCGAGCTCGTGCGGGCACGGATGGAGCGGCTCTGCCCCGGCTCCGGTGACGATCCCGGCGCCTGGCGCGACACGCTCACCGACCAGCTCGGCTACCTGGTCGGCTGCGTGGCGGGGGCGTTGCTGTGCGAGGACCCCTCGGTGCTGGAGGAGGCCGTGGGATGGGCAGCCGAGGTGACCCGCGTGCGGGGCGCCGGGCCTGGGACCGCAGCCGCGCTCCGCACCGCGCTCACCGACGCGCTCCGCGAGCATCCGGCGGCCACGGCACTGCTGGGATCGCTCGGCCCCACGTCGGCCGCCTGACCGGTCACCTCGTCCGGCGGCTGCCCAGGGCCGCCGCCGCTCACCCGTCCGGTTGCTCGGCGCCCTCCCGCGCTGCCTCCGGCCCGTGCTCCAGCAGCACGGTGAAGCCCTGCTCGTCGAGCACCGGCACGCCGAGGGAGACCGCCTTGTCGTACTTGGAGCCCGGTGCGTCGCCGACCACCACGAAGTCGGTCTTCTTCGACACCGAGGAGGCGGCCTTGCCGCCGCGCGACACGATCGCCTCCTTGGCCTGGTCGCGACTGAAGTGCTCCAGCGAGCCGGTGACCACGATGCTGCAGCCGGCGAGGTGGCGCGGCACGGACGCGTCGCGCTCGTCCTCCATCGTCACGCCGGCCTTGCGCCACTTCTCGACGATCGCCTGGTGCCACGCACCGTCCGGACCGTCGAACCACTCACGCACCGACGCCGCGATGGTCGGACCGACTCCCTCGACGGCCGCCAGCTGCTCCACGTCGGCGTCCCGGACCGCGTCCAGCGAGCCGAGCTCGGTGGCCAGGGCCCGGGCCGCGGTGGGCCCGACGTGCCGGATGGACAGGCCGACCAGCACCCGCCACAACGGCCGCTCCCGGGCCTCCGAGAGGTGCTGGAGCAGTCGTCCGCCGTTGGCGGAGAGCACCGGCTGGTCGCCCTCGTCCTTGCGCGGGCTGCGGGTGAACATCGGCACGGCGAGCAGGTCGCGCTCGGTGAGGGCGAAGACGTCTCCCTCGTCGTGGATCACCCCGGCCTGCAGCAGCGCCACGGCCGCCTCGTAGCCAAGCACCTCGATGTCGAAGGCGCCCCGGCCGGCCATGTGGAAGACCCGCTCGCGCAACTGCGCGGGACAGGAGCGCGTGTTCGGGCAGCGGATGTCGGCGTCGCCCTCCTTCTGCGGCGCGAGCTTCGTGCCGCACTCGGGGCAGTGAGTGGGCATCTCGAAGGCGCGCTCGCTGCCGTCGCGCAGCTCGACGACCGGGCCGACGATCTCGGGGATCACGTCACCGGCCTTGCGCAGCACGACCGTGTCCCCGATCAGCACGCCCTTGCGGCGTACCTCCGAGGCGTTGTGCAGGGTGGCCATCTCGACGGTGGAGCCGGCGACCTTGACCGGAGCCATCACGCCGTACGGCGTGACCCGTCCGGTGCGGCCGACGTTGACCCGGATGTCGAGCAGCCGGGTGTTCACCTCCTCGGGAGGGTACTTGTAGGCGATCGCCCAACGGGGTGCGCGCGAGGTGCTGCCCAGCCGGCGCTGGAGCGCGACCTGGTCGACCTTGACCACCACCCCGTCGATCTCGTGCTCCACGTCGTGGCGGTGCTCGCCGTAGTAGGCGATGAACTCCTCGACCTCGTCGAGGGCGGGCAGCACCTTCGCCCGCTCGCTGACCGGCAACCCCCATGCGGACAGGGCGGCGTAGGACTCCGACTGGCGCTGCGGCGCGAAGCCCTCGCGCAGCCCCAGGCCGTGGCAGACGAGCGCCAGCGGGCGGGTCGCGGTGACGCGCGGGTCCTTCTGTCGCAGCGACCCGGCCGCGGCGTTGCGGGGGTTGGCGAACGGCGAACGCCCGGTCGCCACGATGGACTCGTTGAGCCGCTCGAACGCCTCGACGGGGAGGAACACCTCACCGCGGACCTCGACACGCGCCGGCACCGGGTAGTCCGCCGAGGTCGCGAGGCGGTGCGGCACGTTGTCGATGGTCCGCACATTGGGCGTGACGTCCTCGCCGGTGCGCCCGTCGCCGCGGGTCGCCGCGCGCACCAGCCGTCCGTCCTCGTAGAGCAGGTTGACCGCCAGCCCGTCCACCTTGAGCTCGCAGAGGAAGTCGGCGTCCTCGGCCCCCTCGCGACGCAGTCGGGTCCACCAGGCGTCGAGCTCCTCGAGGGAGAAGGCGTTGTCCAGGCTCATCATCTGCTCGAGGTGGTCCACCGGGGTGAACTCCGTGGAGACCGCGCCGCCGACCTTCTGTGTCGGCGAGTCCGGCGTGCGCAGGTCGGGCCACTGCGCCTCCAGCTCCTCGAGCCGGCGCATCAGCGTGTCGAACTCCGCGTCCGACAGCGTGGGGGCGTCCTTGACGTAGTAGCGCCAGCGGGCCTCCTCGACCTGCTCGCTGAGCTCGGCGTGCTCCTCGCGCGCCTCGGTCGGCGCCCCCTCGACCGTGACGGCGGAGGCGGCGGGCAGGTCCGCGGTGTCAGCCCTGGGGTCAGCCATGGCCCCTATCTTGCCGTGCCGCGGGGACAGGTTGAGAGGATGCCGGCATGCCGCACCCCGACCTGCTCCGCCACGACCCGGTCGCGGCCCCGTCCGGCCTGGTCCTCATGCTGCACGGCGGTCGTGCGAACGGGCACGCCCCGGTCGACGAGAGGTCCGCGTCGTGGCGACGGACACGGTGGATGATGCGGCAGATCGAGGGTCGCCTGCACGCGGCGGACTGCAACGTGTGGTTGCTGCGCTTCGGCGTACGCGGCTGGAACGCCGGCTCCGGGGTGCCCTCCCCGGTGCCCGACGCGCGGTGGGCGCTGGACCAGGTGCGCGCGGAGTACGGCGCCGACCTGCCGGTCGTCCTGCTCGGCCACTCGATGGGCGCACGCACCGCGGTGGCGGTGGCCGACGACCCGTCGGTGACCGGGGTGGTCGCCCTCGCGCCGTGGTTGCCCGCCGACGATCCGGTGCAACCGCTGACCGGGAAACACCTGGCGGCCGCCCACGGGTCCACCGACCCGATCACGTCCGCGCAGCAGACCCGCACGTTCGTGCAGCGCGCGCGACAGGTGACCGCCTCGGCGGAGTTCGAGGACATCGGCCGCGTCGGGCACTACATGTTCCGGCGCATCCCGGCGTGGAACGCGTTCGCGGTGCGGCGCAGCGTGGCGTTCGTGCACCACCCCGCCGAACGCTGAGCGCTGGACGCGGTCACCGCGACAGGAGGCTCCCGAGCGGTCCGAGGTCGATGTCGAGGTCGTCGGTGGTGAGGTCGTAGCGGGCCTTGAGGTCGTCCATGGCCTGTTCGAGGTGCATCAGCCCCAGGCCGAGGCCCTCCACCTGCTCGTCGGTCAGGTCTCCCTCGTCGACCCGGCGCAGCGCCTGCTTCTCCATCAGCTGGCGCACCAGCTCGACGATGGTGAGCACCAGCTTGAACAGGTCACGCTCGACCGACTCCGCGTCGGTCTCCAGCCGCTGCGGGAGCAGGTGCGGCAGGCCCGGCAGGCCCGGCTCCTCGGTCATGGCGGCGTCATCTCCGCACGCACCGAGCTGATCAGCGCGTGCAGCCGGACCTGGACCAGGTCCACGCCCGCCAGCGAGATCACCACGTCTCCGGACAGCACCACTCCCGCGCCGAGCAGCCGGTCGAGCAGGTCGACCAGCGAGATCTGCTCGGACCGGTGGTCCACGGTGCCCGTCCCGGACCCGGTGCTCACGACTCCTCCAGCTCGGCGAAGGAGTACGGCGGCCACGGCCCCGCCACGACCAGCCCCGCCTCGGGGTGCTCCTCGGCGAGCCGCCGGGCGAGCGCCGCGAAGTCCTCGCCGGCCGCGCGGTCCACGAGGTAGGCAGCGTTCAGCGTCATCGGTCGCGGATGCCCGCTCAACCTCGGGTCCTGGGGTTGCAGCCGACGACTCGCCACGCTGTGCCCGGACAGCGAGGCGTGCAGCCGGTCGGCGAGCTCGGCGGCCACGCGGTCCGCGTCATGGCGTGCCTGGATCTGCGCGCGTCGACGCGTCAGGTACGCCGCCCCGGCGCCGGCACCCCCCGTGGACGGGGCGGGCTGGTCGGTCCGGGCGGTTGCACCCGGCTGCGGCGCGAACGCCTTGACGCTCCACTCCGCACGCCCCTCGACCCGGTCGAGCGCGCCGACCAGGGCGTCGTGCCACTGCGCCAGCCGTTCGCGGACGCCGGCCTCGTCGTAGGTGATCGTGCCCAGCCGCAGCGGCGCGGTAGGAGCGCGCTCGGCGACCGAGGCGACCACGGCGTCGTGAGTGCGTGCCACCTCCTCGAGCCAGGCGAGGTCCTCGAGGTTGCGGCGCATGCCCTCCTCGCCGAACTCCGCGAGGTCGACGTCGCTGACCAGCGCCTGCAGCCCGGCGTGCGGCACCAGCCGGACCGGCTCGCCCCGCAAGCCGCTCGCCGTCACCGGGGCGCGACCGCCGTCGTCCAGGCCGCGGGTGACGGCGTACACGTAGCAGCCGCGCCCGGCAGGGTGCCCGGCGTCGCTCGTTCCCTGCTCACTCACCACCGGGCTCCCGCGCCTCTCGTGCGTCGTGCTGGGCCGCCTCCTCGCCGCCGTCCTCGCTGTCCGCGCGGTCCCCGCCGTTCCCGCGGGCGTTGCCGTTCGTGTCCGGGGAGCCCTGACCGCGCTCGAGCGCGGCCACCCGCTCGCGCAGCTGCTTGTTCTCCTCGGCCAGGCTCTGGTCGCGGCTGGAGAGCATCGGGTCGTTGCGCCACCAGTCGATGCCCATCTCCTGAGCCTTGTCCACCGAGGCGACCAGCAGCCGGATCTTGATCGTGAGCAGCTCGATGTCGAGCAGGTTCACCTTGATGTCGCCGGCGATGATGATGCCCTTGTCGAGCACGCGCTCCAGGATGTCGGCGAGGTTCGCCGGCTGCGGCGCGTGGGAGGTGCCCGGGGCCGGCGGGCGCGCGTAGGAGGGGTGGCTGCGGGCCGTCTCGCTCACCGGCACACCCCGGGAGTCCGGAGGGCGAACGTCGTCACGCTCACTCCTCCCCCGGTGCGCCCCGCGTGTAGCGGCGCACCCGGCGGTAGCCGACGAGCTCGCCGTCGCGGTCCACCTCGACGTCGTAGAGGGCGAGCACGTCCGTGGTGTCGGGGATGCGACGCACCTCCACGACCTCCACCTGCACCGTCCAGCCGTCATCGGTGCGATCCAGACCGGTCACGCCCTCCACGTCGCGGCCGGTCAGCTCGATCAGCTGCCGCGCGGCTCCGGCAGCGATGCGGCCCGCCGACGGCCGAGCATCCGAGCCCTGGCCCTCGCGGCGGTCACGACGCTCCTGGTCGGGCGCGCCACCGCGCTCCTGGTGGCGCTCCCCGGGGCCGTTCTCGTGGCCGTCCTCGGGACGCTGCTGGTCGCGCTCCCGCTGTGGCTGGTCCGCCTGCGTGGGCGCGTCGCCGGGCGTCGCGCGCTTGCGGGTACTCTTCGCCGCCGGCCGCTTCCGCGCGGGCGAGGACGTGGTCTTCTTCGCTGTGCTCTTGGTGGCCATCGGCCTCGAGCCTCCGAATCGGATCGGGGGTCAGTTCAGGTCGGTCGGGTCGGCTGTCAGGTCGGGGGTCGGGTCTGGCTGGCCAGGAGCCGGTCCACGAGCTCCTCCTCCCAGGCGTCGGCCTCCTCGTCGGTGAGCTCGCCGGCATGGCGCAGCCGGTCCACCTCCTCCAGCTCCCGTCGGATCCGTCCCGGGTCGTAGAACTCGCGCTCCGCCTGCCGGCGTACCTGCTCGGCCACCGCGACCGTACCCCGCACCGGTGCGAGCGGGAGTCCGAGCAGCCCCGTGATCAGTCCCATGCCTCACTCTCCCGCAACGAAGTCGTACGGCGCCAGCGGGCCGAGCAACCTGACCGCGGCGCGCTCGTGCATCGCCTCTGCCACGGACTCCAGCGCGTCCTCGAAGCGGTTCCGGCGGTCGTCGTCGACGAGGAAGGCGGCTTCGAGGAGATGGTCCACGCCCGCCCCCTCGTGCACGACGTGCGCGGCGACGTGCGGGACCACCAGGTCCAGCAGAGTCGCGGCGTCCGCCTGGCGTTTGGCCTCCATCGCCTGCGCCACGAGCTCTCCGAGGCGCACCTTCTCGGGATAGACCGCCTCCTCCGGTGCGTCGCGGGTCGCCTCGCGCAGCCGCTCGATCTCGGGGTTCTCGCGCACCACCTCGGCCAGGACCACCGGCTCGTGGTAGCGCGCGCGGACGGTGAACTGTCCCCGACCCGCGAGGTCGTCCAGCAGTGCGACGAAGTCGTCGTAGCGCGGGCCGAGAAGCTCGGGCACCACCGCGTCGCGGTCCTCCAGCACCGACCCGAAGCGCACCGGCACGACCGGTCCGCGCTGCGCCCACGCGTCGAGGACCGCACTGTGCGCGAGCACGTCGCGGCGCCGGCCGGGCGGCCGCTCCAGAGGTACGTCGGAGACCAGCGCGGCGACCTCGTCCAGGGCCACCCGCTCGACCGCGGTCCCCCCGACCCCCTCGGGCAGGGTGTCGGGGGCAGCCGCGGTCGAGCCGACGACTCCATAGACGTAGCAACCCAGCTCAGCCGTCACGCGTCCTCGGTCCTGCGCCGGCGGCTGGTGGTCTTCTTGGCCGGACGCCGGCGCTCCTGGTCGTCCTCGTCGTCGTCATCGCCGCCGGTGATCGCGTGCTTGACGCCCTGGATCGCTCCGCTGGTCTTCTTCTTCGCGCCACCTTCGGCCAGGTCGCCCACTGCCTCGGTGAGGTCCTTGCCGCCCTTCTCGTACAGGTCGAGCCGGTTCGTCGCCTCGGCGAAGCGCAGGTAGGTGTCCACACTGGCGATGACGATGCGCGCGTCGATGGTGAGGATCTCGATGCCCACCAGGGAGACCCGGACGTAGGCATCGATCACGATGCCCTTGTCCAAGATCACCTCGATCACGTCGGCCAGACCACTGGGCGCGGGCCGTTCCAGGTACCCGCCACCTCGGCGCGGTTGGGTGCTGACTGTCATGGGTGTCCCTTCTGGTCGCTACAGGGTGTTCAGCGTCGGGCGCGGCGACGCGAGCGCGCGGGCCGCTCCTCGGGCTCTTCCTCGGGCTCCTGGTCCTCCTCGGCGGGCTCTTCGTACTCGTCCTCCTCGGCAGGCTCTTCGTACTCGCCCTCCTCGGCAGGCTCCTCTTCGTACTCACCCTCCTCGGCGGGCTCTTCGTACTCGGCCTCCTCCTCGGCGTACTCGCCCTCGTCCTCGGCGGGCTCGGGCTCCTCGGACTCCTCGTAGCCCGAGTCGTCCTGCTCCGGCTCCTCCTCGGCGTACTCGTCCTCGGCCGGCTCGGCGCCGTCGGCGTACTCCTCGTCGCCCTGGTCGCCCTCGGCGTACTCCTCGTCGCCCTGGTCGCCCTCGGCGTAGTCCTCGCCTTCCTCGTCGCGAGCCTGCTCCTCCTCGACGACCTCCTCGTGGCTGCGCGCGACCTCCCCGTCGCGGATCTCCCCGCGCCACCCCTCGACCTCGTCGGGCTCGAGGATGGTCTGGGTCATCACGTGCCGGCGGAAGTGCTTCAGCTCGAGCCTGGCACGACGTCCTTGCGCGCGCCACAGGTTGCCGGTGCGCTCGAAGAGCCCCTGCGGGTAGTACTCCAGGACGACCAGGATGCGCGTGAGGTTCGGCGCCAGCTCGTGGAAGGACACCGCCCCGTCGACGTACCCCTTGTCACCCTTGGAACGCCACACGATCCGCTCGTCGGGGACCTGCTCGATGATCGTGGACTCCCAGCGCCGGTGCGACCAGAAGACCTGCGCCTTCCAGGAGACCTTGACCTCCTCCTCCTGCTCGACGCTCTCCACCTTCTTGGTGAAGGAGGGGAAGTCCTGGAACTGGGTCCACTGGTTGTAGGCCACGCTCAGCGGCACACCGACGTCGATCTCCTCGATGATGTTGGTGCAGCGGGTGCCCTTCTCACCACCGCTCCCGCCGCCGGTGAGCTTCTCCTTGACCTTGTCCTTGGCGCCGGAGAGGCCGCCCTTGAGCGCACCCTTGACCGGAGAGCCGCCCTCGACGGCCTCCTCCATGCCCTCCTGGGCCGCCTTGCCGATCACGCCGCCGTTCTCCGCGACGCCGGTGAGCCGGTCGGACAGGCCGCTGATCCGCTCGCCGGCCGACTCCAGTGCCTTCTCCCCCAACGAGCTCATCCCGTGCTGAAGCTCGTCCTTGAGCCGGTCGACCGGGAGCTCGGAGAGCAGTGACCGCAGGACGCCGCCCGCCCCGCCGGAACCGTTGCCGCCGTTGCTACTCGTGGTGTCCGCCATCGCCGATCACCCCTTCCCACTCGAGGAGCGGCTCGAGCTCCGCTTGCTGGTCGAGCCGCTGGAGCCTCGTCGTGACGACGACCCGGACTGCTTGCGTGTATTCGACGAGCCCGACGAAGCGCGCTTCGTGCCGCCGGAGGCCTTCTTCGTCGACGCCCCGGAGCGGGCGGACGACGACGCCGCGGTCTTCTTCGACCCGCTGGCGCGCCGCCCGGCCCCTCCGGCCGACTGGGTCGCCTTCCGGGTCGTCTTCTGCGCCGCAGTCCGGCCTGTGCCCTGGGCCGAGGAGGCGCTCTTCTGGCTGCGCTTCCGGCCCGCCGACGTGGCGGTCGAGGACTTCTTCGCCGCCTTCTTCGCCGGTGCCTTCCGGGGTGCCGCCTTCTTCGGCGGAGCCTTCTTCACGGCACGCTCGGCCCGGGCGGGGCGCTCCTCGGCCTCGTCCTCCGACGGGTCGGGCTCCTCGTCCGGCTCCTCACCGGACTCCTCCTCAGGCTCCTCCTCGGGCTCACCCTCCTCCGAGGACTCGTCGTACTCGTCGGAGTACTCGTCCTCGGGCTCCTCGGCGCCCTCGTCCTCGTCGCCCTCGCCGTCCTCACCGCGACCGCTCAACGCGAGCCGGTCGGAGCGGTCCCGGATCGCGTCGCTGAAGGAGTTCATCCGGTGGCTGGCCGTCGCGACGGCCGCGGACCGCGCCGACTCCAGCAGCTGCGTGCGGACCTGGTCCGACAGCTTGGACAGCTCGGGGTTGCTCTCGATCAGCTCCATCGCCTGCTTGGCGAGGCCGCGGGGGTCGGTCGCGATCTTCTTGCCGGCGAGCATGCCGGCGACGGTGACCGCGAGCCGAAGCTTCTTGGTTCTGCC
>DASSVD010000250.1:0-3719 GCA_035706365.1 Nocardioidaceae bacterium
GTGCGGCTGTTCGCCGGCTGCGGCATCGTCGCCGACTCCGACCCCGAGGCCGAGCTCGCCGAGGCGCAGGCCAAGTTCCTCCCGGTCCGCGACGCGATCACCTCCTGACCCGGCCGGGTGCGCGCAGCGGCCGGCAGGGACCGGCTGCGGCGTCGCCTCAAGCTCGGCTCAGCCGAGGCGGTGGTCGACGAAGCACCAGCGCCAGTCCTCGTCGGGCTCGGCCGAGCGCATCACCGGGTGGCCGGTGGCCTCGAAGTGCCGGCTGGCGTGCCGGCCCGGTGAGGAGTCGCAGCAGCCCATGTGGCCGCAGGTCAGGCACCGGCGCAGGTGCACCCACCGGGTCCCCTCGACCAGGCAGTCCTCGCAGGCGTCCTCGACGGTGGGCTCCACGTCGCGCGGGGCCTGCTCGAGGTGCAGGCAGGCCGGCGGCCGGGTGCGCAGTTGCGCGCCGGTCGGCTGCTGCGCGGCCCGCAGCGGCTCGCGGCGCCGCTCGCGGATGTCGAGCATCGACTCCTCGACGTCGAGCGAGGTGAGCACGTCCGCGACCACCTCCGCGGGGACCTTTCCGGTGTCGCGGACCTCGAGCACCCGCTCGCGCTCGGCCTGCAGCATCTCCAGGCGCAGCCGGGAGTAGGCCTCGCTAGGCGACTCCGCCTCCGGGCTGTTGTCGCCGAGCCGCTCCCAGGCCGCGAAGTCGCGCTGCTCGGCGCGGCGGCGCAGCGCCTCCTGCACGTCGTCGCGGTCCTCGTCCGCATCGAGCTCGGCGAGTCGCTGCATCCCCGCGGCACTGGCCTTCTGGAACAGCGCCGCCCGGGCCAGCGCGTCCTCGCGCGCGTCGGGCGGGCGCATCCGCAACAGGCGGGCCACGGCCGGAAGCGTCGTACCGTGCAGGAAGAGCGTGCCGCCGGTGACCGCGAACGCGACCAGCACCAGCAGGCTGTGCTGCTCCACGTCTGCCGGGATCGCGAAGGCCGCCGCGAGAGTGACCACACCCCGCATGCCGGCCCAGCCCACGATCGCCGCCTCGCGCCAGGTGGACTCCCCGTCCGGATGGCGCGTCGGGAGCATGGCCAGCAGTGCACGGACCGGGAAGACCCACACCAGGCGGAGCAGTACCACCGCGAGGAACGTGGCCAGGCAGATCCACGCCACCCGGCCCGGGCCGAGCCCGCTGTCCGCCGCGTCGGTGAGGATCCGGCTGGCCTGCAGCCCGATCAGCAAGAAGACCGCGTTCTCCAGCAGGAAGGAGATGGTCCGCCAGTTCAGCCGCTCGGCGATCCGCGACGAGGCGGTCTGCAGCACCGGCGCGCGATGTCCCAGCAGCAGGCCGGCCACCACGACGGCCAGGACTCCGGAGCCGTGCAGCTCCTCGGCCACGACATAGGCCAGGAACGGGGTGATCAGCGAGATCGAGGAGTCGAAGACCGCCTCGGTGAAGCGTCGACGTACCCACCCGATGACCAGGTAGCAGACCAGCCCGACGCCGATGCCCACGACGGCTGCGACCAGGAAGTCGACCCCGACCTGCAGCACCGACACGGCCCCCGCGGTGGCGGCCAGCGCCGTGCGCAGCGCCACCAGCGCGGTCGCGTCGTTGAGCAGCGACTCGCCCTCGAGCAGGGTGACGATCTGGCGCGGCAGCCCGATCCTGCGGCCGATCGCGGTGGCCGCGACCGCGTCCGGCGGCGCCACGACGGCGCCGAGCGCGAACGCCGGCGCCCACCCCACCTCGGGCAGCACCAGGTGTACGACCACACCCACCCCGACGGTGGTGAACGCGACCAGACCCACCGACAGCGCCAGGATCGAGGCGCGGTTGTGCGTGAAGTCCACCAGCGAGCTCTGCAGCGCCGCGGAGTACAGCAGCGGCGGCAACAGCCCGACCAGGACCACCTCCGCGGACAGGTGCACCTCGGGCACGAACGGCAGGAACGAGCCGATCACGCCCGCGGCGATCAGCACCAGCGGTGCGGGCATCCCCAGGCGGCTCGACGCGCCGGACAGTGCGAGGACGGCGGCGACCAGGGCGACCAGGGACAGGGCGACGTGCACCCGCCCATTCAACCCGGTGCCCCTCGCAGCCACCATCGGGGCGTTCTGCGGCGTTGCGACCCCGGGCTCCGGCACGCCGTGCGGCACGATGCCGGGACATGGTCATCGGCGTCGCGGCCGGTGCGGACGAGGGGACAACCGATGGGCAGACCAGCCGACGACCGACCGCCGCTGCAGCGCGCCCTGGACACCGCCGCGGGCCTCAAGCCGGGCTCCTGGCAGAGCGTCGAGGCATTGGCCCTGTTGGCGATCGAGACCAGGGGGCGACCGGAGTCCGCCGAGCTGCTCCAGGCTGCCCACCGTGCCGCGGACGGGCTCAAGCAGGGGACCTGGGAGAGCGTGCGGGTGCTCGCCTGCCTGGCCCGCGCGGATCGGGAGACCAGCGGCTGACCCGGGTGACTCAGGGACGGGCGACCCAGGTCATCGGGTCGCCCCACCCGAGCTCGGTGACGCCCGCCGCGTCCAGCGCGAGCACCACCAGGCTGCGCCGGTGCGCCGCGAAGGTCAGCACGTGGGCGATCATCCCGCCGTAGGTGAACACCTCCGGCGGCTCGCACAGCGCGTCCACGAACGTGTCCTCCAGCCTGCCCTGCTCGCAGACCTCGCGCACGGCGGTCAGGTACGCCGGGCCCTCCTCGGCCAGCCGGCCGCGCAGCGAGGCGATCGACTCGTGCTCCTCGACCGACCAGTCGTAGGCCCGGTTGGCGAGCGCGGCGTTCCACATCCCCATCTGCCCGACCAGCCGGGACAGCAGCGACCGGATGGTCTGCTGGTCCTCGTCCACGTCGAGCACGATCGGCTTGTCCAGCTGCTCGTCGGTGAGCCGGGAGGCGCACTCGATCATCCGGCCGGTCAGCCAGATGTGGTGCTCGACCATCTTCTGCACCAGGTCCATGGGGGTCACCTTCGTGGTTGCGGGCAGCCGGAGGCTGCCGGGTGGGTGGAAGTGCACGTCGCTGGGCGCGTCGATCCGCAGCCGGGTCGGCGCAGCGCGGTAGGCCGCCGGCGTACACCCGAAGGCGCGCGCGAAGGCACGGGTGAACGCCTCGTGCGAGCCGTAGCCCGCCTCGACCGCGACGTCGAGGATGCTGCGGTCGGTGGTGAGCAGCCGGTACGCCGCCCGCTCCAGCAGGATCCTGCGCCGGAACCGCCGGGGCGGCTCGCCCGCGACCGAGGACACGATCCGGTCCAGGTGATAACGGGACAGGTAGAGCCGCCGGGCCAGGTCCTCGCCGGTCGCCTCGTGCTCGTCGAGAGCCTCGGCGAGCACGTCGACGAAGGCGACGAAGGTGTCGGCGGCGGTCATGGGTCCATCGTCACCGCACGGGGCGGCCCGGGCTTGATCGTGCTTGCTGCACCAGGCCGCGGACCGCGGCGTCCAGCGCGCGCCGGTCGTCGCGGCGCACCACCGCCTCGACCACCTCGATGCCGCCCACCGGTGCGGCCAGCGCGGCGGCGAGCTGCTCCCGGTCGGTCACCCGGCGGTGCGAGGTCCGGGTCGCCGCGCACAGCGCCGCCAGGTCGACCCGGTGCGGGGTGCCGAACAGCCGCTCGAACGACGCGGCGTGGGCCTCCCCGCCCTGCTCGAGGGTGGCGAAGATGCTGCCGCCGTCGTCGTTGACCACCACGACCATCAGGTCGGGGCGGGGCTCGTCGGGGCCGAGCAC
>DASSVD010000251.1:0-2761 GCA_035706365.1 Nocardioidaceae bacterium
GTCCGACAGCTTGGACAGCTCGGGGTTGCTCTCGATCAGCTCCATCGCCTGCTTGGCGAGGCCGCGGGGGTCGGTCGCGATCTTCTTGCCGGCGAGCATGCCGGCGACGGTGACCGCGAGCCGAAGCTTCTTGGTTCTGCCTAGTACGTAGCCGCTTGCGACGGCTGCGGCGATCTTCGCTGCAGCGCTCATCGGCCCTCCCTCCCGCTGAGTGTGACCCAGCTCCCATTGGGGTGAGAGGAGGCGTACCCCTGCGAGGGGACAGCAAACCTGAACCAGGGCGGCTCGTCGGTCTCGGTGTACCCACCGGGTCGCGCCGCATTCGGCCCCGCGCACGCGTCGGTCCTGCCACACTGGTGCGTCATGAGTGGGAGCTCACAGGGGGAGGAACCGCAGGCGCCAATCCGCCGCGGCACCAGCGACGTACAACCTGACGTGGCTGCCGTCTCCTTCGCCGACCGCGCCGCGGACGCCGCGCTGGTGGAAGGTCTCACCGTGGACGACCAGGGCGCCGCGGTGGCATTCGTACGACGCTTCCAGGGCCCGGTCTTCGGCCTGGCCTACTCCATCACCCGCGACAAGGGGCTGGCCGAGGACGTCAGCCAGGAGGTGTTCGTCCGGGCATGGCGGGCCGCGCGCAGCTACGACCGGCGCAAGGCGTCGGTACTGACCTGGTTGCTCACGATCACCCGCAACGCCGCGATCGACGCGATCCGTGCCCGCCGCCCGATCGCCGTGGAGGACGAGGTGCTCGACTCGCTCCTGCTCGGCTCCGTCGGCGCCCGTGAGGTGGAGGACATCGGGGTACGCCGCGCGGAGAGCGAGCTGGCCCGCGACCGGCTCCGCGCGCTGCCGGTCGAGCAGGCCCGCGCGGTCGTGCTGGCGGTCGTGGGCGGGTGCACCGCCGCCGAGGTCAGCGAACGCGAGAACATTCCCCTGGGCACCGCCAAGACCCGGATCCGCAACGGTCTGATCAAGCTCCGCGCCGCCGTGAGAGAGGAGGAGTCCCATGACTGAGCAGCACGTCCACGACGACGCTCTCGTCGCGCTCGCACTCGACGACGTCGACGAGGACCAGCGCACCCGGACGCTGCGCCACCTGGACACCTGCCCGCGGTGTCGCACCGAGTACGACGACTTCGCCGCCACGGTCGAGTCGACCCTGGCCGCGGTGCCTGCCGTGGAGCCCGAACCCGGCTTCGACTCCCGGGTTCTGGCCGCCATGGGCATGGCCGGCACCGGCGCCGCGCCTGCGAGCTCGGACGCGAGCGTGCACGAGCTCCACCCCGACCGGCGCCGCGCCGGCACGTCGAGGCGTCGCCGGTGGGCCCTGGTCGCCGCCTCGGCGGCAGCCGGACTGGCCGTCGGCGTCGGTGGCAGCTACGGCTACCTGCACGCGGGCTCGGAGGCCGGTCCGAGCGGATCCGTGCTCGCCGCGGGTAGCGCCTTCCTGGCGACCCCGTCCGGAGAGCACGTCGGCACCGTCACCCGCAGCTACGTCAAGGGCGACCCGGTGCTGCTCGTGACCGTGGACCACGGCAAGCCCGGAATGACCTACCTGTGCCTGCTGCGCCTTTCCGACGGCGAGCAGATCCCCACCGACGACTGGACGCTGGGCGAGGAGCTGCCGGTGACCTGGGTCGTGCCCGCGCCGGAGCGCCCGGTCTCCGAAGTGGTGATGGTGGCCAACGGCGGCGCCGGGCCGGTCTGGTCGACCGCCCGCCTCTGAGCCGTCACCGGATGCGTCGTCACTCGGTCGTGAGGGGCGGTCGGCGCCGTCGTGAGGGCCTGCCCTGCCCCTCTCGGCGGCCTCTTCACCTCGATGGGCCGGCCGCTGCGTGCGACCGGCCCATCACCAGGGGAGGGACCGCGTCGCGTGACACCCGTGGCGGTGGTCGAGTCGCGGCCTTGCAGGTGGTACGTCGTACCGGCCGCGTTGGATGTCGCCCAGGCCGGGGAAACCTGCTGGATCCATCGCGCGCCGTGACGGGTCAGCCCAGGTTGCTCGCCACGGTGCGCGCCAGCTGGTGAGCGCGGCGCGCCCACCGCTCCCCCGCATCGGCCAGCCCGCAGGACGGGGTGATGACCAGCCGCTCGGCGACGTCGGCTGGTCCCAGACCGAGCAGGTCGAGCGTGCGCAGTACCCGCTCGGTGAGCTGCCGGTCGTCCGTAGGCGCCTCGGGCTCGCGGGTCGGCACCACTCCCAGGTGAACGCCGTGCCCGTCCTCCCAGGCCTGCGCCACGGCATCCAGGTCGGCAGCACCCAGCTGGTCGAGGTCCAGCGAGACTGCGCCGGCGCCCGCCCCCAGCAGGAGTGCGACCGGCGGTTCGGCGGCGCAGCAGTGCACGACGCTCTCCGCACCCGCGGCCGCCACCGCCGCGAGCACCCACCCGAGGGTCTCCGAGGCACCGTGCGGCTCCACCGTGCGGTGCCGGCGCAAGCCGGAGGCCGTGGGCAGCCGGCCGGCCAGCACCGCCGGCAGGGCCGGCTCGTCCAGCTGCACGAGCAGTCTCGCTCCCGGCAGGCGACGGCGCAGGTCAGCGACGTGTGCGGCGACACCCTCGGCCAGTGACTGGGCGAGATCGCGGCGGGCGCCGTGATCGCCGAGGACCAGGTCGCCGCGTGGGCGCTCCACGGTCGCGGCGAGCGTCCACGGCCCGGTGACCTGCACCTTGAACGGGCCCACGTAGCCCTGGGTGAGCTCCTCGACCAGGTCCAGGTCGCGGCCCAGGGTCGACCGGGCCCGCCGGAGATCGGCAC
>DASSVD010000252.1:0-14367 GCA_035706365.1 Nocardioidaceae bacterium
CAGTTCGTCGACCAGCCGGTCGGCGCCCGCGCGGGACGAGGCCAGCCCCGCCGCCTCGAGGTCGGCGCGGATGCGCGCGCGGGACAGCTCGCCCTGCACCGCTCGGTCACGGGTGTCGGCGTCCAGGTCGTCGCGGCGTACCCCGTTGACCACCACCGCACCGACCGGCAGCTGCGCGGCGCGCAGCTCCTCGATCCCGTCGATGGTCTCCTGCACCGGCATCTCCTCCAGCACGGTCACCAGGTGCACCGCCGTGCGCGGCGAGCGCAGCAGCGTCATCACCGTGTCGGCCTGGCTGCGGATGGGGCCGACCTTGGCCAGCCCCGCCAGCTCGCTGTTCACGTTGAGGAACTGCGCGATCCGCCCCGTCGGTGGCGCGTCCAGCACGACGGCGTCGTAGTGGCGGGCGTTCTTGCTGCGCTTGTTCCGGTTGACGGCCTCGTAGACCTTCCCGGTCAGCAGCACGTCGCGTACGCCCGGGGCGATCGTGGTGGCGAAGTCGACCACGCCGAACCGGTCGAGCGCCTTTCCGGCGCGGCCCAGCCGGTAGTACATCGACAGGTACTCCAGCAGCGCCGCCTCCGGCTCGATCGCCAGCGCGTAGACCGGGCCACCCTGCTGGCCGTCGGTGTCGGAGCCCGCGGCGATGCGGCGCTCCTCGTAGGGCAGGGGCGGGACGTCGAAGAGCCGGGCGATGCCCTGACGGCCCTCGACCTCGCACAGCAGCACGCTGCGCCCCTCGGCCGCGAGCGCGAGAGCGAGCGCCGCGGCCACGGTGGTCTTGCCGGTGCCGCCCTTTCCGGTCACCACGTGCAGGCGCACCGTGTCCCAGGACGGGTCCGCCGCCGCAGCTGGGGATGTCGAAGTCGCCGATGCCGCCACGCTCGCAGCCTAACCGGGCGGCCTGTCCGGTCCCGGGAGAGCGGTTCGGCTGTGGCCGGCCACCGCTTCCGGTGTGCGGGCTATGTGTGACGCGGCTATCACCGGCCGTCGGGGCCGTGACTAGGATCGCCGTGACCGGGCGGGGTCGGCGTACCGCCGCAGCCCCGGGCACAAGGGTGAGGAGGACTTCGTGGACAAGGTCGTCGCGAGTGCCGCCGAGGCCGTGGCCGACATCCCCAGCGGAGCGACGCTGGCGGTAGGCGGTTTCGGGCTGTGCGGCATCCCGTCGGTGCTGATCGAGGCGTTGCTCGAGCAGGGCGCCGACGAGCTGGAGGCGGTGTCGAACAACTGCGGCGTGGACGAGTGGGGTCTGGGCCGGCTGCTGTTCAACAAGCGGATCCGGCGGATGATCTCGTCGTACGTCGGGGAGAACAAGGAGTTCGCCCGGCAGTACCTGCACGGCGAGCTGGAGGTCGAGCTGACCCCGCAGGGGACCCTGGCCGAGCGGATGCGCGCCGGCGGCTCGGGCATCCCGGCCTTCTTCACCGCCTCGGGCGTGGGCACGCAGGTGTCCGACGGCGGGCTCCCGTGGCGGTACGACGCCGAGGGCAACGTCGTGGTCTCCTCGCCGGCCAAGGAGGTGCGCACCTTCGCGACCGCCGAGGGCGACAAGGAGTTCGTCCTCGAGCAGGCGATCGTCGCCGACTTCGGCCTGGTCCGGGCCTGGAAGGGCGACCGGCACGGCAACCTGGTCTTCCGCGACTCCGCACGCAACTTCAACCCGCTCGCCGCGATGTGCGGCCGGGTGACGATCGCCGAGGTCGAGCAGCTGGTCGAGCCGGGCGAGATCGACCCCAACCACGTGCACACCCCCGGCGTCTTCGTGCAGCGCGTGCTCGCGTTGACGCCCGAGCAGGCCGCCGACAAGCGGATCGAGAAGCGCACGGTGCGGCCGAGGGAGGAGCAGGCATGAGCTGGACGCGCGAGGAGATGGCCGCCCGGGCGGCCTCGGAGCTGACCGACGGGTCGTACGTCAACCTGGGCATCGGACTGCCCACGCTGGTGCCGAACTACGTCGGCGACGACGTGGAGCTGGTGCTGCAGAGCGAGAACGGCATCCTCGGGGTCGGCGCCTACCCGCTCGAGGGCGAGGAGGACCCGGACCTGATCAACGCCGGCAAGGAGACCGTGACGCTGCGCCCCGGGGCGTCGTTCTTCGACTCCGCGACCAGCTTCGGGATGATCCGCGGCGGCAAGATCGACGCCGCGATCCTCGGCGCGATGCAGGTCTCGCGCGGGGGCGACATCGCCAACTGGACCATCCCCGGCAAGATGATCAAGGGCATGGGCGGCGCGATGGACCTGGTGCACGGCGCCAAGCGGGTGATCGTGCTGATGGAGCACGTGGCCAAGGACGGGTCGTTCAAGATCGTCGAGGAGTGCTCCCTGCCCTACACCGGCCGTGGCGTGGTGCAGCGGATCATCACCGACCTCGCGGTGATCGACGTGATCGACCCGGCGACCGGGCGGCCTGCTGCGTCGGGCACGCACGGCGAGCGCGCTTTGAAGCTCGTCGAGCTGGCTCCCGGGGTGAGCGAGGACGAGGTGCGCGAGAAGACCGAGCCCGCCCTGGTCTGATCGCCCCCGGGCCGGATTACCACGGTATGCAGCCGATCTGCCGCTCCCCATGGTGTTCGCGCCATGGGGAGCGGGCGAATGCCATGGGGAGTCCCGGGTCGGCGTACCGACGTACCGACGTCAGGCGGCGACGCGCATCAGTCGGCGGATCCGGGCCGCGGTCTCGGCGCCGCGATACAGGTCGGCCCACACGATCCGGACCATCGACCACATCAGCCGCTCGCGGAGTTGGTCCTCGCGCCGCTTCTCCCGGAACACCGCGTCGCCCGGGTCCTCGCCGGGCTTGAGCAGCCGACCGTACTTGACCTTGCCGTCGAACTCCCCGAGCAAGGCGTGCTCGGGCCAGGCGAGGTCGGTCACCCCGATCACCCTGCCGTCCCGGTCGCGCACGGTGAACTGCAGTTCGGGCGCGGGCAGCCCGTGGACATGGCACAGGTATCGGCAACGCGACTCGCCGACCGACTCGGCGCGACCGTCGGCGAACCGGACCGGAATCTGCAGCTTGCGGAACCCGGGCCAGCTCTGCATCAGGCAGAATCCAGCCTCGAGCTCGCCGCGAGCGAACCGGCCTGCGTGCAGCCCGGCGTCGAACAGTGCGATCGCCGCCTCCGCAGTGAGCTGGGCGCCCGCCTCCAACGCCGCCCGCGCGGGCTTCATCACCAGGTAGCCGTCGCGCTCCATCACGTCCTCCTTCAGGCACAGCCCCTCGTGATGGACCACCCCGGCTTCGGTCCGCCCGGCGCCGCCGTCGAGCCGGGTGACGTGCACGAGCGACAGGTCGGCGGACCATGCCGGCAGGCCGTGGTCGATGACTGCGCTGATGTGGCTGAGCGCGACGCTGGGGCCGAGGCGTTTCATCACGGCCCGTGCGGTCGCCCGATGCCGTGCTAGCTCATCGGCGTGGGACCACAGGTCCCTGAACGTGTAGGCACCGGCGCGGATCCTGGTCCACCGCCCGGCCTTGACGGCACGCGCGATCGCCTTGTCGTCGTAGCCGCAGTCGAGTGCGTCCGCCCGGGTGAAGGAGCCGGTCGTCTCGGCGAGGGCTCTGAGTCGGTCCATCCCTCGAGGGTGCGTCGGCGAGCTCAGCTTCTGCCGGGATGACGTGAGACCTGTGGATAGCGGGCCGTGGCGTCACCCTGTGGCCCGGATCCGGCTCGTCGTACGCCGCGGCCGTCCATGTCGTACGCCGCGCTGCCCATGGCGATCTCCCGCCTCCCATGGCGAGAACACCATGGGGAGCGGCAGATCGGCTGCATACCGTGGTAATCGGCCGCACCGGACGGCCGCCGCGGGTCAGAGGTCGGGGTGTCGGGTGGCGAGCCGGTAGAACCCGGAGTGGAAGACCAGCGGCTCCCCGCCCGGGGCGGCGAAGGACTCGATCTCGCCGAGGAACACCACGTGGTCTCCGGCGTCGACCTGCTGGGTGGTGCGGCACACGAAGTGCGCGACGGTCCCCTCCAGCACGGGCGGGTGGGCCGGGTCGTCGTGCGCGGCGTTCGCGACCTCGGCCGCCGGCACCAGCGGCACCCCCTCGAACTTCTCCGCGCCGGAGGTCGAGAACTGTCGAGACAGGTGGTGCTGGTCGGAGGCGAGCACGTTGACCGCGAAGTGGGTCGCGTCGCGGAAGGCCGGCATCGACGGCGAGCTCTTCGCGGCCGCCCACAGCACCAGCGGCGGGTTGATCGAGACCGAGGTGAACGAGTTCGCGGTCATCCCCCAGCGCCGGCCCTCGGCGTCCTCGGTGGTGACCACGGTGACCCCGGTGGCGTACTGCCCCAGCGCCCGGCGCAGCTCCCGCGGGTCGAAGGGGGAGCGTTCGGCCGCGACCTGTTCGGCGACGAACGCGTCGGCGGCCTGCGCGTCGAACCACCATGGCGCGAACAGCCGCGCGTCGTCGAAGCCGGCAGCGAAGCGCGCGGCCACGCCGGGATGCTCCGCGGCGGCGTCGACCACGCGGCGCTGCGCCGGGGTGGGCGGTTGCAGCCAGGCGTTGGTCCAGTCGGTGGCCCACTGCGCCCAGCCGCGCCAGAAGTTCTCGAAGGTACGCCGCATCCAGGCCGCGTCGAACGCGCCGTCGTGCCCGGTGATCGCCTCGAGGTAGAACGACGCCGACTTGATCGCGTTGTTCGAGCCCTGGCTGGTCAGCGGGTCGTTGAGCACGACCACGTCGGCCATCCCCAGCACCACCGCCCCCGAGGGCAGCCGGCCGACAGGGTGCCGCACCGTGGGCGTGATCCGCCCGGCCAGCACCGACCGGTCGTCGACCAGCTCGGCGCCGGCGAACCGCCCCGCCTCCGTGGGGAAGTACCGCTCCAGCGCCTCCTGCAGCCGGGCTCGGTGCTCGGCCGGGTCGCAGCCGTCCCAGCAGTCCAGCGGCCCACCGGGCACGCCCTCGACCACGACGATCTCGCAGGGCTCCGCGGCACCCGCGGCACCCGCTGCACCCGCGCCGCCCGCCCGACCCGCCACACCCGCAGCCGCCGCCTCACCGCCGCCGGCGACCGTCAGCGCCGGCACCGTGAAGCACTCCCCGACCCCCTCGACCGCGTGGTAGCGCAGCGCGGGACCGTGCTCGTCCGGCGTGGCGCCGCGCAGGTAGGTCAGCGAGGCGACCCGCTGCGCCGAGGAGTACGCCGATCGCTCCGCGTCCACCTCGAACAGGTCGGTCAGCCCGCCCCGGCCGGTGGAGATCACCACCAGGTCGTGGGTGCGGGCCAGCTCCTCGACGTCGGCGACGTCCGCGCTGCGCACCACGACCTTGCCGCCGAGCCGCTCGATCTCCTCCATCACCAGCGGCAGCTTGAGCCGCTGGTCGACGGAGACCGCCGGTGAGGTGAAGGCGGCACGGAAGGCGGCGGCGCTGCCGTCCTCGCGGCGGGTGTCGTAGGCCAGCTCGCCGATCGGCGGCGCGGTGGGCAGCAGGTCGGTGATGCCCAGGATCTGCTCGACCTCGAGCGCGGACTCGAAGGTGACCTGGCTCGACATCACCGGGCCGCTGCGGATCTCCTCCGCGGTGCGGGCGGAGACCAGCGTGACGGCGTACCCGTGCTGGAGCAGGCCGAGCGCCAGCGTGGTGCCGGACGGGCCCGCACCGACGACGGCCACCGACACGGGGTGGGCAGCCGACGGCGCCACGCCGGGCCGTGAGGTCTGGAGGCGGTGCTGCATGCCCCCAGACTCTCACCCGCCCGTGACCGGCCTACTCCGCAGTCAGCCCCTGGGCCGGGGTCACCCGGGCCGCCTTGCGCGCGGGGAGGATGCAGGCCAGCAGGCCGGCCACGGCCGCGGCTCCGACCACGGCCAGCAGTTGCCCGCCGGGCAGCACCAGCTGGGTGTCCTCGATCACGTCCACCATCATGGTGCGCACCCCGATCCACGCGTAGCCGGTGCCCAGCGCCACCCCGAGCAGGCCGGCGACCACCGCCAGCAGCGCGGACTCGGCGGCCAGCGTCACCCGCAGCTGACGTCGGGTCAGCCCGAGGGCCCGCAGCAGGGCGTGCTCCCGGCCCCGCTCGAGGACCGAGAGCCCCAGCGTGTTGCCGATTCCGATCAGGGCGATCACGACGCCGATCGCGAGCAGGGCCAGGGTCGCGCCGGTCAGCACGTCGAGCTGCAGGTCGACGAACGCCCGGTTCTCCAGCCCGCCGCTCAGCTCGGCGCCCGCTCCGGCAGCGACGGTGCTCAGTGCCCCGCGCAGGTCCGCGGCGTCGGCCCCAGCGGCGGCACGGACCCACACGGCGCGCGTCGACACGCCCGCGCCGGCGGTCAGCGCCCGCAGGGTGTCCCGCGCGACCAGGCCGGTGTTGCCGAAGCCCTCGGCCCCCGCGACGGTCAGCGTCCGCGCGTCCGGCCCGCGCCCCAGCACCACCTCGGCGCCGATGTCGAGCCCGTAGCCGGCCATCACCTCCCAGGGCAGGAACAGCGTGTCGGCCCGCGGCCGCACGAAGTCGGGCCGGCCGTGCACGAGGCGACGCAGCGTGGCCGGCTCCACCCCGAGCACCGGCTGGCGGCCGCTGAGCATCGGGCCGGCGCCCGTGCCCGCGCCCGTGCCAGCCCCCACGCCCTTGCCCGCGGCCGGCAGCCGCAGCGCAAGCGTCGTACCGGGCAGCGCCTGCGCCTGCGCCACCCCGTCGGTCGCACGCACCTCGCGCACCGTCCCCGCGCTCAGCGAGGCGTTCGAGCCGGGCGTGACCGGCGCGGTGAGGGCAGCGTCGACCGGGTACTCCTCGTTCATCGCCGTCGTCACGGTCCCGCGCGCGGTGGCCACGCCGACCAGCAGCCCGGAGACCAGGGTGACGCCGACCAGCAGCGAGCCGGCGGTGGCGGCGGTGCGCCGCGGGTTGCGCAGCGCGTTGCCGGTGGCGAGCGCGCCGGGTACGCCGAGCCGGCGCACCACCTGCCCGACCAGCCGGACCAGTGCCGGGAACAGCAGCGGGCCCCACGCCAGCACGCCGAGGTAGGACACCATGCCGCCGGCGAGCATCACCGCGAGCTGGTGGCTGCTCATCGCCAGCACCAGCAGCGCGCCGCCGATCAGCAGCAGCACCGCTCCGCCGGCCAGCCGGACCCAGCCGGTGCGGGTGCGCACCCCTCCGACGTCGGCGGGCCGCAGCGCCGCGAGCGGGCTGACCCGGGTGGCCCGGCGCGCCGGCAGCAGGCCCGCGCCGACCGTGACCAGCAGGCCGGTCAGCCAGCCGCCGCCGACCCAGGCGAGCGGGAAGGAGACCGCGCCCAGCGGCAGGCCCGGCCACACCAGCCCGGCCACCGCGGCCAGGCCGTGGCCGAGCCCGACGCCGGCGGCCACGCCGAGGCTCGCCGATCCGACCCCCACGACGAGGGCCTCGGTCCGCACCGAACGCAGCACCTGTCGCCGGGTCGCGCCCACGCAGCGCAGCAGCGCGAAGTCTCGGGCCCGCTGGGCGAGCAGGATGCTGAAGGTGTTGGCGATGACCAGCGCCGAGACGAAGAACGCGATCGCGGCGAAGACCAGCAGCACCAGCGAGATCACGTCGACGCCCTGGGTCGCCTCGGTCTGCATCATCTGGAGGTACGCCGTGGCCGGCTGCACGAGGTAACGCTCGGGCAGCACCTCGCGCAGCGCGTCGACCGGGGTCCCGGCGCAGTCGTCGCAGTCGATCGCCACGTTGTCGACCACGACGACCTCGCCCGCCCGGCGCAGGTCGGGGTAGGTCAGGTAGAGCGGCGAGCCGAGCGGGCCGCTGCTCGTCTCGGTGCTGCCGGTGACCCGGACCTGCACGGCGTCCGGGCCGCGGCCGACCCGCAGCCGGTCGCCGATCCGCACCCCGAACTGCTCGGCGGCGTGTGCGTCCACCAGCGCCTGTCCCGGCCCGGTGGGGTAGGTGCCGGCGGCCAGCTGCTGCCAGCGCAGCTCCGGGTCGAGGGCGACGGTGCCGGCATCGGCCTCGTCGGAGAGCACCCGCCCGTCCAGGGCCACCGGCCCTCGCCACTCGGCGTTCACGACGGCGGTGCCGCCCAGGTCGTGGACCGCGCTGCGCACCCGGTCGACCTCGCGCTCCCGGTAGGCGCCCTGCACCACCACGTCGACGCCGGTGTACTCCGCGCGCAGGTCGTCGAGCAGCCCGGCCCGGGCCGCGGCGGCCAGGCCCCCGGTCGCGACGATGAAGCCGACGCCGACGACCACCGCGACCACGGCCGCGACGTACCGCCGGGTGTGCACCCGCACCGAGGCGAGCAGGACGGTGCGCATCAGGCGACCTGCCGCTCGGTCGCGACGCGGCCGTCCTCGATGACCACGGTGTGGTCGGCGTAGGCGGCGGCGTCGGCGTCGTGGGTCACCATCACCACGGTCTGCCCGAGGTCGCGCACGGAGCGGCGCAGGAAGCCCAGCACCTCGGCGGAGGAGTGCGAGTCCAGGTTCCCCGTCGGCTCGTCGGCGAACAGGATGGTCGGCCGAGCGACGAGCCCGCGGGCCACGGCGACCCGCTGCTGCTGGCCGCCGGACAGCTCGCTGGGCCGGTGCTCGAGCCGGTCGCCGATGCCGAGCACGTCGACGACGGTGCCGAACCAGTCGGAGTCGGTACGCCGGCCGGCCAGCTCGGCTGGAAGCGCGATGTTCTGCCGCGCGGTGAGCATCGGCAGCAGGTTGAACGACTGGAAGACGAAGCCGATGTGGTCGCGGCGGAACCGGGTCAGCCCGGTGTCGCCGAGACTGCTCAGCTCCACCCCGGCCACCGTCACCGAGCCGCTGCTCGGCGTGTCCAGACCGGCCAGGCAGTGCATCAGCGTGGACTTGCCGGAGCCCGAGGGCCCCATGATCGCGGTGAAGCGGCCGGCCGCGACGTCGAGGTCGACGCCGGCCAGGGCGTCCACCGCGGTCGGTCCGGTGCCGTAGGTCTTGGTCAGGGCGCGGGCGCGCGCGGCGGGAGGCTTCGGGTTGTGGTGCGAGGACTGCGAGGTGTGCGAGGGCTGCGAGGTGTGCGAGGTCATGGCTTCACGCTAGAAACCACAGCCGTCACACGCGTCACACGCGAGGAGGAACCTCCGGTACGCCGCAGGTCGCACGGCGCGGCCCGGCCGGCAGCGGCGTACGCCTCAGGTCGTACGCCGGGCGACCAGGCCGCTCTCGTAGGCGAGCACCACGAGCTGCACCCGGTCGCGCAGCCCGGTCTTGGCCAGGATCCGCCCGACATGGGTCTTCACCGTGGCCTCGGCGACCACCAGCCGCGCGGCGATCTCGGCGTTGGACAGGCCGCGCGCGACCAGCCCGAGCACCTCGCCCTCCCGCTCGGTGAGCTCCGGCAGCCCCGAGGGGAGTGCGCTTCCCGCCGGCGCCGCGGCCACCTCGGCCGGGTCCGGCAGCGCGGCGAAGTGCTCCAGCAGCCGGCGGGTGGTGCTGGGGGCGACCACCGCGTCGCCGGAGTGCACCGAGCGGATCGCGTTGAGCAGGTCCGGCGGGGTGGCGTCCTTCAGCAGGAAGGCGGCCGCGCCGGCGCGGATCGCGGCGAAGGCGTACTCGTCGAGGTCGAAGGTGGTCAGCACGATCACCCGCGGCGAGCCGGCACCCGCGGCCTCGCGGGCGGTGAGCTCGCGGGTCGCGGCTACTCCGTCGAGCCGGGGCATCCGCACGTCCATCAGCACCACGTCGGCGGCGGTGACCGCGAGTCGCTGCAGGGCCTCGTTGCCGTCGCCGGCCTCGCCGACCACGCGCATGTCGTCCTGGCTGTCGACCAGCATCCGGAACCCGGCGCGGACCATCTGCTGGTCGTCGACCAGGAACACCCGGATCGCCCCGTCGCTGGCCCCGTCGCCGGCCCTGTCGCCGGGCGCTCCGGCTTCGTGCACTGTGCTCACGACACCGCCTCCTCTGCGTGCAGCGGGATCATCGCGGACACGGCGTACCCGCCACCGCGGCGGGGCCCGACCTGCAGCGTGCCGCCGTGCACCGCGACCCGCTCGCGCATCCCGATCAGGCCATGCCCGGGGTGCGCACCGGCGGCGGCGCCGTGGCCGTCGTCGAGCACCTCGATCACCAGGGCGTCCGAGGCTCCGGCGTGCGCGGGCTGCTGGGCGTGCACCCGCACGGTGGCCAGCGCGTCCGGGCCCGCGTGCTTGCGGACGTTGGTCAGCGCCTCCTGCACCACCCGGTACGCCGTGAGCCCGACGCCTGCGGGCACGGTCGGCAGCGGGCCGATCTCGCGGTGCAGCCGGGTGCCGGCGTCCTCCGCCTCGTCGAGCAGGGACGCGAGGTCGGCCAGCGCCGGCTGCGGCCGGGTCCCGGTTCCGGCGTCCTCCGCTCGCAGCAGGCCGAGCATCCGGCGCATCTCCGCCAGGGCGGACCGTCCGGTGCCGGCGATGGTCTCCAGCGCCTGCGCGGCGGCGGCCGGGTCCTGGGCGGCGGCGTACCGCGCCCCGTCTGCCTGCACCACGATCACCGACAGCCCGTGCGCGACCACGTCGTGCATCTCCCGGGCGATCCGGGCCCGCTCGTCGGCGGCGGCGAGCTCGGCCAGCTGCGCCGCCTCCCGCTCGAGCCGGTCGCCGCGGTCGATCAGCTCGGCGACGTAGGCCCGCCGGGTGCGGGCGAGCGTGCCCAGCGCCCACGCGGCCACGACCAGCACCGCGATCGCGAGCACCATCGCCGCCGCGTCCAACGGGTCCGTCGGGAAGCCGATCACGTACCAGTCCAGCGGCCCGACCAGGGCGCCGGCCAGCCCGACGGTGAGTGCGGTGCCGGCCCGCCGCCGGTCGGTGAAGGCGGCCACGGAGTAGATCGCGACCGGCATCGCGACCTGGCCCCAGATCGGGGTCTGCAGCACCAGGACCTGCACGACCATGGTGGCGGTGACCGCGGCGAGGCAGGCCACCGGCCACAGCCGGCGCACGACCAGCGGCGTGATCTGCAGGAAGGACAGCACGGTGATAGTCGCCGGATAGTCGGTCACCGGGAGGAACACCACCGGGACCAGCAGCGCCGCGGTCAGGCCGATGTCCACCCACCGGTTGGCGTGGCTCGCCCACGGGTGCCGCCGGTGCGGCGGGAGCGGAGCGGCCAGGGCCGTGGACCGTCCCGGCACGCGGCCGGCCGGTCCGAGCGGGAGGCTCACCGGCCCGGGTGCATCGCGGTCAGCACGGTCGGCCAGGCGCCGGTCTCCGGGTCGATCACCGCGAAGTGGTCGGCACCCTCGATCTCGCGCAGGTCGACGAACGCGCGTACCGCGGCCAGCCCACGAGCGTTGCCGACCGGGACGACGTCGTCGGCGGTGCCGTGCACCACGACGATCTCCGCGTGCGGGCGCTGCTCCATCCGGGTGAGCGGGTCGGCCGCGTCGTACACCTCGGGCATCTCGTCGGGGTGGCCGCCGAGGAACTCCTGCGTGGCGTCGTCGCCGAGATGTCCGGCGGCCGCGGCGCGCAGGTCCGCGACCGGGGCCAGACCGACCACCCGGTCGATCCGGTCCGCGTGGGCCGGCTCGTTGGCCAGCCACAGCGCCAGGTGCCCGCCGGCGGAGTGCCCGGCGACGGTGGTGCTGGTCACCACGACGCCGGCCTCCTCCAGCAGCGACGGCAGCGCGGCCATCGCGACCGAGACGTCTTGCAGCGTGGTCGGCCAGCCCCCGGCGAGCTCGCCGGTGCCGCCGACGCGGCGGTACTCCGGGGTGGCCACCACGAACCCCTCCCGGGCCAGCGCGCAGGCCAGCGGCCGGGTGTGCCGCCGGTCGTAGGCCACCCGCCAGAAGCCGCCGTGCAGCAGCACCACGAGCGGGGCGGGACCGGTCCGGCCAGCCTCGTTCCCGCCCTCGGGGGCGGGCGGCAGGTGCAGGTCGACCAGCGCCTCGGCGTGCTCGCCGTAGCGCCGCTCGAGGTCCGGGGCAGGGGCCGGTCGGGTCAGCACGTCCTCAGGTGTCACGGGCTCCACCCGCACCACCGTATCGGCGCCGCTGAGGCTAGAGTCGCGAGCATGACGAAATGGGAATACCTCACCGCGCCGGTGCTGGTGCACAACACCAAGGCGATCCTGGACAACTTCGGCGAGGACGGCTGGGAGCTCGTGCAGATCGTGCCCGGGATGAACCCCGAGAACCTCGTCGCCTACTTCAAGCGGGAGAAGCAGTGAGCACCCCCGAGGAGCGTCTGGCCGAGCTCGGGCTGAGCGTCCCCGACGTGGCCAAGCCGGTCGCCGCGTACGTGCCGGCGCTGCGCACCGGGAACTACGTCTTCACCTCCGGGCAGCTGCCGATGCGCGAGGGCCAGCTGGTCACCACCGGCAAGGTCGGTGGCGAGGTCACCCCCGAGGAGGCCACCGAGTGCGCCCGGGTGTGCGCGCTGAACGCGCTGGCCGCGGTGCGCGCCGAGATCGGTGAGCTCTCCGCGATCAAGCGCATCGTCAAGGTGGTCGCCTTCGTCGCCTCCACCCCCGACTTCACCGGTCAGCCGGGCGTCGCCAACGGCGCGTCGGAGCTGTTCGGCGAGGTGTTCGGCGACGCGGGGCAGCACGCCCGCTCGGCGGTCGGCGTACCCGTGCTCCCGCTGGACGCGCCGGTCGAGGTCGAGCTGCTCGTCGAGGTCTGATGGACCCCACCCGCCGGCTGCCGGAGTCGCTGGCCGCGCACGCCCGCACGTACGCCGAGGGCGGCCGCGAGCCGGTCACCCCCAAGCGGGCCTCGACCGTGGTGCTGCTGCGCCAGGGCGACCCGGAGCCGGGCGGGCTCGAGGTCTACCTGCTGCGCCGACACGTGGACATGGCCTTCGCGGCCGGGATGTGCGTGTTCCCGGGCGGAGGGGTGGACCCGCGCGACTTCGACCACGAGGTGCGCTGGGCCGGGCCGTCGCCGTCGCAGTGGGCGGGCCTGCTGGGCAGCGACGAGGCACAGGCTCGCGCGCTGGTCTGCGCCGCGGTGCGCGAGACCTTCGAGGAGTCCGGCGTGCTGTTCGCCGGCCACACCGAGGACTCCGTGGTCCAGGACACCACGGGCGCGGACTGGGAGGAGGACCGGCGCCGGCTCGAGGCGCGCGAGCTCTCCTTCACCGACTTCCTCGCCCGGCGCGGGCTGGTGCTGCGCACCGACCTGCTGCGCTTCTGGGGCGCGTGGGTGACGCCGGTCTTCGAGCCGCGTCGCTTCCGCGCCTGCTTCTTCGTCGCCGAGCTGCCGCCGGGGCAGGTCACCCGCGACGTGTCCACCGAGTCCGACACGGTCACCTGGCTGCCGCTGCGCGAGGCGGTGCGGGCCGTGGACGGCGGCCGGATGCTGATGCTGCCGCCGACGTACTGCACCTGCCTGGAGCTGTTCGACCACACCACCCCCGCTGCCGCGCTCGCGGCCGCCGAAGGCCGGGACGGTACGCCGATCGAGCCGCAGGCGCTGTTCGACGAGGACGGCGCCTACCTGTCCATCCCCGAGCGGCTGGTCGAGCTCGGCCGCGACGTCGCGGGCCGGCTGGGTTGAGGGGAGGGTCGCGCTGATGAGCGAGACGACCGGCGCCTGGAGCGGCGGCGCGTTCGGGGAGCGGGCCCGCTGCGTGCTCGCTCCGAACGCCGACGTGATGACGCTGGACGGCACCAACACCTGGGTGCTGCGCGAGCCGGGGGCGCGGCGCTCGGTCGTGATCGACCCGGGCCCGCAGATCGCAGCCCACCTCGACGCCGTCGCCGAGCGGGCCGGTGAGGTCGCGGTCGTGCTGCTCACGCACGGGCACGCCGACCACTCCGAGGCGGCGCGCAGCTTCGCCGAGCGGATGGGATGCGGGGTGCGGGCGCTGGACCCGGCTCACCGGCTGGGCGCCGAAGGGCTCGCCGACGGCGACGTGGTGGAGGTCGACGGCCTCGAGGTGCGGGTGGTCGGCACGCCGGGGCACACGTCGGACTCGCTGTCCTTCCTGCTGCCGGCCGAGCACGCGGTGCTCACCGGCGACACGGTGCTGGGGCGCGGCACCACGGTGGTGGCCCACCCGGACGGGCAGCTCGGCGCTTACCTGGACTCGTTGCAGCGCCTGCACCGGCTCGCCGAGGACCGCGAGGTGGCCGCAGTGTGGCCCGGGCACGGCCCGGTGATCGACGACGCGCTGGCGGTGCTCGACCACTACCTGCGGCACCGCGCCCAGCGGCTGGAGCAGGTCCGCGAGGCCCTGCGGGTCCTGGAGCGCGAGGCGGGCGGCCCAGGCGACGGCACGTCGCCGTCACGCGACGAGGCCGGCGTCGCGCCGGACCTGGCGCGTGCCGTCGTCGAGCGGGTGTACGCCGACGTGGACCCGGTGTTGTGGGGCGCGGCCGAGCTGTCGGTGCGCGCGCAGATCGACCACCTGCGCTCCGCCTGAGCCGTCGGTCAGCGGGCGCGGAGTCAGCGGGCGCAGGGTCAGCGGGCTCGG
>DASSVD010000253.1:0-22273 GCA_035706365.1 Nocardioidaceae bacterium
CGCCGGCGACCTCGGTCTCCGCGCGCATGCAGGCGGTGACCAGGCGGCGGCGTACGGCGTCGTCGAGCTGGTCGTCGTCGATCCCGGCGGCCGCGCACGCGCCGAGGGCGACCGAGCACTCGAGAGCCGCGGAGCTGGACAGCCCGGCGCCGACGGGGACCCGCGAGTCGACCACGATGTCCAGGCCCGGCACGTCGATGCCGTCCTCGCGCAGCGCCCACACCACGCCGGCGACGTAGCTGGCCCAGCCCGCGACGAGCCCCGGCCCGATCTCGGGCAGCGACCCGGTCCAGGGCTGGTCCTGCTGCAGGCTGGTCACTCGGAGCCGGTCGTCGGAGCGGGCTGCCACGGCGGCGTAGGTGGCGTGGTGCAACGCGATCGGCAGGCAGCGGCCGTTGTTGTAGTCGACGTGCTCGCCGATCAGATTGACCCGCCCCGGCGCCGCGAAGCAGCCGTCGGCGTCACGGTCGTGCAGCGACGCGAAGCGCTCCAGCAGCTGATCGGCGATGGCCTCGGGTTCGCCGGGGTCGAGGATCGCGTCGGATGCACCGGGGTCGTGGGGCTGCGCCATGGCCGCCACCCTAGTGCGGGTACGGCGGGGCACGTCCGGCCGCCGGGCGGCGAGACCCATCCGCGGCCGCGCCGGCCACGAACCGTGCACGAACCGGACGTCGTCGACGACGTCTTGCCGCACCCGACGGACCGAGGAGCCGATGAGCGCGCATCCGAGCACCGCCACCCGTGAGACCCGACCCGGAGTGGCCCACGACCTCGCGGCCCTCGCGCGCATCGCGTTCCCCGCCGGGCTGCCGGTGCGTCTGCGGGCCTGGGACGGCAGCGAGGTGGAGCCCGGCGCCGGCGCCGACGCGACCACGGCCGACGTTCCCACGGTCGTGGTGCGTAGCCCCGAGGCGCTGCGGCGGCTGCTGTGGTCGCCGGGCGAGCTGGGGCTCGCGCAGGCCTATGTCTGCGGGGAGCTGGACGTGGAGGGCGACCTGCTCGACGGCTTCCGTCGGGTGTGGCGGTGCGTGCGGGCGCAGCGGGCCGGCGCTGCCTCCCGGCCGGGCTGGTGGGACCGAGCCTCTGCACTCTCCGGGGCGGTCTCGAGCGCGCGGCGCTGGGGGTTGCTCCGGCTTCCGCCCGCGCCGCCGGCAACCCAGGCCCGGCTTCGGGGGCGGCTGCACACGTTGCGTCGGGACCGGGAGGCCATCGCCCATCACTACGACCTCTCCAACGACTTCTACCGGCTGATCCTCGACCCTCACCTGGCCTACTCGTGCGCCTACTTCGGGCCGGACCCGAACCAGTCGCTGGAGGACGCGCAGCGGGCCAAGCTCGACCTGATCTGTCGCAAGCTCGGTCTCGACCGTGCGGAGCCCGGACACCGCCACCTCGACGTGGGCTGCGGGTGGGGGGCGCTGAGCCTCCACGCAGCGGCCGAGTACGGCGTGAACGTGCTGGCGATCACCCTGTCCGGTGAGCAGCGGGACGTGGTCCGCGCCCGCGTCGCCGAGGCCGGTCTCGAGGAGCGGGTCGAGGTGCGGCTGCAGGACTACCGCGCGCTCAACCCCACCAGGGACGGCACCTTCCACACCGCATCGTCCATCGAGATGGGTGAGCACGTGGGAGAGAGCAACTATCCGCGGTTCGCAGCGATCCTGCGCGACCTGCTCCGGCCGCAGGGCCGCCTCCTGCTGCAGCAGATGTCGCGCACCACGCGCCCGGGCGGCGGCCCGTTCATCGAGGCCTTCATCGCCCCGGACATGCACATGCGCCCGGTCGGCGAGACGGTCGGCCTCCTGGAGGAGGCCGGGCTGGAGGTCCGCGACGTGCACGCCCTGCGTGAGCACTACGTGCGGACGGTGCATGCGTGGTACGCCGCGTTCGAAGCCAGCTGGGACCGTGCCGTCGACATGGTCGGTGAGGAGATGGCGCGTGTCTGGCGGCTCTACCTCGTCGGAGGTGCGCTCGCCTTCGAAGAGGGCCGGATGGGCGTCGACCAGCTACTGGCGGTCAGGCCGGACGACGACGGGGGCAGCGGCATGCCGGTCGGGAGACCAGCATGAGGGCGCTCGCCGCAGGCGCGGTGGCTCCCGACTTCGCGCTGCCCGACCAGCGCGGACGGGTGGTCCGGATGAGCGACCGACTTCACGAGGGACCGGTCGTCCTGTTCTTCTACCCGGCGGCGCTGAGCCCCGGCTGCACGCGCCAGGCCTGCCACTTCCGGGATCTGGGCCCCGAGTTCGACGCGGCGGGGGCGCTACGCCTGGGGGTGAGCCGTGACGGTGTCGACCGGCAGCGCGAGTTCGCGGACGGCCACGACCTGGGATACCCCCTGCTCGCCGACGAGGCCGGGGAGGTCGCGACCGCCTACGGCGTACGCCGGCGTCTGCTGACCCCGGTCAAGCGGGCGACCTTCGTGGTGGACCGGCAACAGGTGGTGGCAGAGGTGATCACCAGCGAGCTGGACATGCGCGTGCACGCCGACCGGGCGCTGGAGGCGGTACGTCGGCTCCGGGGCCTGTAGACTCCTGCTCTCGTGCGCTTCCTCGACGATAATCCGCCGCCGTACGACCTCACCTACGACGACGTCTTCATGGTGCCGCGTCGCTCCGACGTGGCCTCCCGCTACGACGTGGACCTGTCCACCAGCGACGGCACCGGCACCACCCTTCCGCTCGTGGTGGCCAACATGACCGCTATCTCGGGGCGGCGGATGGCCGAGACCGTGGCTCGCCGCGGGGCCCTGAGCGTGGTGCCGCAGGACATCCCGATCCCGGTCGTGGAGGAGGTGGTGTCCTGGGTGAAGCAGCGGCACCTCGTCTTCGACACCCCCATCGTGCTGGCCCCGCACGACACCGTCGGCGACGCCCTGGCGTTGCTGCCCAAGCGCGCGCACGGTGCCGCCGTGGTGCTCGACGAGGGCCGTCCGGTGGGCGTGGTGACCGAGGAGGACTGCCTCGGCGTGGACCGGTTCACCCAGTTGCACCAGGTGATGAGCACAGCGCTGGTCACCCTGCCCGACACGGTCGAGCCGCGCGAGGCCTTCGATCGGCTGGACCGGGAGCGCCGGCGACTCGCCCCGGTCGTGGACGCCCACGGCCACCTCGTCGGTCTGCTCAGCCGACGGGGCGCGCTCCGCGCCGCCCTGTACACCCCGGCCGTGGACGCCGCCGGTCGACTGCGCGTCGCGGCCGCGGTCGGCGTCAACGGCGACGTCGCCGGCAAGGCCAAGGCGCTTCTCGCCGCGGGCGTCGACACCCTCGTGGTGGACACCGCCCATGGGCACCAGGAGCGGATGCTGGAGGCGCTGCAGGCAGTCCGGGCCCTCGACCCCGGCGTACCGGTGGTGGCGGGCAACGTGGTCTCCGCGGAGGGGGTGCGCGACCTGGTCGCCGCCGGCGCCGACATCGTCAAGGTCGGCGTCGGCCCGGGCGCGATGTGCACGACCCGGATGATGACCGGCGTCGGGCGCCCGCAGCTGTCCGCGGTCCTCGAGTGCGCCGCCGCCGCGGACGAGGTCGGCGCCCACGTGTGGGCCGACGGCGGAGTGCGCCACCCCCGCGACGTGGCGCTGGCGCTGGCGGCCGGTGCGTCGTCGGTGATGATCGGCTCCTGGTTCGCCGGCACCTACGAGTCGCCGGGTGACCTGCACGTGGACGCCTCCGGCAAGGCGTACAAGGAGAGCTTCGGGATGGCCTCCGCCCGTGCCGTGGCCGGCCGCACCAGTACGGAGACCGCCTTCGACCGGGCGCGCAAGGGCCTCTACGAGGAGGGCATCTCCTCCAGCCGGATGTACCTGGACCCGGCGCGGCCCGGCGTCGAGGACCTGATCGACCAGATCTGCGCCGGGGTCCGCTCGGCCTGCACGTACGCCGGTGCCCGGTCGTTGACCGAGCTGCGCGAACGGGCGGTGCTGGGCGTGCAGTCGGCAGCGGGCTTCCACGAGGGAAGGCCGCTGCCGACCGGGTGGTGAGACCTACCCGCGCCTTGCTTCGGTTCCGTCCGCCTCGGCCCCGTGGCCGCCGCTCCGGCGGTCGGGTTCCACGGAGATCTTGAAGTCGTCCCCGTGCTGGGTGACACCGGCCACGACCGCCTGCTCGACGGCTTCGCGGGCGTAACGGCGCCGCACCATCAACGGATCGTGGTGCAGGTCCTTCACCAGCGCGAACGAGAGCCCGATCATCACCAGGGTGAACGGGAGTGCCGCCACGATGGTGATGTTCTGCAACCCGGTGAGCGCGTCGTCGCCGCCGACGAGCAGCATCACTGCCGCCACGCCGCCGGTCGCGACGCCCCAGAAGATCACCGTCGGCTTGCTCGGCTCGATGGTGCCCTCCTCGGACAGGCTGCCCATCACGATCGAGGCGGCGTCGGCGCCGGAGACGAAGAAGATCGCGACCAGCACCATGACCAGGACGCTGGTCACCGTGGACAGCGGCAGCTCGCCGAGCATCCCGAACAGCTGGGCCTCCACGGACCCCTTGCCGCCCAGGTCCGCGCCGTTCTGCTGCATGTGGATCGCCGCGCCGCCGAAAATAGCGAACCAGACGGCGCTGACCAGGCTCGGAACCAGCAGCACCCCGGTGACGAACTGGCGGATGGTGCGGCCTCGGGAGATGCGGGCGATGAACAGGCCCACGAAGGGTGTCCAGGACAGCCACCAGGCCCAGTAGAAGACCGTCCAGCTCGAGAGCCACTCGGCCATCCCGTCGCCGCCGGAGGCCTCGGTGCGCGCCGACATGGTGGCGAGGTCGGAGATGTAGCTGCCCAGCGAGGTCGGGATCAGGTCCAGGATGAACACGGTCGGGCCGGCGACGAACACGAACACCGCGAGGACCGCGGCCAGCACCATGTTGATGTTGGACAGCAGCTGGATGCCCTTGGCGATGCCGGAGACCGCGGAGAGGATGAAGCAGATGGTCAGCACCACGATGACGATGACCAGGATGTCGTTCCCGATCTCACCGATGCCGGACACGATCTCCATGCCGCTGCCGATCTGCAGGGCTCCGAGGCCCAGGGACGCGGCCGAGCCGAACAAGGTGGCGAAGATCGCCAGGATGTCGATGATCTTTCCGGCGGCGCCGTGGGAGTGCCGCTCACCGATCAGCGGGACGAACGTCGCGCTGATCCGCTGGGACCGGCCCTTGCGGAAGACGCCGTAGGCCACCGCGATGCCGACCACGGCGTAGATCGCCCACGGGTGCAGCGTCCAGTGGAACAGCGTCGTGGCCATCGCGGTCTGGACCGCCTGCGGGTTGCCCGCCTCCCCGGTGCCCGGGGGAGGGCTGATGAAGTGGGACAGCGGCTCGCTGACGCCGTAGAACATCAGCCCGATACCCATGCCGGCGCTGAACATCATCGCCACCCAGGACACCGTGTTGAACTCCGGCTCCTCGTCGTCACCGCCGAGCGGGATGTTGCCGAACCGGCCGGCCCCGAGCCAGATCACGAACACCACGAAGGCGGAGGCCACCAGCACGAACAGCCAGCCGGTGTTGTGCACCGTCCACCCCAGCGAGCTGCTGGAGACCGAGGCGAGGCTGGAGGTGTTCAGGAAGCCCCACAGCACGAACGCCACCGCCAGCACCGCGGTGACGCCGAACACCACCTTGTCCAACCGTCCCTTGCGCTCGTGCGCGGGATCGGGGTCCGGGGTGTGCAGCGCCGGGTGCGAGTCGGTCGCGTCGCCCTGGCGGAGCTCGTCGTCACTGCCTGGTTGAGTCGTCATGTGCGTAGCCACGCGCGACGTGTACCCGTCCCGAGCCCGCGCGACACACGCAGACGCGGTCAGACGCGTGTGATGGCGATCAAATCGTGCCCGATCGCGGACGAGGCATGCGCCGCCCGACACGTCAGCTGGGTCGGCTCGGCGCGGCTCCCGCGCACGGTGACCTGCCAATGCCCGGCGGTGCCGGACCACCCGGACCGGTCGGCGACCTCGAACACGACGGCGGTCTGCGCACCGGTGCGTTGCGCGCTGAGCGGAGAGACGGCGGCCAGGTCGGCCTCGCCGAGCTCGTCGCGCAGGTAGGCCTCGGCCGCCTGGACGGCGAACGGGGAGGAGCTGCGCCCGCGGACGTAGGGCAGGTGCAGCCGGCCGGCGCGGTGCTCCTGCGCGGTGCGGATCGCGGCCTCCGGAGTCAGCCGGCCGTAGTAGATGCCCTCGGGCAGGACCAGCATGTTGCCGGCGAACCGGTCGCCGCCGATGTGGGAGACCTCCCAGGTGGCCTCGGGCTCGACCGCGCTGAGCGCCGCCGCGGAGGGACGCCCGAGCTCTGCGCAGCATGCGTCGTGCCGCCCGTGCGTGCAGACCAGGAACAGTGGCCCGTCGTACCGTTCGAGCCCGGGGGAGCGTCCGGTGCCGATCGCGGCGAGGTCGAGGTCCAGCAGCCGCCGCGGGTCGGGGACGGTGCCGGTCTCGATCCACGGGCCCTGGCGTCCGGTGTAGGCCGCGAACACGCGGGGGGTCTGCGGCGCCGAGCGGCCGTGGCGGCGGATCAGCAGAACGCGTACGCCGGCCGCCGCGGCACGCTCGGCCACGGCTGCGCAGACGTCGTCGGGCAGCCGGCAGTCCGCGAGTGCGTTGACGCCCCAGGGGCCCGGGTCCTCCACCAACAGGAACGCCCGGACCGTGGAGGCGGTCCCGGCGATCGGCTCGTCACGGTCGGCACTGGCGCGGGCGCAGCGGAACCCCGGCCTCACGCGGCGACTCGCAGCAGACCCTCCAGCACCAGGCGGCGTGCCAGCACCAGGCGGCTCTGCGCGTCGAGCCAGGTCGCGAGGTCCGCCGGGCGTAGCCGGGCGGCATCGGCGACCGCGCGCATCGGCTCGGTCAGCCGGGACGGCATGTCCAGCGACCGGTCACCCAGCAGGACCCGCAGCCGCTCGGGGCCGGGGCGCAGCACGCACGCGGCGCCCGGGCGACGCTCGAGCACCGTGTCGTCGGTGAGGTCGGCGACCGCGAGACGGTCGGTGAGGCCGCCGCGCAGCTCCGCGGTGCGACTGGTCAGGAAGCGGTCCGCGATCCGCTCCGCGAGCTGGCGGGCGGGCTCGTCCGCCAGCGTGCTGCTCAACCGGCGCAGCTGGTCGGCGAGCGCGTCGGTCAGGAGCGCCGGGTCGGCGGGGTAGCCCGTGGGAAGGCGCTCACCGAACTCGGGGGCCGCCAGGAGCTCCTGCACGATGCGGGTCAGCTCGCCGCGCCACGTCGCCTGGTTGATGCCCACCGTCACGTGCAGCGAGGCGGTGTCCTGGGCGCGGGCCGCGTGCGGGGTGCCGGTCGGCAGGTACATGCTCACCCCGGGCTCCATCAGCACCTCGCGGAGCGGGTCGGCGTGCACCTCCCACAGCTTGGTGCCATAGGTCTGGAACACGAAGACGTCGTGGGAGTCGCTGTGCACCGCGAACCCCTGCGAGCCGGGCGGCGTGAGGTAGGCGTTGGCCTGGCACGGGTGGCCCAGCGCCAGCTCGAGGTCGCGCACCAGCTCCGTCAGCGGTGGCCAGTAACGGTGCAGCCCCTGCAGCACCAGGGACGCGCCCTGGTCGAACAGGTCGAGCACCTTGCGCCCGTCGACCAGCCCGGTGACCGGCTTGCCGGCCATGCTGGCCTGCCGGGTGAACCGGGACGGGTCGATCACGGAACCGTCCTGGGCGACGCGGAGCGCGGGCGTGCGCAGCGCGGTGCTGGTCAGCAGGTGGTCGACGTCGCCGATGGACAGCAGTCCGGTGAGCCGCTGGGGGGCGGTGTGGTGCAGGTGCACGTGGGACGCCCAGGCCTTCTCGAGGAAGGCCCGGGCGTCACCGCTGAGCAGATCGAGTGCGGACAAGGTCAGGCGTCGGTGCCGTCGGCGTCGTGGGCGTCGCCGTCCGTGACATCGGTGGCGTCACCGTCGGTGCCGTCCGCGTCGGTGCCATCCGCGTCGTGAGCGTCGCCGTCGGTCACGTCGGTGGCGTCACCGTCGGTGCCGTCGGCGTCGGTGCCGTCGGCGTCCGTGCCGGGAGCGGCCATCGGTGCGTCCGCGTCACCGCCCACCGTGTTGATCTCCTCGTCGCGCAGCGGCTCCTGCGGGCTGGTGCTCATACCACTCCTCCTTCGCGTTCGGTGCACGCGTGGCGTGCCTGCGCTGCCGATACCCGGGCGGGTGCCGGTCAAACGCGCGGGCCCCTGCTCGGGCGTGCCTCGCGGCGCGCCCGGTCACCGGCCCCACGAGGCCATCGTGTCACCGGTGGGCAAGGCGCTCGCCTGCGGTCCTAGGATGGCGCCGATGTCCTACCTGGTGGTGTGTGCGACCCGCGCCGAGGCGGCGTACGTTCCGAAGCGGCTTCCGGTGGTCCTGACCGGGCTGGGCAAGACCGCGGCGGCGGTGGCCACCGCCGCCGCCCTGGCCGGGGCGGACCGGACCGGCCTGACCGTGGTGAACGCGGGTACCGCGGGTGCGCTGCGGCCGGGGCTGCACGGGCTGCGCCTTCCAGGCACGGTGCTCAACCACGACATCAACGCCGAGGCGATCCGCGACCTCGGCTACGACCCGCAGGAGCGGCTCGAGGTCGGCGAGGGGGACGGGTCGGTGCTGGCCTCGGGCGACCTGTTCGTCACCGACCCGGTGGTGCGCGACCGGCTCGCTCAAGACGCGCACCTCGTGGACATGGAGGGGTACGCCGTGGCCTACGCGTGCCGGCGTTTCGGGGTGCCGCTGCGCCTGGTCAAGCACGTCTCCGACCACGCCGACGAGAGCGCCCTCGACTGGCCGGCGCAGGTCGACGCGAGCGCCCGCGCGCTGGGGGAGTGGCTCGAGCAGCATCTGCAGTGACCGCACCGCGCGTGCTGCGCTCGGTGCGTCCACGCACGATGCCGATGAAGGTCTCCACCAGCGGCCCGCCGCCCTCGACCGGCCACGCCAGACCGACCGTGGTGGGGGGCACGTCGGTCAGCCGCACGTGGCGCACGTCGCGCCGGTGGTGCAGCCGGGCCACCGACATCGGCATCACCGCGTGGCCGGTGCCGGCCGCGACCGTGGCGACCCGCTGGCGCGCGCTGAGCGCGGGGTCGTCCACGCGGTGGTCGTCGGCCAGGTCGGCCAGGGTCAGCTCGTCGTAGGCCGCGGCCGGATGCTCCGCGCCGACCACCGCCACGGCGAGCTCGTCGTAGAGCGGAATCAGGTGCAAGTCCTCCGGGTCGAGCGGGAGTCGGACGAAGCACATGTCCGCGGTGCCGTCGTCGAGCACCTGGCGCTGTGTGGCCTCCTCGACCAGCCGGGCCTCGAGCGGCTGGTCGGGGTACCGGTGCTCCCAGGTGCGCAGCCACTTGCCGGGGGTGACGCCGGGCACGAACGCGATGCGCAGCACCGCTGCCGGGTCGGAGGGTTCGGCCACCGGGTCAGCGTAGCCGCAGGCGACGGCGCGGCCATGGTGCGTCGCGGCGGCCCAGCTGCGGGGCTCGTCAGAGCGGCTGCTCCGGTGTGGCGCTGATGTAGCGGGTGGGGTCGCTGGCGGCGCGGGCACCCGAGGCCAGCCACAGGGCGAAGCCGGAGGGATTGCGCCGTTCCATCTCGTCGAGCAGCCGGACCCGCAGCACCACGATGTCGGCCCGGCAGGAAGGGGTCGCGGCCCGCTGCAGGGCGACGAAGCTGCGACGCCAGGCCAGGCACAGGCCCGCGTCGTCCAGCTCGGTGAGCGCAGGGGCGTTCACCGGCGGGTCCTCGGGATCGACCGTCCGGTGCCCGCGGTGGTTGCCGGTCTGCCTGGGGCCGACCGCTCCCACGGGCTCGACAGGGTCGGTGTCGTCCCGGCCGGGCGTCGTCGCCTGAAGCAGTCGGCGTCGTACCGCCTCGACGACCGGAGGAGCCGTCGCGAGCACCATGACGGCCAGTGCCAGTCCAGCGACCCCGAGTGTGTCCGCCAGGCCACCGGCCGCGAGGACGGTGAACGCACCCAGGACCGCCAGGCGCATCGGCCGTCGCCACCAGCCGGGCGTGCTCTGGTCGGCCAGGGCCGCGGTCGTGCCCAGGACGACGCTTCCGGCCGCGAGCATGAGGCTCAGCGCCGCCAGCACCGGCCAGGCGATGAGGGCGAGGCAGCCCCCCACGGTGGCCGCCAGCACCGCGACCCACGTCCAAGCGAGACGGTAGCCGGTCATCTGCTCCTCCGTCGTCCACCCAAGGCACCCACCGCCACCGACCGCCTCGATCCCTCCCGACGGCCCTCGGTCGGCCTCACCCGGGCCTCAACCGTTCGGTGAGGTCACTCCTGCAGCTCCGCGCCGTGCACCGAGATCGCGTACACCACGAGGATGTCGAGCGCGATCACGGTCAGCGACCACACCGGGTAGGCCGACAGGAACGCGAGGTTCACCAGCGCGCTGACCATCGCCACCGCGATGCCGGCCACCCTCGCCCACATCCGCCCGGAGAACAGCCCGATCCCGGCGGCGACGGCGACGATGCCGAGGATCAGGTGCGTCCAGCCCCAGGTGGTGAAGTTGACGCTGACCAGGAGGTTGTCGCTGCCGACGAGGTAGTAGCTGCTGTTGAAGAGGGCGGTCAGACCGCTGATCACGTGGAAGGTGCCGGCGAGCACCATCATCATGGCGCCGAAGATGATCCAGCCGACCCAGCCGCTGCGGGGCGTCATCGGTCGTTCGGCGTGGCTCGGACCGGCGTAGGGCGGCGTCTCCGGACGCGCCGCCGCGCCGGCTGCGGCGCCCGTGCTGGTGCTCCCTGCCTGCGGGCTGGCCTGCTGCGGGATTCCCGTGCGGGTCTCGGGCTTCTCGGTCATCTCCGACCTCCCGTGGTCGTGCGGCCGGTCGATGGTCGGCCGGACACGTTCACGCTAGGAAGGCGCCCGCGGCTCAGGTAGTGACGATGGTCCCGCGCGGTCGGGCGGATGGGCGGGTCAACGCCCCGAGGGGGTGCAGATGCACGACCGGTTGCCGTCGGAGTCCTCCACCACCCAGTACGCCGGGGCCGCCTTGTCACTGACCAGCCGACCGCCGGCGTCCAGGACCGCCTGCAGCCGGCGGGGTGCCTCGTCGTGCGCGACCCAGACGTCGAAGTGCCACCGCTGCTCGAACGGTTGCCGCGGCAGGGACCACTCGTCGTCGCCGTCGGGCTCCTGCCACCACACGGTGGGGACCTGACCGGTCGGGTCGACCGGCTCGCCATGGTCCACGGTGCCGCCGAGCAGCGCTGCGTAGAACGGCGCCAGCCGCTGGCCCTGAGCGGTGTCCAGTCCGAGCTCGAGCTGGGTCAGGCCGGACGGGTCGGACCGGACGCCGAGCTCGCGCGCCTGGTCGCTGATCACCCGCGCCAGGTCTACGTCGCGGCGGGTGATGCCACCGACGTCGTGACTGACGAGGGTCACGATGACGTCGGTGTAGGACAGCGCGAGGTCCGGATGATGGTTCGCCGCCTCCGCTGCGGCGCCGATGCGGTTCACCAGGTCGAGGCCCGTGGCGAAGTCGCCGGTGTGGAAGCGCGCCTTGAGTCGACCCAGGATCTTCCGCCAGTCGGTGAGGCCCGCCTCGTCGACCTGGGCTGTGCTCATCGTCTCGGCATCGGTCATGGTCGCTCCGTGCAGCGCGAGGGTGTGCCGACCGGCTGGTCGGGTGCCTGCCGATGATGCCACGATCGGCGCCTGCTCGCTGGAGGAGAGCGTAGGGTCCTCGACCGTGACCTTCCGGTTCGCTGCGGCGTACGACGCGCTCAACCCCGCCGATCACGATTACCGCTACTACGCGGCGCTCGCACGGCGGCTCGGTGCCCGGCGGGTCGCGGACCTGGGCTGCGGCACGGGCGTACTGGCCACCCTGCTGACCGCCGCGGGGTGCGAGGTTGTCGGCATCGATCCCGATGCAGACATGCTCGCGACGGCCCGCGCTCGCCCAGGCACCGAGGGGGTCAGCTGGATCCACGGCTACGCGGACGCGTTGCCGGTCGACTGGGCGGACCTGGTGACCATGTCCGGGCATGTCGCGCAGGTCTTCCGCACCGGCGATGACTGGCTGTGCGCGCTGCGGCACGTGCGTACCGCACTCGAGCCGGGCGGTCATCTGGCCTTCGAGGTGCGCGACCCGGCCGCGGCCGGCTGGTGCGACTGGACCCGCACGCGGACGCTGCGCACGGTCCGGACCACCGAAGGCACCTTCGAGTTCTGGCATGAGACGACCGAGGTGGCGCTTCCGCTGGTCACCTTCGACACGGTCACCCGAGACGTTGCGAGCGGTGAGACGACGCGGTCCTCGGAGACGCTCGCCTTTCGCGACGCGGCGGCACTCGACGCCTCCCTGCGCGAGGCGGGTCTCGAGCCGGTCAGCGTGCACGGCACGTGGGACGGCGGGCCGGTCGTGCCCGGGCAGACCGCGGAGCTGATCGTCACCGCTCGCCGGCCCGTCGAGGCGGAGCCGTCGACGGGGGCGGGGCTGCCCGGCAGGACGCGTCGCGGGATATCCGCAGAACATTCACGACGGGTCGGCGGACAAGAAGAAAGACCCGCAGGCCGTCGGCCTGCGGGTCGTGGAGCTGTGGTGTCCGAGGGGGGACTTGAACCCCCACGCCCTAATACGGGCACTAGCACCTCAAGCTAGCGCGTCTACCTATTCCGCCACCCGGACGAGATGACTTTCCTGGCGCAGCACCGCGGTGAGCGCGGCGGTAACTGTAGCAAAGAACCGGCCCCGGCCCGGCATCGGTCCGGCCTTCGCCGGCCTGTCAGGATGTGGCCATGACCACTTCCTCCCAGCCCCGTGCCGAGTACGACCCGGCGGCCGAGGTCGTCGAGATCTGCCGCGACCTGATCCGGATGGACACCACCAACTTCGGGGACGGCTCCGGGCCCGGCGAGCGCAAGGCCGCCGAGCACGTCGCCGCCCTGCTGGGCGAGGTGGGCATCGACAGCGAGATCCTCGAGTCGGAGCCGGGCCGGGCCAGCGTGGTGGCGCGCTGGGGCGAGGGAGAGGGCGAGCCGCTGCTGCTGCACGGCCACCTCGACGTGGTGCCGGCCGACGCCGCCGACTGGCAGGTGGACCCGTTCTCCGGCGAGATCCGGGACGGCTACGTCTGGGGCCGCGGAGCGGTCGACATGAAGGACTTCGACGCGATGCTGCTCTCCGTCGTGCGAGCGCGCACCCGCGCCGGCGTGCTGCCGACCCGGCCGATGGTGCTCTGCTTCACCGCCGACGAGGAGGCCGGCGGCCACAAGGGAGCGCAGTTCCTGGTCGAGCAGCATCGCGACCTGCTCGCGGACTGCACCGAGGCGATCGGCGAGGTCGGCGGCTTCAGCACGACCGTGCGCGGCCGGCGTCTCTACCTGATCGAGGCCGCCGAGAAGGGGATGGCCTGGATGCGGCTGACCGCGCGCGGCAACGCGGGGCACGGCTCGATGCGCCACCCGGACAATGCCGTCACCGAGCTGACCGCCGCGGTGGCCCGGCTCGGACAGCACCGGTGGCCGGTGCGGCTCACCCCGTCGATGCAGGTGCTGCTGGTCGCGGTCGGCGAGCTGGCCGGCACCGAGGCCACCCCGGAGAACGCCGAGGACCTGGTCGAGGAGTTCGGCTCCGCGGCGCGGATGCTCGGAGCGGTGATCAAGCACACCACCAACCCGACCATGCTGTCGGCCGGCTACAAGGTGAACGTGGTCCCCGGCGAAGCCACCGCGCACGTCGACGGACGGTTCCTGCCGGGCTACGAGGACGAGTTCTTCACCACCCTGGCCGACCTGCTCGGCGAGAACATCTCGGTGGACTACGTCAGCAAGCAGGCCGGCCTGGAGACCACCTTCGACGGGCCGCTGGTCGACGCGATCACCTCCTCCATCCTCGAGGAGGACGAGGGGGCGCTGGTCGCGCCGTACCTGATGTCGGGCGGCACCGACGCCAAGCACTGGAAGAAGCTGGGCATCCGTTCATTCGGATTCGCGCCGCTGCGCCTGCCCGCGGACCTTGACTTCACCGCCCTGTTCCACGGCGTCGACGAGCGAGTTCCGGTCGACGCGCTCGAGTTCGGTGCCCGGGTCTTCGACCGCTTCCTCGACAGGGCCTGAGGCGCCCGGCCCCGGCGGCGAGGTCAGAAGGCGAGGTACGTCGGCCGCTGCCGGATGATCTTGCGGCGCAGCACCACCTTGCGGGTGCCGTCGGCCGACAGCCGCACCCGGTCCAGCTCCCATCCGCCCCGCTCGGCGCGCTCGACCAGGATCCGGGTCACCACGTTCCGGGAGAACTCCCGGGAGAGGGTGATGCGCTCGAACTCGTACTCAACGCCGGGACCGAGCGCCCGTCTGCGGGGGCTGGTGGCGATCGGGGGTCGAGACATGCCGACATGGTGGCACGCCGGCCAAGCAGGACACCGCACTTTGCGCGCAGCGAGACCGCGGGTCGCTCAGGAGCCGTGCACGTCCGTCACGGGCGGGTCGTCCGAGCAGCCGCCGGAGACGTCGTCCAGGGCGGCGATGATCTCGGCGGGCAGCTCGCACTCCTCGACCGGCAGCGACCCGCGCAGCTGGGCGGCGGTCCGGGCGCCCACGATCGGCGCGACCACGCCGGGCCGGTCGCGGACCCAGGTCAGCGCCACCTCCAGCGGCGCCCACCCCAGACCGTCGGCTGCGCGCGCGACCGCCTCGACGATCCTCGCGTTGCGCGGCGTGAGGTAGCTGTTCACGAAGTTGGCGAAGTGCGGTGAGGCGGCGCGGGAGTCGGCCGGCGTGCCGGTGCGGTACTTGCCGGTGAGCACGCCGCGTCCCAGCGGGGACCAGGGCAGCACGCCCAGCCCGAGGGCCTGGGCGGCAGGCAGCACCTCGGTCTCGACCGAACGGTTCAGCAGGGAGTACTCCACCTGCGTGGAGGCCAGGCGGGCCCGGCCGGGCACCGCCGCCTGCCACGTGGCGGCCTGGGCGGTCTGCCAGCCGGTGTAGTTCGAGATCCCGGCGTACGCCGCGCGGCCGGTGCTGACCGCGTAGTCGACCGCCCCCAGCGTCTCCTCGAGTGGGGTGTCGTCGACCCACGTGTGCACCTGCCACAGGTCGACGTGGTCCACACCCAGCCGGCGCAGGGACGCGTCGAGGGTGCGGATCAGGAAGCCGCGCGAGGCGTCGGTCTCGCGACGCCCGCGGGCCCGGCTGATGCCGGCCTTGGTGGCGATGACCAGCTCGTCGCGGCTCACCACGTCGCCGATCAGCGAGCCGACCAGCTCCTCGGACGCCCCGTCGCCGTACCCGGCCGCCGTGTCCACCAGGGTCCCGCCGGCCTCGACGAACGCCACCATCTGGTCCCGTGCCTCGTGCTCGTCGGTGTCCCGACCCCAGGTGAGCGTGCCCAACCCCAGACGGGAGACCTTCAGACCTGTGCGGCCCAGGAACCGTTGCTGCATGAAGGAAACCTATCGAGCCCGGTGCGGCGACCGGACCGCGGCTCGCCGTACTCTTGGCCCGGCGCCACGACCAGGCGGCCCGGACCAGCCACCCGAGGAAAGCACGCGAGGGTCATGAACTACTTCGAGGCGGTGATCCTCGGCATCGTCGAGGGCCTCACCGAGTTCCTCCCGGTCTCCAGCACCGGCCACCTGACCATCACCGAGAAGCTGCTCGGCATGCCGGTCGACGACCCGTCGGTGACCGCCTACACCGCGGTGATCCAGATCGGGGCGATCGCCGCGGTGCTGGTCTACTTCTGGAGCGACATCTGGCGCATCGCCCGCGCCTGGGCCCTGGGACTGGTCAAGCCGGAGTACCGCGGGCACTTCGACCACCGGTTCGGCTGGTTCATCATCGCCGGCTCCATCCCGATCGGGATCGTCGGGCTGCTGGGCAAGGACCTGATCACCGGCCCGCTGCGGTCACTGTGGTGGGTGGCCGCCGGCCTCGTGCTGTGGAGCGTGGTGATGGTCGTCGCCGAACGACAGGGTCGGCAGAACCGCGGCGAGCGGCAGCTGACCCTGCGCGACGTGGTCGTGGTCGGTCTCGTGCAGTGCGTGGCCCTCGTCCCCGGCGTCTCCCGGTCCGGCGCCACCATCTCCGCCGGCCTGCTGCGCGGGATCGACCGGGTCACCGCCACGCGGCTGTCGTTCTTCCTGTCGATCCCCGCCCTGGTGGCGGCGGGCCTCTACGAGCTCAAGGACGCCCTGGCCGGGGACATCGGGATCGGGCCGGCGCTGGTCGGGACCGCGGTCTCCTTCGTCGTCGCCTACGCCGCGGTGGCCTGGCTGCTGAAGTTCGTGGCACACCACAGCATCACCGCGTTCGTTCCCTACCGGGTGGTCCTGGGCCTGGTCCTGGCCGGACTGCTCGCCACCGGCGTGATGACGGCCACCTGAGCCGGAGGACGACGACCCGTGATCCCCGAGGGCTAGAGCCAGCCGGACTTCTTGAACAGCCGGTAGAGCAGCAACGAGAGCAGCACCATGGCGGCCAGCGCACCGAAGTACCCGTAGTGCCAGCCCAGCTCCGGCATGTAGCTGAAGTTCATCCCGTAGATGCCCGCGACCAGGGTGCCGACCGCCGCGATCGCGACCCAGGCGGAGAGCTTGCGCATGTCCTCGTTCTGCTGCACCGAGATGCGCGCGAGCGCGGCGTCGAAGGCGGTGGACAGCAGCGCGTCCAGGCCGTCGATCTGCTCGGCCACCCGGATCAGGTGGTCGGCCACGTCGCGGAAGAACGGCGCAGCCTCCGCAGCCACCCCCGGGACCGACCCGGAGGCGAAGGCGTTCATCGGCTGGCGCAGGGGATTGACCGCGCGCCGCATCTCGGCCAGCTCTCGCTTGAGGATGTAGATCCGCGGTGAGTCGTCGGTGCGGCCGGGGGAGAAGACCGAGGCCTCCACCTCGTCGACGTCCACCTCGAGCGAAGCCGCCACCTCCTCGTAGCTGTCCACCACCCGGTCGCACACCGCGTAGACCACCGCAGACGGACCGTGTCCCAGCACCTGCGCCTTCTGCTCCAGGCCGAGCCGGGCGCTGTGCAGCTCGGTGCCCTCGCCGTGCCGCACGCTGATCACATACCCGGGGCCCACGAAGATCGCGATCTCGCCCGTCTCCACGGCGTCGAGCTCGTCGACGTACCACAGCGTCTTGAGGACCAGGAAGATCCCGTCGTCGTACCGCTCGAGCTTGGGTCGCTGGTGGGCGTGCAGGGCATCCTCCACCGCCAGCGGGTGCAGCCCGAACTGCCCGGCGACCTCGTCGAGCTCGTCGGCGGTCGGCTCGTGCATCCCCACCCAGACGAAGTCCTGGTCCGCGTCGGCGGCAGCGCGCAGGGTCGCCAGGTCGTCCTTGTCGCAGGCCACCGGGACGCGCACCCCGTCGCGGTACACCGCGCTGTCAACGATCATCCGCTCAGGTTACGGCCACTACGCTGCGAACCATGGCAACCGTCATCCTCGCCCGGCACGGCCGGTCCACCGCGAACACCGAGGGAGTGCTGGCCGGACGCACCAAGGGGGTCCACCTCGACGAGCTCGGCGTGGCGCAGGCCCGGGCAGCGGCCGAGCGGGTGCAGGGCCTCCCGCTCGCGGCGGTGGTGTCCAGCCCCCTGGAACGGTGCCGGGAGACGGCCCGGGAGATCGCTCGGGCGCAGCCGTCGCCGGTGCGCGTGCAGAGCGAGCGGGGGCTCCTGGAGTGCGACTACGGCAGCTGGACCGGTCGGCCGATCAAGGAGCTGGCCAAGGAGAAGCTCTGGCGCACGGTGCAGGACCATCCTGCCGGCGTCTGCTTCCCCGACGGCGAGTCGATGGCGCAGATGACGGCGCGCGCGGTCGGCTCGCTGCGGTCGTGGGACGCACGGGTCGAGCAGGAGCACGGCCCGGACGCGGTGTGGATGGCCGTCAGCCACGGCGACGTGATCAAGGCCCTGCTCGCCGACGCCCTCGGACTGCACCTCGACCTGTTCCAGCGCATCGTGGTCGACCCCGGCTCGCTGTCGGCGGTGCGCTACACCGCCAGCCGCCCCTTCGTGCTGACCCAGAACTCCACGGCGGGCGACCTGTCGACGCTGCGCCCCCCGAAACGGCGCGGGGGCAGGCGACGCGGTGGGAGCGCTTCCGGCGACGCCGTGGTCGGCGGAGGGGCCGGCCCGTCGTCGGCGCCCCGACTCGCACCGGGTCCGGACCACACATAGGCTCGGACCCATGCCACCTGTCGTGCACAGCTTCGACCCGCCCGAGCGCTTCGTCGCCGGCACCGTCGGCCCGCCCGGGCAGCGGACCTTCTTCCTGCAGGCCCGCAGCGGCGCCCGGGTGACCTCCGTCGCGCTGGAGAAGCAGCAGGTCCTGGTGCTCGCCGAGCGGATCGAGGAGCTGCTCGACGAGGTGCTGCGAGCCGGCGACGGTGACAGCACCGTCCCCGCCGTCGCGCCGGTGGATCTGGAGGACAGCGCACCCCTCGAGCAGCCGATCGTCGAGGAGTTCCGGGCCGGCACCATGACGCTGTCGTGGGACGCCGACGACGAGCGCATCGTCGTGGAGGTCTTCCCGTTCACCGAGGAGGCCGTCGCCGCCCCCGACCAGCCCGAGGAGGAGATCGACGAGCCGGAGCCCGAGGAGATCCTTCTCGTCCGGCTTCCCGCAGGCCTGGCGCGCGCGTTCAGCAAGCGGGCGCAGTCGGTCGTGGCGGCGGGGCGGCAGCCATGCCCGTTCTGCGGCGGCCCGGTGGATCCCGACGGCCACCTCTGCCCGCGCGCGAACGGGTTCAGGCGCTCTGCCGGTTGAGCCCATGGCGACGACCGACCACGCAACGCTGACCCGCGGCACCCTCGAGCTCTCCGGCCGGCTGCTCCCGGCCTCGAACCTGACGTTCACCGGGGACGTGGTCGGGGAGGGGGCCTCGCTGCGCTGTGTCTACAAGCCGGTGTCGGGGGAGCGCCCGCTGTGGGACTTCCCGGACGGCAGCCTCGCCGCCCGCGAGGTCGCGGCGTACGTCGTCTCCGAGGCGCTCGGCTGGGACGTGGTCCCGCCCACTGTGCTGCGCGAGGGGCCGCTCGGCCCCGGCATGGTGCAGCTGTGGCGCGAGCCCGACGCGGACCAGGACCCCGTGGACCTGGTCCAGGCCGGGAAGGTGCCGCGCGGCTACCTGCACGTGCTCGACGCCGTCGACCACCGCGACCGGCCGGTCTCGCTGGTGCACGAGGACTCCGTGCCGCTGCGCCGGATGGCGGTCTTCGACATCGTGGTCAACAACGCCGACCGCAAGGGCGGCCACGTGCTGGCGATGCCGGACGGGCACCGGTACGGCGTGGACCACGGCGTCACCTTCCACGAGGAGGACAAGCTGCGCACGGTGCTGTGGGGGTGGGCCGAGCAGCCCCTCGACCGCGAGGACGCGAGCGCCGTGGAGGCACTGCTGGCGGACCTGCGGACCGGTGGCAGCCGGCTGCTCGCCCGGCTGGAATCGCTGCTGGACGCAGCCGAGGTGCAGGCGCTCGCCGCCCGCTGCGAGCGTCTGCTGGTCACGCGGCGGATGCCGCTGCCCAGCGGGTCCTGGCCCGCGATCCCGTGGCCGGCGTTCTGATCCCGGTTGGTTAGGCTTTCAACATGCTTGCCTGGCCACGACCCGACGTCCCCCGGCTCGAGGCCTTCGGCCTGGCCCCCGACGTGCGCGTGCACGACAGCGCCGCCCGGACGGTGCAGACCACCCGACCCGACGGTACGGCCCGGCTCTACGTCTGCGGAATCACGCCGTACGACGCCACCCACATCGGCCACGCGAACACCTACGTCGCCTTCGACATCCTCCACCGCGGCTGGCTCGACGCCGGGTACCCGGTGCGCTACGTGCAGAACGTCACCGACGTGGACGACCCGCTGCTGGAGCGCGCGACCGCCACGGGGGAGGCCTGGGCGGACCTCGCGGCGCGGGAGACCCAGCTGTTCCGTGAGGACATGGCCGCGCTGCGGGTGCTCCCGCCCGACGAGTACATCGGGGCGGTCGAGTCCATCCCGCTCGACGTCGAGCTGATCACGCGACTGCAGCAGCGCGGACACGTCTACGAGGTCGACGGTGACCTGTACTTCTCGGTGCACTCCGACCCCCGCTTCGGGGCGGTGTCCCGGCTGTCGGAGGAGGAGATGCTGGCGGTCTTCCCCGAGCGCGGGGGTGACCCGGACCGTCCCGGCAAGAAGCATCCGCTGGACTGTCTGCTGTGGCAGGCCGAGCGTCCCGGGGAGCCCGCGTGGGACACGGCGCTGGGCCGCGGCCGGCCTGGTTGGCACGTGGAGTGCTCCTCGATCGCGCTGCGCTACCTCGGGGCGGCCTTCGACGTCCAGGGCGGCGGCAGCGACCTCGCCTTCCCGCACCACGAGATGAGCGCCGGCCATGCGCAGGCGGCGTACGACGACCTCACGTTCGCCCGCGCCTACGTGCACGCGGGCATGGTCGGCTACGACGGCGAGAAGATGTCGAAGTCCCGGGGCAACCTGGTCTTCGTATCCAGTCTGCGGGAGGAAGGCACCGATCCGCGGGCGCTGCGGCTGGCGCTGCTCACGCACCACTACCGCAGCGACTGGGAGTGGACGGACCGCGACCTCGTCCAGGCGCGCGAGCGGATCGGTCGTTGGACGGCCGCGCTGGACCACGCCACCGCCGAGCAGGTGGGACCGCTGGTGCATCGGGTCCGCGACCGGCTCGCCGACGACCTGGACACCCCGGGGGCGCTCGCCGCGATCGACGCGTGGGCGGCCGATGCTGCCGGCGGCGAGGTCGCCGCGGTGGGTGACGGCGAAGCGGCCGTCGCGGTGCGGGACCTGGTCGACGCGCGGCTCGGCGTCCGGCTCTGAGCTGGGCCGGGCTCAGCCCTCGCCTGACTCGCGACGCTTGAGGTAGCGCTCGAACTCCCGGGCGATCGCCTCGCCGCTGGCTTCGGGAAGGTCCGCGGTGTCGCGGGTCTCCTCCAGGGCGCGGACGTAGTCGCCGACCTCCTCGTCCTCCTCGGCCAGCTCGTCCACCCCACGCTCCCAGGCCTTGGCCTCCTCGGGCAGGTCGCCCAGCGGGATGCTCACGCCGAGCAGGTCCTCGAGCTGCCCGACCAGAGCCATCGTCGCCTTGGGGCACGGCGGCTGCGCCACGTAGTGGGGCACCGCGGCCCAGAACGACACCGACGGCATGTCGCGCTGCACGCACGCGTCCTGGAACACCCCGACGATGCCGGTGGGGCCCTCGTAGTTGGACTGCTCGAGCTTGAGCCGGTCTGCGAGCTCGGGCTCGGTGGTGGTCCCGCTGACCGGGATGGGCCGCGTGTGGGGTGTGTCGGCGAGGAGCGCACCCAGAGTGACCACCATCTCGGTGCCCAGCTCCTCCGCCCCGGCCAACAGCTCGGCGCAGAACTGCCGCCAGCGCATGTTCGGCTCGATACCGCGCAGGAGCACCACGTCCCGGTCGCTGCCCGGGGGGCGGGCAACCGAGAGCTGGGTCGAGGGCCAGGTGATCCGGCGCATCCCGGCGTCGTTGATCCCGACCACGGGGCGGTTCATCTGGAAGTCGTAGAAGTCCTCGGGGTCGATCGCGGCCACCACGGTCGCGTCCCACACCTTGATCAGGTGGTCGACCACCGACGACGCGGCGTCGGCGGCGTCGTTCCAGCCCTCGAACGCGGCGATGAGGATCGGTGAGACCAGCTCCGGCACTTCCTCGATCTCGATCACCCCGCCAGCCTAGACGCAACGCTGCCGGCGGTCGGCAGGACCGTCACGACCATGATGCGGAATGTCGCGGGCCCGCCCCCAGGCGCGACCTAGTCTGGAACGAGCCCTGTCCGTCCCGACCGTGAGGAACTCCGTGCCCGACTCCCCGTCCGTCCGTCCCGACGCCACCGAGGCGCTGTCTGCGCTGATGGCCGAGCGGGTGCTGGTGATGGACGGTGCGATGGGCACGGCGATCCAGCAGCACGCGCTCGAGGAGGCCGACTACCGGGGGGCGCGGTTCGCCGACTGGCACACCGAGGTGCGCGGCAACAGCGACCTGCTCAGCCTCACCCAGCCGGACCTGATCCGGGGGATCCATCGCGACTACCTCGAGGCGGGCGCGGACCTGGTCGAGACGAACACCTTCAGCGCCCAGGTGATCTCCCAGGCCGACTACGACATGGGAGAGCTGGCCTACGAGATGAACCGCGAGTCGGCACGGCTGGCCCGGCTCGAGTGCGACGCGATGACCGAGCGCACCCCCGACCGTCCCCGGTTCGTCCTCGGCGCGCTCGGCCCGACCAACCGCACCGCCTCGATCTCGCCGGACGTGAACGACCCCGGCGCCCGCAACGTCACCTTCGACCAGCTGGTCGACGCGTACGGCGAGCAGGC
>DASSVD010000254.1:0-9229 GCA_035706365.1 Nocardioidaceae bacterium
CGGCCGCCGGGGCACCCCCCGCGGCCGCCGGGGCACCCGCCCTCGCCGCCGAGCCGGTGGCGGCGCTGCGCGACGTGGTGGCCGGCTACCCGAGCGTCCCGGTGCTGCGCGGGGTCTCGCTCACCCTGCGCCGAGGCGAGACGGTCGCCCTGATGGGGCGCAACGGGGCCGGAAAGTCGACCCTGCTCAAGTCCCTGGTCGGCCTGCACCAGCCGACCTCCGGACAGATCCGCGTCACCGGTCGGGCCCCCGACCGGCTGCCTCCGCGCGAGCTGCTGCACCACGTCGGCCTGGTCCCCCAGGTCCCGGGCGACCTGCTGTACGAGTCCACCGTCGCCGCGGAGTGCGCCCAGGCCGACCGGGACGCCGGCGTACCCGCGGGTGCCACGCTGGCGCTGTTCCACCGGCTCTCCCCCGGTGTCGAGGAGTCCCGGCACCCCCGCGACCTGTCCGAGGGGCAGCGACTCACCCTCGCGCTGGCGGTCGTTCTGGTGGCGCGCCCGCCGCTGGTGCTGCTGGACGAGCCCACCCGCGGGCTGGACTACACCGCCAAGCAGCGGCTGGTCCAGATCCTGCGCGGACTCGTCGAGGCCGGCCACGCGGTGCTGCTGGCCACCCACGATGTCGAGCTGGTCGCCGAGGTCGCCGACCGGGTGCTGGTGCTCGCCGACGGCGAGCTGGTCTCCGACGGCCCGACCGCCGACGTGGTGGTCTCCTCCCCCGCCTTCGCCCCGCAGGTGGCCAAGGTGCTGGCTCCGCAACGCTGGCTGACTCCGGCCGCCGTGGCGAACGCCCTGGGAGGTCAGCCATGACCCTGGTCCCGCTGCCCGCACGCACCGCTGTGGCGCTCGCGCTGGTCTCCGCCGTCGGGCTGGCCGGCTTCGGCTGGCCGTTCCTGATCACGCCCGGACACGCCCTGGACTCCTCGCACAGCACCGACGCGCCGCTGCTGTTCATCGCGGTGCTGCCCCTGCTCGCCGCGGTCGTGCTGGCCGAGCTCACCTCGGGCCGGATGGACGCCAAGGCCGTCGCCATGCTGGGCATGCTCACCGCCACCGGCGGCGCCCTGCGTGCGCTGGGCCCGGGCACCGCCGGGCTCGAGCCGAGCTTCGCCATCGTCATCCTCGGCGGGCGGGTCTTCGGCCGCGGCTTCGGTTTCGTGCTCGGCGCGCTGACCGTCTTCGTCGGCGCGCTGGTCACCGGCGGGGTAGGCCCGTGGTTGCCCTTCCAGATGGTCGCCGCCGGGTGGGTCGGGTTCGGCGCGGGCTGCCTGCCCCGCGCACGCGGGCGGGTCGAGGTGGGCTGGCTGGCCGGGTACGCCGCGGTCGCCGGGCTCCTGTTCGGCGCGGTGATGAACCTGTGGTTCTGGCCGTTCGCCGCCTTCGGCCCCGAGACCAGCTACGTGGCCGGCGACCCGCTCGGCGCCAACCTCGCCCGCTACGGCCTGTTCTACCTGGCCACCTCGCTGGTGTGGGACCTCGGCCGCGGCGTGCTCAACCTCCTGGTGCTGGCCCTGGCCGGTGCCCCGCTGCTGCGCGCGCTGCGACGGGCAGCCCGGCGCGCGGCGTTCGACGTACCGGTGGTGTTCGAGCGGTGAGGCAGGTGGTCCTGCTCGGCACCGGGTCGGCCGACGGGTGGCCCAACCCGTTCTGCGGCTGCGCCTCGTGTCGCAGCGAGCAGCGCGACGGCCGGGTGCGCGGCCAGACCTCCGCCCTCGTCGACGGGCGGCTGCTGCTCGACGCCGGACCGGAGACGGTCCGCGCCGCGGCGAGGCTCGGGGTCGACCTCGCCGGAGTCCGCACCGTGCTGATCACCCACGACCACCCCGACCACTGCGCGCCGGCCTTCCTGCTCTACCGCTCCTGGGCGCAGGACGCGCCGCTGCACGTGGTGGGGCCGGCCTCGGTCGTCGAGCAGGCCCGGGCCTGGGTGGACCCGGCCGGCCGGGTCGACTTCACCGCGGTCTCGCCGGGTGACCGACTGCAGGTCGACGGCTACGACGTGCGGGTGCTCGCCGCCGACCACGAGCGGGAGGCGGTGCTCTACGACGTGGGCGACTCCGGATCCCGGTTGCTGTACGCCACCGACACCGGCCCGCTGCCGGACCCGACGGTCGCCGCCGCAGCCGGAGCGGCGTACGACCTGGTGCTGCTGGAGGAGACCTTCGGTGACCACGCGCGCCACGGCACCCGGCACCTGGACCTGGGCACGTTCCCCGACCAGCTGCGCAGACTGAGTGAGGTGGGAGCGGTCGTCGCGAGCACCGACGTGATCGCGGTGCACCTGTCCCACCACAACCCGCCCACTCCGGAGCTGGACCGGCGGCTTGCGGCCTGGCGTGCCCGCACCGTGCCGGACGGGACCACGGTGCAGCTCGGGGCGCCCGTCCCACCGGCCGATCCGCCCACCCGCACGCTGGTGCTCGGCGGCGCCCGGTCCGGCAAGTCCCGTGAGGCGCAGCGCCTGCTCACTGCGGAGCCGGCGGTGACCTACGTCGCCACCGGCTACCCGCCCGACCCCGCCGGGGCGCAGGGGCACGCCGACCCCGAGTGGGCCGAACGGGTACGCCGCCACCGCGCCGATCGCCCGGCCCACTGGTCCACGGTCGAGACCCTGGCTCTGGAGGACCTGCTGGCCCGCCCCGGGGAGCCGCTGCTGGTGGACTGCCTCACGCTGTGGCTGACCCGGGTGATGGACCAGCAGGACGCCTGGGACGACACCGCGTGGGCGGGCGGTGCCGAGACGGCGGTGCTGCAGCGGATCGACCGGCTGACCGCGGCGTGGACCGACGCCCGACGTCGGGTCGTCGCCGTGTCCAACGAGGTCGGGCAGGGTCTGGTGCCAGGCTCGGCGGCCGAGCGCCGGTTCCGGGACCTGATGGGCCGGCTCAACGCAGAGGTGGCGGCCCGCAGCGAGGACGTGCGCTGGTGCGTCGCGGGCCGGGTCCGGGCGTGGTGAGCACCCCACGACGCCCGTTGCTCGCCGAGGCCTGGCGGCTGGCGGTGGGCACGCTCAGCGTGCTCCCGGTCCGACCGCCGACCCGGGTCGACCGCCAGGTGGCCGGGCGGGCCATGCTGCTCGCGCCCGCGGTCGGGCTGCTCGTGGCGCTGCCGGCGTGCGCGGCGCTGTGGCTGCTGGGGCTGCCCGGACGGCCGGGCCCCGGCACGATCGCCGCGCCGCTGGCGATCGGGCTGGTCGCCGTACTCACCCGGGGGATGCACCTGGACGGCCTCGCGGACACCGTCGACGGCCTCGGCAGCCGGCGCCCCGCACCGCAGGCGCTGGAGGTGATGCGCCGCGGCGACGTCGGCCCGTTCGGCGTGGTCGCGCTCGTGCTCGTGATCCTGGTGCAGGTCGCCGCAGTCGTGCAGCTGGGCCCTGGCCGGGCGCCGATCGCGCTGCTCGTCGCCCTGGTCGCCGGCCGCGCCGCCCTGCCGGGGGCCTGCCGACGCGGGGTCGGTGCGGCGCGCCCGGACGGTCTGGGCGCGACGGTCGCCGGGACCGTCCGGCCGGTGGCCGCACTGGCCTCGACCGTGGTCTCGTTCGCACTGGTAGCAGCCATCGCGGTGCTGGCCGGCTCGGACGTGCGTGACACGACACCGATGCTGGTGGCCGGCGTCGCCGGGATCGCGGTGGCGCTGGCCGCAGTGACCCATGCCGTCCGCCGGCTGGGCGGGATCACCGGCGACGTGCTGGGATTCGGCGTGGAGCTGGCCACCACGGCCACACTCGCGCTCGCCGCCGTTCTGGTGGGCTGATCCGTCCTGCCGAGCTGCGCCGTCCTGCCGGGCTGATCCGCGACCGCGCAGCGCTGGAAGGGCGGCGGTCAGTCTCCCTTGACGCCGGGGGTGACGAACGGCGGCTTGGTCACGGTGAACACCTCGCGCCGGCCGCGAATGTCGACGGAGACCTCGGCGCCGTCGGTGACCTCCGCGGCCACCAGCGCCAGCCCGACGCCCTTCTTCAGGCTCGGGGAGAACGTGCCGGAGGTGACCTCGCCGAGCGGGACGTCGCCGGTGAGCATCACCTGCATGCCGGGCCGCGGGATCCCGCGGCCGGTGGCCACCAGCCCGCGGAGCACGCGGGACGGGCCGGTCTCCTTCTCCGCGACCAGGCTGCTGCGGCCCCAGAACCGGTCCTTCTTCCAGCCGACCGCCCAACCCATGCGTGCCTGGACCGGGGTGACGTCGAGGGTGATGTCCTGCCCGTGCAGCGGGTAGCCCATCTCGGTCCGCAGGGTGTCGCGGGCGCCGAGCCCGCAGGGGGTGATGCCGCTGGCGGCGCCCGCCTGGAGCAGCCGGTCCCAGACCGCCTCCGCGTCGTCCGACCCCACCACCAGCTCGTAGCCGCGCTCCCCCGTGTAGCCGGTCCGGCACACGGTGACGGTGCGCCCGTCCAGGTCGGCGTCGACGAAGGACATGTAGTCGTGGCCGGTGGGCAGGCCGGCTTCGACCAGCACGTCGTCGGCAGCGGGCCCCTGCACGGCCAGCACGGCGTAGTCGCGGTGCTGGTCGAGGACCTCCACCCCGTCGGGCGCCTCGGCGACGAGCCGGCGCACCACCTCTGCGGTGTTCGCGGCGTTCGGCATCAAGAACACCTCGTCGTCCCCGCGCAGGTAGGCGATCAGGTCGTCGACGATGCCGCCGGTCTCGGCGTCACAGCACAGGGTGTACTGCGCCTTGCCGGGGGCGATCTTGCCCAGGTCGTTGGACAGGGTGGCGTTGACGTACGCCGCGGCGCCGGGGCCACGCACCACCGTCTTGCCGAGGTGACTGACGTCGAAGATGCCGACCGCGCTGCGCACGGCGTTGTGCTCGGAGACGACGCCGGAGTACTCCAGCGGCATCTCCCAGCCGCCGAACTCGGCCAGCTTCGCACCCAGGGCGACGTGACGCTGGTGCAGGGGGGAACGGAGCAGCGGCGCGGCGGACGCGCCCGAGTCGTCGGCAACCATGCCCGCGAAACTACCGCAGGCCACCCCCGGCGGCCGGGTGCAGGCCTGCTCCGGTCGGTGACCGAGGTCACCGTTAGCATGCCCAGCGCACCCACCTCTTTCGACGAAGGAGTCGACGCGTGACGACCTACAGCCTCCGCAAGGCCGCAGCAGACAAGATCAAGACCGATGCCCTCGTGGTGGGGGTGTGCACCTCCGCGAAGGGTCTGCAGGTCGCCCCGGGCGGAGAGGACGTCGCCTCGGCGTACGGCCGCAAGCTGACGCCGCTGCTGTCCACGCTCGGCTTCTCCGGCAAGGCCGGTGAGGTGGTGAAGGTGCCGACCGGCGGCGTGGTCAAGTCGCCGGTGCTGGTGCTGGTCGGGCTCGGCGACCGGGACGCGCTGACCACCGAGAAGGTACGCCGCGCGACCGGCACCGCCGCACGCGCGATCACCAACGCCGCCTCGGTGGCGCTGGCCCTCCCCGCCCACGACGCCGAGCACGTGCGTGCGGTGGCCGACGGCTACCTGCTGGGCTCCTACGCCTACGCGGAGTACAAGACCGCAGAGCCGCCGGCGCGTCCTGGCGAGGTGGTGCTGCTGACCGACCGGGCCAAGACCAAGGACGCCCAGACCGCGCTGGAGACCGCGCAGGTCGTGGCGACCGCGACCTGCCTGGCCCGCGACTGGGTGAACACCCCGCCCGGCGACTTCACTCCGGAGAAGTTCGCCGACGCGGTGAGCGCCACGAAGAAGTCCTCCAAGGCCAAGGTGACCGTCGCGGTCACCGACGAGAAGGCGCTGGAGGCCGAGGGGTGCGGCGGCATCATCGGCGTCGGCCGCGGCTCGGCGAACCCGCCCCGTCTGGTGCGGCTGAGCTACAAGCCGCGCGGCGCGAAGGCGCACCTGGCCCTGGTCGGCAAGGGGATCACCTACGACTCCGGCGGCCTCTCCCTCAAGCCCGGCCCGTCGATGGTGACGATGAAATGCGACATGGCCGGCGCCGCCGCGGTGGTCGCGGCCACCTTCGCGATCGCCGAGCTCGGGCTGCCGATCGCGGTCACCACCTACGCGCCGATGGCGGAGAACATGGTCTCGGGCAGCTCCACCCGGCCCGGTGACGTGCTCACCATGTTCGGCGGCAAGACCGTCGAGGTGCTCAATACCGACGCCGAGGGACGGCTCGTGCTGGCCGACGCCCTGGTCAAGGCGACCCGGGACAAGCCGGACCTGATCGTGGACGTGGCGACGCTCACCGGCGCCTGCGTGGTCGCGCTCGGCGACCGGGTGGCCGGCGTCCTCGGCAACGACCCGGACCTGGTCGCCCAGATCCGCGGCGCGGGCGAGAAGGCCGGCGAGGCGCTGTGGCCGCTGCCGATCACCGACGAGATGACCGAGAAGGTGCGCACCAACAGCAAGGTCGCCGACCTGGCCCAGCACAACACCGAGCGGTGGGGCGGCACGCTGTATGCCGCCGCGTTCCTGCAGGAGTTCGTCGACGGCGCCCGCTGGGCGCACCTGGACGTCGCCGGGCCGGCGTTCAACGAGAAGGGCCCGCACGGTTACACGCCCTCGGGCGGTACCGGCATCGCGGTCTCCACGCTGGTGGAGCTGGCCGCCGACCTCAGCGCCCGCTAGGCACGGCGCCCCTCGCCTCCTCCGGCGCCGCGTGTCACCCCGACGCGCGGCGCCGGTTGTACTCCCGCATGCGGGTCGGGTAGCCGACCACCGCCGCGTCGTAGGACGGGATCCCGAGCCGGTTGGCGAACCGGTGCGCCCACTCCACCGACGGCACCCGGCGGCGGGTCCACTCCCCGTCGTGGGCGACCAGCATCATGGTCACCTCGCTGACCGCGGTGCGCGGCTCGACGAAGCCCTCCACGCCGCGCCGGCTGCGTGCGAACTCCTCGAGGTGACGGCTGTCGGCGTCGTCGGCTCCGCGCACGGTGGTCGGTCCGCGCCCCCGCGGCGGCTGCCAGCGCCGTGCGCCCCGTCGGCGGAACCTGTTCAGCAAACCCATGGCACCAGTGTGGCGCACGCCTGCCGTGCAGGCGGGTGTTCAGGTCGGACACAAGGGTGGAAAGATGGCCGATGACACAGCACACATCGCGGCACCGCGTGAGGGAGAGATCTTGACCCAGGGGACGCAGGGCAGCGCGGCCGAGGCCGGCGCGGACACGTTCGACGTACTCATCCTCGGTGCGGGCAGCGGCGGTTACGCGTGTGCCCTGCGTGCAGCCGAGCTCGGGCTCCGTGTCGGTCTGGTCGAGAAGAACAAGCTCGGCGGCACCTGCCTGCACGTCGGCTGCATCCCGACCAAGGCCCTGCTGCACGCGGCCGAGGTCGCCGACTCCGCCCGCGACTCCGAGCAGTTCGGCGTCAACGCCACGCTCGAGGGCATCGACATGGCCGGCGTGAACAAGTACAAGGACGGCGTGGTCTCCCGGCTCTACAAGGGGCTGGGCGGGCTGGTCAAGGGCCGCGGCATCACCGTCATCGAGGGCGCCGGCCGGCTGGTCGACCCCACCACGGTCGAGGTCGACGGCGCCCGCTACACCGGCCGCAAGGTCGTGCTCGCGTCCGGGTCGTACTCCCGCTCGCTTCCCGGCCTGGAGGTGGACGGGCAGCGAGTGCTCACCTCCGAGCACGCCCTGACCCTGGACCGTGTCCCGCGCTCGGTGATCGTGCTCGGCGGCGGGGTGATCGGCTGCGAGTTCGCCAGCGTCTGGCGCTCCTTCGGTGCCGACGTCACCATCGTCGAGGCGTTGCCCCGGCTGGTGGCCGCCGAGGACGAGGCGGTCTCCAAGCAGCTCGAACGCGCCTTCCGCAAGCGCGGCATCGGGTTCCGCACCGGGGCGCCGTTCCAGTCTGTCGAGCACACCGACGCGGGCGTGCGCGTGACGCTGGAGGGCGGCGACACCCTCGAGGCCGAGCTGCTGCTGGTGGCCGTGGGCCGCGGCCCGACCACCGACGGTCTCGGTTACGAGGAGCAGGGCGTGCAGATGGAGCGCGGGTTCGTGCTCGCCGACGAGCGGCTGCGCACCAACCTGCCCGACGTCTACGCCGTGGGCGACATCGTGCCGGGCCTGCAGCTGGCCCACCGCGGGTTCCAGCAGGGCATCTTCGTGGCCGAGGACATCGCCGGCCTCGACCCGACCCCGATCGACGAGACGGGCATCCCCCGGGTCACCTACTGCGACCCGGAGATCGCCTCGGTGGGGCTGGACGAGGCGGCGGCCCGCGAGAGGTACGGCCAGGACGCGGTCGAGACGCTGACCTACGACCTGGGCGGCAACGGCAAGAGCCAGATCCTCAAGACGCAGGGCTTCGTGAAGCTGGTGCGCCGCACCGACGGCCCGGTCGTCGGCGTACACATCGTCGGCGCCCGTGCCGGCGAGCTGATCGGGGAGGCACAGCTGATCTACAACTGGGAGGCCCATCCCGAGGACGTCGCCCCGCTGGTCCACGCGCACCCGACGCAGAACGAAGCCCTGGGCGAGGCACACCTCGCACTGGCCGGCAAGCCGCTGCACGCGCACTCCTAGACTCTGGAGTCGTGACCGCCATGCCGCTGCCGACCGCACCGACGGCACACCAACCGACCACAACCGACCGCTGGGCCCGCACCCCGGCCCGTCCATAGGAGCGAAGGAACTCAATGGCGACCTCAGTCACCCTTCCCGCACTCGGCGAGTCCGTCACCGAAGGCACCGTCACCCGCTGGCTCAAGCAGCCCGGTGACGAGGTCGCCGTCGACGAGCCGCTCCTCGAGGTGTCCACCGACAAGGTCGACACCGAGATCCCCTCCCCCGTGGCCGGCACCCTGCTCGAGATCAAGGTCAACGAGGACGAGACCGTCGAGGTCGGCGCCGAGCTCGCCACCATCGGCGACCAGGGCGAGTCCGGGGGCGCCTCCGACCAGGGCGGGTCCGCCGAGGGCGATGGCCAGGCCGCCGCTCAGGAGCAGCCCGAGGACGCCCAGCAGGAGACACAGCAGGAGACACAGCAGGAGGCGCAGGAGGCCCCGGCACAGGCCGAGGGCCAGCCGGCCGGGAGCGGCGACGCGCAGGAGTCCGGCCAGGGTTCCGGGCAGCAGTCCGGCGGCGGCTCCGGGGACGGCACCCCGGTCACCCTGCCCGCACTGGGCGAGTCGGTGACCGAGGGCACCGTGACGCGCTGGCTGAAGCAGGTCGGTGACGAGGTCGCGGTCGACGAGCCGCTCCTCGAGGTGTCCACCGACAAGGTCGACACCGAGATCCCCTCCCCCGTGGCCGGCACCCTGCTCGAGATCAAGGTC
>DASSVD010000255.1:0-28398 GCA_035706365.1 Nocardioidaceae bacterium
GCCCGTAGGCATCCCTCAGCCAGCGCCTGGTCCAGTCGCTGGTGGCGACCACCGCCGCCGCGGCCGACAGCACCGCCTGCTCCTCCGCCCGCGCGGCCGGGGCGTCGTAGCCCAGCGGCAGGTGCACCAGCACACCCAGCCGGACCCGGGCCGCGGCCGGGACGAGCACCCGCGCTGCCGCGGAGGCCACCAGCCCGTCGACCAGCAGCGAAGCCCCGGCCGGAACGGTTCGCACCGCCGCGGCCAGCCGGTCCAGCGCCTCCGTGCCAGGATGCGGCCAGTCCCCGTCCACCACGAGCTCGTGCACCGTCCAGCCGCCGCGCTGCAGCTCGCCGCAGAGCCGGAGGTCGTAGACGTTGCCGCCGCTGGGACGGTGCGGGTCGCGGACGGCACCCGGCATCACCATGTGCAGCACGCCGGGCGGCCCGGTCACAGCCCGCGCTCGTAGCTGGCCCACGCCACGTGCGACTCGTGCAGCGTGACGGTCACCGCCTCCAGCGAGCGGGCGGCCTCCCCGAGCGCGCCGTCGTGGATGCGGGTCACCAGGCGGTCCGCCACCTCGCGGGCGACGGCCTCGGTGGTGGAGTTGCGCCCCGCGAACGCGGGCTCGTCGTCGAGGTTGCGGTAGTTCAGCCCGGCCAGCACGTCGCGCAGCTGCGCGGTGGCGCGACCGATGTCGACCAGCACCCCGTCGACGTCGAGCGACGGCCCGCGGAAGGCGGCGTCGACGACGAACGTCGCCCCGTGCAGCCGCTGAGCGGGCCCGAAGACCTCGCCGGCGAAGCTGTGCGCGACCATCACGTGGTCGCGGACCGTGACGGTGAACATAGCTACCTCTCGTCGTAGGTGATCGTGTGGCACAGCCCCGACAGGGTGCCGTCGCTGAGCCGGGCGAGTACGTCGGGCAGCTCGCTGAGCGGTGAGGAGCCGGTGAGCAGGGCGTCGTACGCCGGGTCGTGCAGCAGGTCCAGGGCGAGCGCGCGCCGGCGGGACGGACTGCGACGAGCCGATCGCGCCGGGCCCACCCGGCCGACCTGGCTGCCGCGCAGCGTGAGCCGGCCCGAGTGGAAGGCGCCGCCCAGCTGCAGGCCGACCTCGCGGTCGCCGTACCAGCTGAGCTCGACCACGGTTCCCTCCGCTCCGAGCAGGTCCAGGGAGCGTTGCAGCCCGGCCGCGGTGGCGCTGGCGTGCACCACCAGGTCGCGGTCGCCGTCCACCTCGTCGGGGTGGGCGAACGGCACGCCGAGCCGCTCGGCGACGGCCGCGCGCGACGGGTCCACGTCGGCCAGCACCACGTCGACGCCCGGGACCGACCGGACCAGCCGGGCCGCGCAGCAGCCGATCATCCCGGCCCCGACGACCGCGACCCGGTCGCCGATCAGCGGCGGGACGTCCCACAGCGCGTTGACCGCGGTCTCCACCGGGCCGGCCAGCACCGCCCGGCGCGCCGGGACCCCGGGGGGTACGGCGACCAGCGCGTCGGCCGGGACGACGTACTCGCTCTGGTGCGGGTAGAGGCAGAACACCGTCCGTCCGCGCCACGCGTCCGGGCCGTCCTCGACCACGCCCACGTTGAGGTAGCCGTACTTGACCGGGCCGGGGAAGTCGCCCTCCTGGAAGGGCGCGCGCATCACGTCGTACTGGTCGCGTGGCACCCGCCCCTGGAAGACCAGCGTCTCTGTGCCGCGGCTGACCCCGCTGCACAGGGTGCGCACCCGCACCTCGCCGGGGCCTGGGTCCGGGAGGGGGACCGCGCGCACCTCGCCGTGCCCGGGCTCGCGCACCCAGAAGGCCCTCGCGTCACGTGCCATCGCCCGTCCCTCGTGCTCGTCGCGGCCGCCCGGCCGCGGGATCCGCCCATGATCGTGGATCCGGCGCGCTCGCGGGGGCGGAACGCCGGGACAGGGGTCGGCCGGCTCAGCGCGGGCGGCGCTCCTCGGGCGGAACCACCGGAAGCACCTGGGTCTCCGCGTCCGGCGCCGGCTCGGGGGAGAGGCCCTCGGGCGGGGTGGCCCGCGGTCGCCGGCCGCGAGCCGGCCGGGTCGGACGGCGCAGCCGCACCTGGCGGCGGACCCGCTCGTCGAGGTCCATCTCGGTCAGCAGCCGGCGCACCGTGGACAGGGCGACCGCGTGCAGCTCCACCAGCTCCGGCGGGGAACCGGCCAGCGCCAGGTCACCGAGTCGGGCCCGCGCCTCGTGCAGACCTTCCAGCGCCTCGCGTAGCGCCGCCACGTCGCGCGCACCGATGCTGCCCGCCGGCTCGGCCTCGTCGCGCACGACGTGCCCGAACGCATCCACGCCCGCCGCGATCTCGCGCAGCAGCTGGGCCAGCCCCTGCAGCACGTCCTCGGCCACACCGTCCCGGCCGGTCGAGCCTGTCGAGCGGTGCCCTGAGCCTGTCGAAGGGACCGCGTCGTCCGGCCCCGCCGCCCCGCCCTCGTGCAGCTCGGCGAGCCACTCCGGATCGTCCCGAGTCGCGTCGACGAGCGCGCGGAACAGGCCGCGGATGGCGATCGCGGAGTGCTCCAGCGCCTCGAGTCCCTGACGCAGGCCGGGCCCGAGGTCGGGGGTGCCGACCGCGCGCACGTTGAGCCGTCGACTGCGTTCGGCGTGCAGCAGCGCCGCCCCCACGCGCGGGATGTCGTGGGTGATGGTGCGGGCGTCGGCCAGCCAGCCGCGGGCCGCGCCGGCCACATCGCGGCCGGTCGTCGCGGCGTCCTCGAGCTCGCCGGCGGACCGGGTGAGCAGCACGCTGACCGCGTCGGCCAACCCGTCGATCGCGCGCCCGGCGTCACCGCTGGCCACCTTCGGCGGGAACAGCAGCGTCGCTGCGACGCCCACCGCAGCGCCGACCAGCGTCTCGGCGAGGCGCTGCCAGGCCGCCGACTCGGCTCCGAGCGAGCCGACCCCGAGCACGAGCATCCCGCTGATCGCGACCTCGATCAGGTTCGCCCGCAGCCGCAGCACCTGCCCGAGGGTGATCGCGACCCAGATCAGCACGCCGAGGCTCCACCACTCCAGAGGGACGACGGTGGCGAACCCGACGGCCAGGGAGACCCCGCACACCACCGCGACCACCCGGTCCAGCCCTGTCGCCAGCAGCGACAGCGGGGTGACCTGGACGACCAGCATCGCGGTCAGCGGCGCGAGCAGCGGCTGGGTCCCCGGGAACAGCAGCGTGCCGACCACGTAGCTGGCCACCGCCGCGACGGTGATCCGCAGTGACCACAGCACGGCCCGGCGGCCGTCGTTGCGCAGCCGCGTCAGCTCGCGGGCGAGGGTACGTCGCCACCAGTCGCGCACGCTTCATCCTCCCCGATAGGCGTCACCGGCCCAACCCTCTACCCGTAGGTCGCGCGCCTGCTCACCGGCTGGCGAGGGTCGATACCGTCAGCCGGGCAATCTCGAGATCCTCCCCGGCGGTGACCACGACGGTGCGCACCCTGGCCCCGGGGGCGGTGATGTCGGCGTCGCCGCGGGCCGCCTCGTTGCGCGGGCCGTCGACGGCGACCCCCAGGTGGGCGAGGCCGTCTCCCAGGGCGGCCCGCACCGCCGGTGCGTGCTCGCCGACGCCACCGGTGAGCACGAGTACGTCGAGGCCGCCCGCGCTGGCAGCCATCGCACCGGCCTCGCGCACCAGCCGGTGGACGAACACGGCGAAGCCCAGCGCCGCGTCGGGATCGCCCGCGGCGCGCGCGGCCAGGACGTCACGCAGGTCACCGGAGCCGGTCAGCCCGACGAGGCCGGAGCGCTGCTCGAGGGCGCCGTTGAGCTCGTCGGGCGCGAGTCCGGCGTGCTGGACCAGCCACATCACCAGTCCCGGGTCGAGCGAGCCGGATCGGGTCGCCATCACCAGCCCGGCCAGCGGGGTGAACCCCATGGTGGTGTCCACCGAGCGGCCGTCGCGGATCGCGGCCAGGGACGCCCCCGCTCCCAGGTGCGCGGTGACCATCCGGGTGCCCGCGACCGGGACACCGGCCATCTCGGCGCCGCGGCGTACTGCATAGGCGTGGCTGAGCCCGTGGAAGCCGTAGCGGCGCAGCGCCCAGCGGCGGTTCCATTCCCGGGGAAGCGCGTAGGTGCGGGCGGCCGGCGGCAGGTCGGCGTGGAAGGCGGTGTCGAAGCACGCCACGGCGGGCAGGTCGGGGAGCAGCCTGGCCACTTCCCGGATGCCAGCGACCGAGCGCGGGTTGTGCAGCGGTGCCAGGTCGATGGTGGCGTCCAGGTAGTCCAGCAGCTCGTCGTCGACCCGGGCGGCGTGGTGGTAGGTCGCGCCGCCGTGGACCACTCGGTGACCGACCGCGTCGAGCGAGCCGGCCTCGGCGAGGAAGGCCTCGACCGGGTCCAGGTGCCCGGAGCCGGCCCAGTCCTCGACGGTGGTCCCGCTCAGCCGCTCGCCGTCCTCGACGACCTGCAGCTTGAGGCTGCTCGAGCCGGCGTTGACCACCAGCACGCGCACCGCTCAGGCCTCCGGAGCGTTGCGGGCCGGCGCGTGGGTCTCCACCGCCGGACCGGAGGCCGGGGTCCACTGCCAGTCACGGATCGCGGGCAGGTCCTCACCGTGCTCGCGGATGTAGATGCGGTGCTCGATGAGCTTGTTCTTCAGCCGCTCGCGGACCAGCCCGGCACGCGCCTGCAGCCGCGGCACCCGGTCGATCACGTCCATCGCCAGGTCGAAACGGTCCAGCTGGTTGAGCACGACCATGTCGAACGGCGTGGTGGTGGTGCCCTCCTCGAGGTAGCCGCGGACGTGGAAGTTGTCGTGGTTGGTGCGCCGGTAGGTGAGCCGGTGGATCAGCCACGGGTAGCCGTGGTAGGCGAAGATCACCGGCTTGTCGCGGGTGAACAGCGCGTCGAAGTCCGGGTCGCTCAGGCCGTGTGGGTGCTCGCGGGCGTCCTGCAGCCGCATCAGGTCCACGACGTTGACCACGCGCATCCGCAGGTCGGGGAACTCCTCGCGCAGCAGCGCCACCGCGGCCAGCACCTCCATCGTCGGCACGTCGCCGGCGCAGCCGAGGACCACGTCCGGGCCGTCCCCGAGCCGGTGACCGTGCTCGTCCTCGGGCCGGCCGAGGCTCTCGGTGCCCGCCCACTCCCAGATGCCGATGCCCTTGGTGGCGTGCACGATCGCGTCGTCCATGGCGAGGTACTGCAGCGCCGGCTGCTTGCCGGCCACCACGACGTTGACGTACTGCTTGCTGCGCAGACAGTGGTCCATCACCGACAGCAGCGTGTTGGCGTCCGGCGGCAGGTACACCCGGATCACGTCGGCCTTCTTGTTGACCACGTGGTCGATGAAGCCGGGGTCCTGGTGGGAGAAGCCGTTGTGGTCCTGGCGCCACACGTGGGAGGTGAGCAGGTAGTTCAGGGACGAGATCGGAGCCCGCCAGTCGATCCGGTTGGTGGTGCGCAGCCACTTGGCGTGCTGGTTGAACATCGAGTCGACGAGGTGGATGAACGCCTCGTAGCAGGAGAACAGCCCGTGCCGGCCGGTGAGCAGGTAGCCCTCGAGCCAGCCCTCGCAGGTGTGCTCGGAGAGGATCTCCATCACCCTGCCGTCGACGGACAGGTGGTCGTCGAAGTCGTACGCCGCGGCGTTCCAGGTGCGGCCGGTGACCTCGAGGACGTCCTGCAACCGGTTGGAGCTGTTCTCGTCGGGGGCGAACATCCGGAAGGTCTCGAGGTTGCCGGCCATCACGTCGCGCAGGAAGCCTCCGAGCACCCGGGTCGCCTCGACCGCGCCGGTGCCGGGGGAGTCCACGGGCACCGCGTAGTCGGTGAAGTCGGGCAGGTCCAGGTCGCGGCGCAGCAGGCCGCCGTTGGCGTGCGGGTTGGCGCTCATCCGTCGGGGCCCCGACGGGTGCAGATCGGCGATCGCTGGGACCGGTGCCCCGGCTTCGGTGAACAGCTCCTCGGGCCGGTAGCTGCGCAGCCAACGCTCGAGGACGGCGCGGTGCCCGGGGTCGTCGCGGGCGTCGGCGAAGGGCACCTGGTGGGAGCGCCAGTAGTCCTCGACCCGCTGCCCGTCCACCTCGCGCGGACCGGTCCACCCCTTCGGCGAGCGCAGCACGATCATCGGCCAGGCCCGGCGCGGCGCCGGCCCGCGCCGGCCCCGTCGTCGCGCCTCCCGCTGGATCTCGGCGATCCGGTCCAGGCACCGGTCGAGGGTGGCCGCGAAGGCCTGGTGCATCCGGTCGGGGTCGGAGCCGGAGACCACGTAGGGCTCGTGGCCGCACCCGCGCAGCAGGGCCAGCAGCTCCTCCCCGTCGATGCGGGCGAGCACCGTCGGGTTGGCGATCTTGTAGCCGTTGAGGTGCAGGATCGGCAGCACCGCGCCGTCGCGGCGCGGGTCGACGAACTTGGTGGAGTGCCAGCTGGTGGCCAGCGGCCCGGTCTCGGCCTCCCCGTCCCCGACGACGGCGGCCACCACCAGGTCGGGGTTGTCGAAGGCCGCGCCGTAGGCGTGCGAGAGCGAGTAGCCGAGCTCGCCACCCTCGTGGATGGAGCCCGGCGTCTCCGGCGCCACATGGCTGGGCACGCCACCGGGGAAGGAGAACCGGGTGAACAGCCGGCGCAGCCCTTCCTCGTCCCGGTCCACCTCGGGGTAGACCTCGCTGTAGGTGCCCTCCAGCCACGCGGCCGCGAGCAGCCCCGGGCCCCCATGACCGGGGCCGATCACGTACATCAGGTCCAGGTCGCGCTGGCTGATCACCCGGTTGAGGTGGGCGTAGACGAAGGTCAGGCCGGGGGTGGTGCCCCAGTGTCCGAGCAGACGGGGCTTGACGTGCTCGGGGCGCAGCGGCTCGCGCAGCAGCGGGTTGCCCATCAGGTAGATCTGGCCGACCGACAGGTAGTTCGCCGCGCGCCACCAGGCGTGCAGGCCGCGGAGCTCGGACCTGCTGAGCGGTCGTGGGGTCACGCGCTGCCTCCGATCGACTGGCGGCTCCCCGGGCGCGTCCGGCCGGCTCAGCCGCCACCGGGGTGCTCGGGCTCTGCTCCGAAGCACACCACGGCCACGTCGTCGCGCGGAAGACCTCCCTGGAACGCGAGCAGGTCACCGAGCAGGGCCTCGGTGATCTCCTCGGGCGTAGCCCGGTGACGCTCCACCACCTCGCGCATCCGCTGCTCGCCGTAGAACGCGTCGTCGCGGCGGCCCTCGGTGACACCGTCGGTGTAGAGCAGCACGCGCTGCCCGGGGGCCAGCGTCAGCTCCTCCTCGACGACCGCCAGGTCCGGGACCACACCGACCAGCGTGCCCGGACTGCCCCAGGTGCCCGCGGGGCCGTCCTGCCCGACCACCACCGGCGGCGGATGACCGCCGAGGGCCTGGGTGATCCGCCAACGCCCGTCGTGTCGCCGCAGCCGCAGCAGGGCCACCGTGCAGAACCGCTCCGAGCCGTGCCGCAGCAGGGTGTCGTTCAGCGCGCTCAACGCCTCCGCGGGACCGGGCATCCGCACGGTCAGGGCACGCAGCGTGTGCCGCACCAACGACGTCAGCACCGCCGCGTCGACGCCCTTGCCGCACACGTCGCCCAGGGTCACCACCCAGTCGTCGTGGCCGATCTGGAAGACGTCGTAGAAGTCGCCGCCGACCTCCGCCCCGTCGCCGGCAGGCCGGTAGACCGCGGCCAGTTCCAGGCCGGGGACCTCCGGGTGGCTCGGCGGGATCAGCGTCTGCTGCAGGGTGCGTGCCAGCGACCGCGCCCGGGTCTCCGACTCCTCGGCCCGCTGCTTGGCGCGCAACAGCTCGCGCTCGTAGGCGCGACGCTCGGTCGCGTCGAAGACGACGACCCGGATCACCTGCGGTTGACCGTCGTCGTCGCGCTCGAGGGCGGCGTTGACCAGCACGGGTAGCCGCGACCCGTCGGAGGCGACCACGTCCAGCGCGATCTCGCGCACCTGGTCGCGCATCCGCAGCATCGGCGCGTAGTGGGTGTCGTGGTAGATCCGCCCGCCGGGGCTGAGCAGGCTGGAGAAGCTGCGGTGACCGACCAGCTCGCTCCGCTCGAAGCCGGTCCAGGTCAGGAACGTGTCGTTGACCTTGACCACCGTGCCGTCGGGGGTGGTCGACAGGTAGCCGCACGGGGCGCGGTCGTAGAGCTTCTGCGGGTCGTCGTCGAGCAGCGCGCGGTAGAAGTCGTCGAGCGCGCTGTCCTGGCTCGGCTCGGTCACGTCGTCGGGCGGCGTCTCGGTCCGGTCAGCCACGCACGAAGTCCGCGATCGCGCGGGTGGTGGCCTCGGGGGCGCTGAGGTTCGGGCAGTGCCCGACCGCGTCGAGCAGCACCATCGTGCTGTCGGGAAGCGCCTCGTGGACGTACTGCCCGACGTGCACCGGCGCGATCGCGTCCTCGCGGCACTGCAGCACGAGCGTGGGAACGGGCACGCGCGGCAGGTCGGCCCGGTTGTCGGAGGTGAACGTGACCTCGGCGAACCGGCGGGCGATCTCCGGGTCGGTGCGGCAGAAGCTGGCGGTCAGCTCCTCGCCGAGCTCGGGCCGGTCGGGGTTGCCCATGATCACCGGGGCCATCTGGCTCGACCAGCCGAGGTAGTTGCTGTCCAGGGAGTCGAGCAGCTCGGAGATGTCCTCGGCGGAGAAGCCCCCGGCGTACCCCTCGTCGTCGATGTAGCGCGGCGACGGGCTGACCATGACCAGCCGGTCGTAGCGGCCGGGCTCGGCGATGACGGCGAGCATGCCGATCATCGAGGCCACCGAGTGGCCCACGAAGGTCACGTCGTGCAGGTCGAGCGCGGCGCAGACCTGGTTGACGTCCTCGGCGTAGCCGTCGAGGCTGGCATAGCGGTCCGGGTCGTACGCCGAGAGGTCGGACCCGCCCGCACCGACGTGGTCGAAGCGCACCACCCGGAAGTCGTCCTCGAACGCGGGCGCGACGTAGCGCCACATGTTCTGGTCGCAGCCGAAGCCGTGGGCGAAGACCAGGGGGCGGCCGGAGGGGTTGCCGCTGACCGCGACGTTGTTGCGGGCGAGCGGATCCATGCGGTCAACATACGCGTTGTGGCGCGATCTCGACACCTACCACGAAAGCCGGGCGGCCCCCGTGTGCCGGGGGCCGCCCTGTGCGGATCAGACGGGCCGGGGGGATTGGCTCTCGGAGCGCCTTCTCCGGGGGTGGGGGGTGGTGGAGGCGTCCGCGTCTGTTTCTCTAGTGTGAGCCTCCTCGGGGCCCGCGTGCGAGCGTTCCGGGACATCTGAGACAGCATCCTTGTGCAGCTGCACGTTCGTGCAGAATCGGCACCGCCCGCACCTGTCGACCCCCCACCTCCTGGAGATCACGTGGCGACCGCAGACCCGGCACGACAGCGGCTCGAGGAGCTGCGTGCGAGCATCGACAACCTGGACGCGGCGGTCGTCCACCTGCTGGCGGAGCGGTTCAAGTGCACCCAGGAGGTGGGCCGGCTCAAGGCGCGCGAGCAGATGCCGCCCTCGGACCCGGCCCGCGAGAAGCGCCAGGTCGCCCGGCTGCGCCGGCTGGCCGAGGAGTCCAGCCTCGACCCGGTCTTCGCCGAGCGGTTCCTGGCCTTCATCGTCGACGAGGTGATCCACCACCACGAGCGGATCGCCCGCGACGAAGGTCCTCGCTGAGCAGCTCGCGCACCTGCGCGGCGCAGCAGGCGGCCACGGCCCGGCAGAACCCGACCGGGTCCTCGTGCGCGGCCGGGCGCTCGGGCACGATCGCGTGCACGATGCCCGCCGCGAGCAGGTCGTCCGCCCCGATCCGCTGGCGGCGCGCCATCTGCGCAGCGTGATCCACGTCGTGGTGCACGATCGCGCTGGCCCCTTCGGGCGGCAGCGGCGACAGCCAGCCGTGCTCGGCAGCGACCACGCGCCGTGCCGGGAGCAGGGCGAGCGCCCCGCCGCCGCAGCCCTGCCCCAGCAGCACCGAGACACTGGGCACGGTCAGCCGGGTCATGTCGGCCAGGCAGCGCGCGATCTCGCCGGCCAGGGCGCCCTCCTCCGCGCGCGGAGAGAGATCGGCCCCCGGCGTGTCGATCACGGCGAGCAGCGGCAGGCCCAGCTCCTCGGCCAGCCGCATCCCGCGCCGCGCCTCCCGCAGCGCCGCAGGGCCCATCGACTCGCGCGGCGTCTGGTAGCGGCGGTCCTGGCCGATCAGCACGCAGCCGATGCCCCCGAACGAGGTCAGCGCCAGCATCAGCCCGGCGTCGTGCTCACCGTCGCCGGTGCCGGACAGCGGGATGACGTCGTCGGCGGCGTGGCGCAGCAGCTCGCGGACTCCGGGGCGGTCCGGGCGACGGGTGAGCTGGACCGACGTCCACACGTCCGTGGCTTCACGCTCGGCGGCAGCCGGCTCGCCGCGAGCATCGGCCGCGGCAGCGGCGCGCCCGTGGTCGGGGCCACCCAGCAGCCGCAGCACCCGGGCGGCGACCGAGGCGAGCTCGTCCGGCGCTACGACGGCGTCGAGGATGCCCTTGTCCACCAGGTTCTCGGCCACCTGCACGCCCGCCGGGAACGCCTCGCCGTGCAGCGCCTCGTAGACGCGCGGGCCGAGGAATCCGACCAGCGCTCCCGGTTCGGCCACCGTGACGTGGCCCAGCGAGCCCCAGGACGCGAAGACTCCGCCCGTGGTCGGGTGCCGCAGGTAGACCAGGTAGGGGAGGCCGGCCGCCTTGTGGGCGACCACGGCCCGGGAGATGGAGACCATCTCCACGAAGGCGGGCGTGCCCTCGTGCATCCGGGTGCCCCCTGAGGCCGGAGCGGCCACCAGCGGAAGACCCTCGGCGGTGGCGCGCTCGACGGCGGCGACGATGCGGCGGGCCGTCGCCCGGCCGATCGAGCCGCCCAGGAAGCGGAACTCCCCGACGATCACCGCGATCCGGTGCCCGTGGATCGCCCCACTGCCGGTGAGCACCGCCTCGTCGGTGCCGGCTCGCTCGCGCGCGGCGGCCAGCTCGGCGGCGTACTCGGGGTCGGGTTCCTCGCCGGCCCCGCGGACCGCGGCGGTGGCCGTGTCCCAGGGGATGAAGCTGCCGTGGTCGAGCACGAGCTCGATGAGCTCCCGGGCACCGAGGCGCCGAGGCCGCGAGGGCGCGGGGCTCTGCGGCTCAGCCATCCCCGCCCTCCTCGGCCAGCCACGCCCGCACGCGCGCGGAGTCGGCATCCAGGGTGGGCGGCGCGCTGTGCGCGGTGCGGGTGACCTCGGTGCCCGAGGCGTCGAAGAAGCGGAGCGGGGGGCCGGCCAGGGTGATCGGCCCGAGTGTCGCGTGGTCGACCTCGACGGTCAGTCCCTGGCTGTGCACCTGGTCCCAGGAGTACACCTCGTCGACGGTGCGCACCTTGCCCGACGGGATGCCGAGCTCGCCCAGCCGGCCGAGCAGGTCCGCCGCGGGCCAGTCCGCGAAGGCCTGCTCGACCCGGGCGATCACCTGCTCGCGGTGCGCGACGCGTTCGGAGTTGGTGCCCATCCCCGGCATCTGCGGGTCGATGTCGAAGCCCGCGCAGAAGCGGCGCCACAGGCTCTCGTTGCCTACCGCGATCTGCACGGCGCCGTCGGCGCAGTGGAAGAGGCCGTACGGCGCGATCGAGGCGTGGTGGTTGCCCTGCGCGCGGCCCACCTCACCGGCGACGGTCCACCGGGTCGACTGGAACGCGTGCACCCCGACGGTGGCCGCGAGCAGCGAGGTGCGCACCACCCGTCCCGTCCCGGTGCGATCGCGCTCGACCAGCGCGGCGGTGACGCCGTAGGCGCCGTACATGCCCGCGAGCAGGTCGGAGATCGGCACGCCGACCTTCTGCGGGGTGTCCGGGTCCGGCCCGGTCAGCGACATCAGGCCGGCCTCGCCCTGGGCGATCTGGTCGTAGCCGGCCCGCCCGCCCTCCGGGCCGTCGTGTCCGAAACCGGTGATGGACAGGATCACCAGGCGGGGGTTCAGCTCGTGCAGCTTCTCGATCCCGATGCCGAGGCGTTCGAGCACGCCGGTGCGGAAGTTCTCCACCACCACGTCGGCGCGGCGCACCAGGGCGAGCAGCACCTCGCGGTCGGCGGGGTCCTTCAGATCGAGGGCGATCGACTCCTTGTTGCGGTTGGCGGAGAGGAAGTACGTCGACTCCCGCGCGGCCTCCGCACTCCGCGCACCCTCCGCACCCTCCGGGTCGACGAACGGCGGGCCCCAGCCGCGGGCGTCGTCGCCGGTGCCGGGTGCCTCGACCTTGATCACCCGCGCGCCCTGGTCACCGAGCATCATCGTGGCGTGCGGACCGGCCAGGGCGCGGGACAGGTCCACCACGACCACCCCGTCCAGCGGTCCCGTCGCCGACTCGTGGGTCGGGTCGGCCGTCGCGGCGTCCGGCGGTGTTGTCGGGTCGCTCATCCCACTCCTCGTCGCGTCGTGCCGCCGGCCGCAGGGACGGCGTCGTGTCCCGCTGATGCTGGCCGACCGGTCGGCAGGGAGCAAGAGGCAGTGTCAGTCGAGCCGGGACGAGAGCACCCGGGTCAGCGCGACCCGGACTGCCACGCGATGCGGGTTGTCCCGCGGCTGGCGGTAGCGCTCGGCGTAGCGGCGCTCGGCCTCGCGCACGGTGCCGGGCGCGGCGTGCACGGTCGCGCGACCCTCCAGCGTGCTCCACCGACGCCCGTCGACCTGGCAGACCGCGACCGGTTGACCGTCGTCGCCGGCCGCCGCGATGTTGCGCACCTTGCGCGAGCCGGCCGACGAGATCACCCAGGCCTCGCCGACATCGGGGTCCAGCACGCAGCCCACCGGGACCACGTGCGGCGTCCCGTCGGCGCGCAACGTGGTCAGGGTGCACAGGTGCCGCTCGCGCCAGAAGCCGAGCAGGGCCGGGTCGGACAGCCGTCCGAGCAGCTCGTCGCGGCTCACGGCTGCAATCCCAGCTGACCGGCGCACCACTGCCAGAGGCGGGCCCGGTCGAGGTCGGTCGTGCGGGTGCGGCGCAGCAGGCTGGTCGGACGCGCGGCCCGGTCGTGCCAGAACTGCCCGGTCAGCGGCGGCGGATGCGCCGCGGCCAGCCAGACCGCGGTGTCGGCACCCTCATCGGGGGAGCGCAGGAACGGCCGGGTCACCCGGTAGAAGCCGGGCAGCGAGGAGGCGACGCCCGGGGTGTCGGCCCAGCCTGGATGCATCGCCTGTACCGCGATGCGCTCGCCGGCCCAGCGCCGCGCGAGCACGGGCAGCAGCTCGACCTGGATCCGCTTCGTGCGGGCGTACGCCGCAGCCGGGCGGTACTCGTCACGGGAGTACTCCGGATCGTCGACCGGCAGCGGTTGGGCGTACATCCCTCCCGACGAGACCAGGACCACCCGGGCCCAGTCGCGCTCCTGCCCGCTGCGGGCGAGTACCGGGCGCAGCGCCTCGGTCATCGCCACCGGCCCGAGCACGTGCGTGGCCAGGCTCAGCTCGTGCCCTTGGGGGGAGGTGGAGCGCTCGGGCGGCATCACCCCGGCGTTGTGCACCATCACGTCGAGGCTGCTCGCGTCGGCCCTGAGCCGTTCGGTGAGCGCGGCGGCGAAGCGGCGTACGTCGTCGAGGTCCGCGACGTCGCAGCGCCACACGTCCAGCCGGGCGCCGGGGACCGCCTTGAGCAGCTGCGCGCGCACCCGCTCGCCCTTGTCCTCATCACGAACCACCAGGTGGACCTGCGCGCCGAGCCGCGCCAGGCCGCGTGCGGTCGCGGTGCCGAGGCCCGAGGTGGCCCCGGTCACCAGGGCCGAGCGTCCCTCGAGCGAGCCTGGGGCCGGATCCGCCGGCCAGGTCGGCAGGTGTCGGCGCACGGCGAGGCCGACGCGGGTGTAGCCGGGGGCGACGGTGCGGTCGAGGGCGGCGTCCAGAGCCCTGCCCACCGCCCACCGCGCCGCATCCGGGCGGGGGAGTGCCCCCTCCTCGCCCGGTGCGGTATGCCTGGCAGAGCGATGCATCGCGTTCCTCTCGTCCGTCCGCCGGTCATGCACAGTTCGTGGCCCGAGCCTTCCCGGACGGGTCCCGACCACACCTCGGCCGGTCGAGCCCCCGGGCGAGATCTCGACAAGCTCGATCGGCCGGCAGGACGGTCCCCGGATGGTCGAGCCGGTCGAGCCCTCGGCTGGTCGAGACCAGTGTGACCAGAGGTGCTGGTGTGACGCGCGGGCGAAATCCCCGACCGCGGCGCGGTGGTCCGCTACGGTCCCGATGTCCGGCTCGAGACTTACCCGACAACGAAGGCAGACCGGTGGTGCGCTTCTTCCCCCGTACTACCCGTCGTCGCGTGGCAGCCGCACTGGCGGCAAGCAGCATGGTCCTGGGCACCGCTGCGGTCCCGCTGGCGTCGGCCGACGACCTCAAGCACCGCAAGCACGAGGTGCAGGGCAACATCCACAAGACCCGCAAGGAGCTGGACCAGTCCAGCCACGACCTGGTTCGCGCGTCCCGCGCGCTGGACCGGGCCGAGTCCCGGCTGAAGGACGCGCAGTCCGAGCTCTCCACGGCACGCGGCGAGCTGGCCGCGGCCGAGATCCTGGATCAGCGGATGCAGGCCGAGCTGGACGCGGCGGTCAAGGCCCTGCAGGACGCGCGCAGCCGGCTGACCGACGGCGTGCAGGAGGTGCACGACCAGCGGACCCAGCTCGGGCGGATGGCCGTGCAGAACTACCAGCTCGGCGGTCCGCAGATGCTGGGGCTGTCGATGGTGCTGACCTCGACCGACCCCGCCGAGCTGACCGGTCAGCTCAACTCGGTGCGCAACGTGCTGGACAAGGAGGCCACGGTCCTGGACCGGTTGAAGGCCTCGAAGGTGCTGCTGCAGGTGCAGAAGGAGAAGGTGCAGGCGGCCAAGCAGGTCGTCGCGGTCAAGCGGCGCGAGGCCGCGGAGAACCTCGAGCGCAAGCAGCAGCTCGAGGCGAAGGCCGAGGCGGCCGAGGCGAAGGTCTCCGAGCTGGTCGACGCGCGCGAGCGGGCACGCTCGGAGGCGGCGAAGGCGAAGGCGGCAGACGCCAAGCGGTTGCGGCAGCTCGAGCGGGAGCGCGCCAAGATCACCACGATGCTCAAGAAGCGCGCGGCGGCCGCGCGTCGCGCAGCCGCGCGGGAGCGCGCCCGTGCGCGGGCCCAGGAACGGGCGGACCGACGCGCGCACCACCAGCCCCCCTCGACCGGTGGGCACGGCAACCGGGGTGGCTACCTCAGCTACCCGATCAACACCTACATCACGTCCTCGTACGGGATGCGGATGCACCCCGTCTACCACCGGTGGACGCTGCACGACGGCACCGACTTCGGCGCAGGCTGCGGTACGCCGATCCACGCCGCGGCCAGCGGCACGGTGATCGCGATGTACTACAACGAGGGCTACGGCAACCGGGTGATCATGGACAACGGGTGGTACCGCGGCGCCGGACTGGGCACGGCCTACAACCACCTGAGCCGGTACTCCACCCACGTCGGGCAGCACGTGCAGCGCGGCGACGTCATCGGCTACGTCGGCACCACCGGGTACTCGACCGGGTGCCACCTGCACTTCATGGTGTTCCGCAACGGAGCCACGGTGAACCCGATGGGTTACCTCTGACCCTCGCCCGGCCCCTGCCGATACCGGAAATTTATCCGCCGACCGCCCCACTGGCGTTCCCGCATGTGTAACGTAGAGGGAACACTTGTTCGCCCTGCGAACATTTGAGAGCCGGATCCCCCGGCCCCGAGACAGATGGGGAGCCCCGAATGAGGAGCTTGCGAATCCCGGCCCTTGCGGCCGCCACCCTCGCCCTGCTGGCCACTGCCGCGTGCGGCTCCGACTCCGGGTCCGGGGGCGGCGACGACGCCGGATCGGGCGGCAGCGCGTCCGGTGACCTGCAGCAGGTGGCGGTCGGCGTCATCCCGATCGTGGACGTCGCGCCGATCTACCTGGGCAAGGAGAAGGGCTTCTTCGAGGACGAGGGCATCGACCTGACCCTGGAGAGCGGCCAGGGCGGCGCGGCGATCGTGCCCGGTGTGATGAGCGGCCAGTTCCAGTTCGGGTTCAGCAACGTGACCTCGCTGATGCTCGCCCGCGACCAGGGCCTCCCGCTCAAGATCGTCGCCCCGGGCAACTCCTCCACCGGCGAGGAGCCCGACTTCAGCGCCGTGGTGGTCAAGGGCGACAGCCCGATCAAGAGCGCCAAGGACCTGGCCGGCAAGACGGTCGCGGTGAACACGCTGAAGAACATCGGCGACACCACCGTGCGCGAGTCGATCCGCAAGGACGGCGGCAACCCCGAGGACGTGAAGTTCGTCGAGCTCGCGTTCCCCGACATGCCCGCCGCCGTCGCCAACGGCCGGGTCGACGCCGCCTGGGTGGTCGAGCCGTTCGTCGCGATCAGCAAGAGCCAGGGCGATCGGGTGGTCGCCTGGAACCTGGTCGACACCGCCCCGGACCTGATGATCGCCGGATACTTCACGTCCGAGCAGACCGCCCAGGAGGACCCCGAGCTGGTGCAGAGCTTCACCGACGCGATCACCACCTCGCTGGAGTACGCCGACAGCCACCCCGACGAGGTGCGCGACATCGTGCAGACCTACACCGAGATCGACGACAAGCTGATCGCCGACGTCACCCTGCCGAAGTGGCCGACCGAGGTGAACCGCGAGTCCACTCAGAAGCTGGCCGACCTCGCGCTGCAGGACGGTCTGGTCCAGCAGCCGGTCGACGTCGACGCGCTGCTGCCCTGATCGCGTAGGCCGGCGAAGAGGACAGATGCGCATCCCAGGACGCACGACCGGCCCCGGCCGGGCCGCGCGGGGCCTGACCGGCCTCGCCGGCCTGGTCGGCCTGGTCGTCGTGCTCGAGCTGCTGCCGCGCGTCGGTGTGGTCTCCGCCCGCTACCTCCCGCCGTTCAGCACGATGATGAGCGCGCTGGGCGAGGAGATCGGTGACGCGGAGTTCTGGACCGCGCTGGGTGACACGTTGCGCGCCTGGGCTCTGGGGCTGCTCATCGCCCTGGTGCTCGGGGTCGTGCTGGGCGTGGTGATCGGCAGCGTCCCGGTGCTGCGTGCCGCGACCGCCTCGACCATCGAGTTCCTGCGGCCGATCCCCTCGGTCGCGCTGATCCCGCTGGTGGTGCTGGTGTTCGGGACGCGGATCGAGTCGACTCTCGTGCTGGTCGTCTACGCCTCGTTCTGGCAGGTGCTGATCCAGGTGCTCTACGGCGTCCAGGACGTGGACCCGGTGGTGCGCGAGACCGCCCGCTCCTACCGGTTCGGCCCCAAGGCGCTGGTCCGCCACGTCATCTGGCCCACGGCGCTGCCGTTCGTGATGACCGGCTTCCGGCTGGCCGCGACCGTCGCGCTGGTGCTGACCATCACCGCCGAGCTGGTGATCGGCAGTCCCGGCCTGGGCAAGGAGATCGCCGTCGCGCAGTCCAGTGGCGCGGTGGACACCATGTACGCCCTGGTCATCGTCACCGGCCTGCTCGGCGTCATCGTCAACGTCGGGGTCCGCGCGGTGGAGCGGCGTACCCTCGCCTGGCACCCGTCCATGCGGGCGGAGGTGCCGCGATGAGGGCGGGCGCAGCCCTGAGGCGCGTCGGGTACCTGGTCGGCCTGCCGCTGGTCCTGCTCGTGGTCTGGTGGGTGCTCACCGACAACAGCACCGACCCCTACGTCGTGCCGCTGCGGGAGATCTTCGCGACGTTCCCCGACACCTGGACCGGGACCCGCCTGGTCGAGGACGTGCTGCCCAGCGTGCTTCGGCTCCTCGTCGGCTACGGCGTCTCGGTACTGCTCGGCGTCGCCCTCGGCGTGGCCGTGGGCAGCTCGCGCGGCCTGCGGGACCTGCTCGAGCCGGTCCTGGAGTTCTTCCGCGCCATCCCGCCGCCCGTGATCATCCCGATCGTGATCCTCTTCGCCGGGATCGGGGACACCATGAAGATCATCGTGATCGTGTCCGGCTGCCTGTGGCCGGTGCTGCTGAACACCGTCGAGGGCGTGCGCGCCGTCGACGAGGTGCTCTCCGACACCAGCCGCTGCTACGGGATCCGGGGGACCTCCCGGTTGCGGCACCTCACGCTGCGGGCGGCCAGCCCGCAGATCCTCGCCGGGATGCGGCAAGCGCTGTCCCTGGCGATCATCCTGATGGTGATCAGCGAGATGTTCGCCGCGACCAACGGTCTCGGGTTCACCATCGTGCAGTTCCAGCGCAGCTTCGCGATTCCCGAGATGTGGACGGGCATCCTCGTGCTCGGCATCGTGGGGATCGTGCTGTCGTTGGTGTTCGGGCTCGTGGAACGCCGCGTGCTCGGCTGGTACTTCGGCCTGCGACGCTCCCAACGAGGAGAGTGAGAGATGTCCACCCCAGCAACGCCCTCGGGCCCGCCCCCCGGCCCCTCCGCCCCGATGCTCGACGTGCGCGGGATGCAGAAGACCTACGGCTCCGGGGACGGGGCGGTGGAGGCGGTGCGCGACCTGACCTTCAGCGTCGCCCCCGGCGAGCTGGTCTGCGTGGTCGGCCCGTCCGGCGCGGGCAAGACCACCCTGCTCAAGTGCATCGCCGGGCTGCTCGCACCGAGCGGCGGTGAGGTGGTGCTCGAGGGCGAGCGCGTCTCCGGGCCGCCCGCCGGGATGGCCGTGGTGTTCCAGGAGTACGGCCGCAGCCTCTTCCCCTGGATGAGCGTGCGCGACAACGTCGAGCTGCCGTTGAAGGAGAAGAAGATCCCGCGCCGCCGGCGTACCGAGCTGGTGGACCAGGCCCTGTCCGCCGTCGGGCTCGGCGACGTGCACGGCGCCTACCCCTGGCAGCTCTCCGGCGGCATGCAACAGCGCGTCGCGATCGCCCGCGCGGTCGCCTACGAGCCGCACGTGCTGCTGATGGACGAGCCGTTCGCCGCCGTCGACGCGCAGACCCGCGGCGACCTGGAGGACCTGGTGCGCGAGCTGTGGCACCGGCTCGGCGTGACCATCGTGTTCGTCACCCACGACATCGACGAGTCGGTCTACCTCGCCCAGCGGGTGCTGGTGCTCTCCGCACGGCCCACCGTGGTGATGGAGGACGTCGCCATCGACCTCCCCGACGAGCGGGACCAGATCGGCACCCGGTCCACCCAGCGCTTCGCCGAGCTCCGGACGCATGTCTACGGACTGATCCAGCAGGCCAAGAATCACCACGACCCCAGCCCGGAGCTGAGCCCGTCCTCGACCTGAGGTCGCCCGCCGCGACCGGCCGGACCGCCCGGACCGCCCTGAGCCCCGACCTATCCTGGGGAACATGACCGCGCCCGAGACGGCCGCCCGCACCAACCCGGCGTCGAGCACGGCGTCGAGCACGGCGCCCCCGCCCGACCCGCCGGGTGACCTGCCCGGGACCGTCGGCGAGCTGCGCGCCCGCGGCTACCGCAGCCGCAGCGTCAAGGAGGAGCTGCGCGCCAACCTCGTCGCGCGGCTGCGGGAGGGCGGATCCGCCTTCCCCGGGATGGTCGGGTTCGAGGAATCGGTGCTGCCGCAGCTGGAGGCCGCGCTGCTGGCCGGGCACGACCTGGTGCTGCTCGGGGAGCGCGGCCAGGGCAAGACCCGGCTGATGCGCAGCCTGGCCGCCCTGCTCGACACCTGGGTGCCGGTCGTGGCCGGCTGCGAGATCCACGACGACCCGCTTGCCCCGGCCTGCGTGCGCTGCCGGCGCCTGGTCGCCGAGCGGCAGGACGCGCTCCCCGTGGCCTGGCTGCACCGCGACGAGCGCTACGTCGAGAAGCTGGCCACCCCCGACACCAGCGTCGGCGACCTGGTCGGTGACGTCGACCCGGTCACGGTCGCCCAGGGACGCACCCTCGGCGACCCCGAGACGATCCACTACGGCCTGCTGCCGCGCACCAACCGCGGAATCTTCGGCATCAACGAGCTGCCCGACCTCGCCGAGCGGATCCAGGTGGCGATGTTCAACGTGCTGGAGGAGCGCGACATCCAGGTCCGCGGCTACTCTCTCCGGTTGCCGCTGGACCTGCTGCTGGTGGCCACCGCCAACCCGGAGGACTACACCAACCGCGGCCGGATCATCACCCCGCTCAAGGACCGCTTCGGCGCGGAGATCCGCACGCACTACCCCGAGCTGGTCGCCGACGAGGTGGCGCTGGTCGGCCAGGAGTCCCGACTCGTCGCCGACGTCCCCGAGCACCTGCTCGAGGTGGTCGCCCGCCTCACCCGCGCCCTGCGCGAGTCCGCGTCGGTGGACCAGCGGTCCGGGATCAGCGCGCGCTTCGCGATCGCTGCGGCCGAGGCGGTCTCCGGCGCGGCGCTGCGCCGGGGTGCCCGCACCGGCGAGGACGCCGCGGTCGCCCGGATCTGCGACCTGCCCGACGTGATCCCGACCCTGCTGGGCAAGGTCGAGTTCGAGATGGGGGAGGAGGGCCACGAGACCGGCGTGCTCGAGCACCTGCTGCGGGTGGCCACCGCGGAGACGTTCCGTGACCGGCTGGCCGGGCTCGACCTGTCCGGGTTCACCGACCTCTTCGCCGAGGGCGCCACCGTCGAGACCGGCCCGCTGGTGACCGCCGCCGAGCTCCTCGGCCAGGTCGGCACCGTCCCCGGGCTGTCCAAGGTCCTCGACCGCCTCGGCCACGGCGACGACGCGTCTCCCGGCGAGGTCGCGGCCGCCGTCGAGCTGGTCCTCGAGGGGTTGCACCTGACCCGTCGCATCGACAAGGCCGCCGTGGACGGGCGCGCGGTGTACGGCGGCTGACCATGGCCGACCCGCACCGGTTCCGCTACGGCCCCTGGCGGGGTGGGCCGGACCCGCTGACCCCGCCGTACGACCTGCGGGCGGCGGTGGACGCGGTGGGACGCGACGTCCTCGCCGGCGGCTCCCTGCGCGAGGCGCTGCGCGACCTGCTGCGCCGCGGCAGCGACGGCCGACCGGGGCTGGACGACCTGCGCGAGCGCGTACGCCGGATGCGGCGCGCCGCGCGACGCCGGGGCGACCTGGGCGGCACCCTCGACCAGGTGCGCGCCGCCCTCGACCAGGCCCTGGCCGCCGAGCGGGACACGCTGGCCGGCGAGGACGGGGACGACGCCCGGATGGCCGAGCTGGAGTTGGCCACCCTGCCCGACGACACCGCCGGCGCGGTGCGCGCCCTCGACGGCTACGACTGGCACTCCGAGCAGGGGCGGCAGACCTTCGAGTCGATCCGGCAGATGCTGCGCCGGGAGGTCCTCGACGCCCAGTTCGCCGGCCTCGCCCGGGCGCTGCGGTCGGCCGGCGAGGACCCCGATGGCGACGCGTCCCTGCAGCGGGTCAAGGACATGCTCGCCGATCTCAACGAGCTGCTCGCAGCGCACGCCCGCGGGGAGGACACCACCGACCGGTTCGCGCGGTTCATGGAGCGGCACGGCGACCTGTTCCCGGAGCAGCCGGGCAGCGTCGAGGAGCTCGTCGACACGCTCGCCCGCCGCCAGCAGGCCGCCGACCGGCTGCTCGCGTCGCTCAGCCCGGAGCAGCGCCAGGAGCTCGCGCAGCTGATCAGCGACGCGATGTCCGACCCGGACCTGGCCTCCCAGATGGCGCAGCTCTCCGACAACCTGCGGGCGCTGCGGCCGGGGTCCTCGTCGCAGCCGGGACAGGGCCGGCTCGGCGTACCCGGACACCCGCAAGCGGGCGGCGAGCCGCTGGGCTACAGCGCCGCGGTCGAGGCCGTCGCCGAGCTCGCCGACCTCGAGGCGCTCGACCAGCAGCTGGGCCAGACCCATCCCGGCGCGACGCTGGACGACGTCGACGCCGAAGCGCTCGAGCGCCACCTCGGTGCCGAGGTCGCGGCCGACTTCGACGCGCTGCGCCGCCTCGAGCAGGAGCTGGAGCGGCAGGGCTTCGTTGCCCGGGTCGAGGAGGGCCTACGGCTGACCCCGCGCGCCCTGCGCCGGCTCGGTGCGACCGCGCTGCGGCGGGTCTTCGCCCAGCTCGAGGCCGCGGGGCAGGGCGACCATCACGACCACCGCACCGGATCGGCCGACGAGCCGACCGGCGCCTCCCGGGCCTGGGAGTTCGGCGACGAGCTGCCGCTGGACGCGGTACGCACGGTCGGCAACGCGCTGCGTCGTGGAGGCGCCATCCCGGGCAGCCTGCTGGTCGACGACTTCGAAGTCGTCGAGACCGAGCGGCGCACCGCGGCCGCGGTCGCGCTGTGCGTGGACCTGTCCTTCTCGATGGTGCAGGAGGGGCGGTGGGGGCCGATGAAGCAGACCGCGCTGGCCCTCTCGCACCTGGTCGCCACCCGCTTCCGCCAGGACGCGCTGCAGGTGATCGGCTTCGACCGGCACGCCCGGCGGCTCACCCCGCTGCAGCTCGCCGAGGTCGAGCCGGAGTGGGTCCAGGGCACGAACCTGCAGCACGCGCTGCTGCTCGCGTCCCGGCACCTGCGGCGTCACCCCGACGCCGAGCCGGTGGTCCTGGTGGTCACCGACGGGGAGCCCACGGCGCACCTGCTCCCGGACGGGTCGGCGTACTTCGACTGGCCGCCGACCGCCCAGACGCTGCGCGCCACCATCGGGCAGGTCGACGAGCTGGCGCGCTACGGAGCGTCGCTGAACTTCTTCCTGCTCGGCGAGGACCCGGGGCTGGCCCGGTTCGTCGACGCCGTGGCCCGGCGCGCCGGCGGCCGGGTGCTCACCCCGGACCTCACCCGACTGGGGGAGTACGTCGTCGCGGACTACCTCCGCGCGCGCCGGGGCCGCCGCTGACCGTTGCGTTGTCGCAATGTTTGTGCTCCCAAAGATGGGGCACCGTTCCTCTGCCACAGGCGATGAACAGGAGGCTGCGATGACGTTGGGGATGGCCGTGGCCATCGGGTGGGGTGTGTTCCTCGTCGAGCTGTGCGTGCTCGGCTGGTTCCTGGTCAGGCACAACCGGTGAGGCCCGCGTATCCCGCGGCGCGGGCGAGGCGTGTGTACGCCGCGGTCGCCGCGGCCCTCCTCGCGGTGACGCTGAGTGGCTGCATCCCGGCCACGCCGGACGCTGACACCTACCGCGACAAGGCCGAGCGCACCCTCGGTGCCGGGGTCAGCCAGACCACCACCGTCGCGATGATCCTGCGCAACCTGCACAAGGACAAGATGTTCCGGCCCGCGGCGATCACCCAGATGCGCTACAGCCAGGGCAGCCTGGACACCGCGTCGACGGCGTTCAACGAGCTCACCGGCCCCGCCCAGCTCGATGACCTGACCCGCAAGGTCAGCAGCTGGATGAGCGACGCGCAGACCAAGGCCGACGACGCCCGCACCGCGATCGAGCGCGGTAACCGGGGGGAGTACCTCCCGCTGGCCAAGGAGCTGACCTCGCTCGCCGACAAGATGGAGAAGCTGGAGAAGAGCCTGCGATGAAGAAGATCCTCTCCCTCGCGCTCGGCATCCTCACCGCCATCGGCGGCTTCGTCGACATCGGGGACCTGGTGACCAACGCGCAGGTCGGCTCGCGCTTCGGGATGTCGCTGGCCTGGGTCGTCGTCCTCGGCGTGATCGGGATCGGCGTGTTCTCCGAGATGTCCGGCCGGGTGGTCGCAGTCAGCGGCCGCCCCACCTTCGACGTGATCCGCGAACGGCTCGGCCCCCGCGCCGCGATGGCGAACCTGGTCGGCTCGGTGGCCGTCACGCTGCTGACCTACATCGCGGAGATCGGCGGTGTGGCGCTGGCCCTGGAGCTGGGAACGAGCGTCTACGAGTACTTCTGGGTGCCCTTCACCGCGGCTGCGATCTGGTTCGTGCTGTGGCGCGCGAAGTTCAACATCATCGAGAACGCCTTCGGCCTGCTCGGCCTCGCGCTCATCGTCTTCTCTGTCGCGCTGTGGCAGCTCGGCCCGGACTGGAGCCAGATGCTGTCCAACGCGGTCACCGCCGACAAGCCCGATGCCGAGGCGTGGCCGACCTACTTCTACTACGCAGTCGCTCTGTTCGGCGCGGCGATGACGCCGTACGAAGTGTTCTTCTTCTCCTCCGGCGGCGTCGAGGAGAAGTGGAGCCCCAGCTTCCTGCCCACGATGCGGGCGAACGTGCTGATCGGCTTCCCGCTGGGCGGGCTGCTTTCGCTGTCCATCGCCGGCTGCGCCGCGGTCACCCTGCTGCCGGCCGGAGTCTCGGTGGACACGTTGGGGCAGGTGGCGCTGCCGGTGGTCTTCGCGCTGGGCAAGATCGGCCTGGCCATCGCCATCCTCGGCTTCTTCGCGGCCACCTTCGGTGCCGCCTGTGAGACCGGCCTGGCCGTGGGCTACAGCGTGGGGCAGTACTTCGGGTGGCAGTGGGGAAAGTTCTTCCGGCCCCGCGAGGCAGCCCGGTTCCACGCCGTGATCCTGGTCTCGACCGTGCTCGCCGGCCTCGTGCTGCTGACCACGGTGGACCCGATCATGGTCACGGAGTTCTCGGTGGTCTTCTCCGCACTCGCGTTGCCGCTGACGTACCTGCCGATCCTGATCGTGGCCAACGACCGCGACTACATGGGCAGGCACCACAACAAGTGGCTGGCCAACACGCTGGGCAGCATCTACCTGGTGATCGTGCTGGTGGCCTCGATCGCCGCCCTCCCGCTGATGATCTGGACGAAGATGGGGACAGCATGAGTGACCCGACTCCGCGCGAGCCCTTCAACGCCAACGAGGACCTGCTGGACCGGCAGATCCTGGACAAGGACGGCCTGATGGTCGCCAAGGTCGACGACGTCGAGATCGAGCAGCTCGACGACGGCCGGGTGGTGGTCACCGGGCTGCTCACCGGCCCGGGCGCCCTCGGCCCGCGGCTCGGCGGCTTCCTGGGTGCGCTGACCACGGCGGCGTGGAGTCGCCTGGCCGAGCGGCCGGAAGGGCAGCCGAAGCGGATCGGCTTCGAGCACGTCCGCGAGATCGACACTGCGGTGCGGCTCGACGTGGCCCGGGGCGACCTGGACGTCGACGGGCTGGAGGCCTGGACCCGTGAACGCGTGATCGAGGCGATCCCGGCAGCAGGGGAGAAGCCGGCATGAGCGGGCAGCAGCAGACCGATCAGCAGCAGCGCGGCCAGGCGCACGTCCGGCAGGGCGGTCGTCGCCTGTCCCACCTGCTCGGCATGCGGATCCGATTCGCCGACGGGCGCGACGGGGACGAGGTGATCGACGTCCGCCTGAGCAGCACCGGCACCCGCGTCGGCCACCTGGAGCAGCTCGGCGCGGTCGGCCTGCTCGTCGGCAAGAGCCGTCCCGGCACTCTGTTCGGCTACGACCGCGACCCCCGGATGGGTCCGTGGCTGATCCGCGCGATCCTGCGTCGGGTGCACCGGCACACCGGCTACCTCGAGTGGTCCGACGTCGAGACGGTCGACTGGGACGCCGGGGTGCTGCGGGTGCGGGTGACCGAGCTTCGCGACATCCCGGAGGAGTACGCCGGGGACTCGGGCGGCCGGTGAGCCAGGCCGGGGCCGTCGCCGCGACGGTGGGCGGTGTCCTCCTCGTCGTCGCGGCGCTGCGGGACATCTTCTCCACCCTGTGGCACCCGCGCGGGTTCGGAACGGTCTGCCGCGTCGTGATGACGTGTTGCTGGCGGGTGGGCAAGCTCGACCGGCGCGAGCGGCGCACCGAGCTGGCCGGGCCGTGCGGCATGGTCCTGACCATCGCCTCCTGGTCGGTGATGGTGGTCGGCGGTTTCGCGCTGATCTACTGGCCGCAGCTGCCCGAGGGGTTCTACTTCAGCTCCCCGCTGCAGCCCGCGACCTCCGCCGACCTGGGCAACGCGGCGTACCTCTCCGTGGTGGCGGTGGGCACCCTCGGCCTGGGTGACGTGATGCCCGCCGACGGATGGATGCGCCTGCTGGTGCCGGTGGAGGCGCTGATCGGGTTCGTGCTGTTGACCGCGGCGGTGTCGTGGGGGCTGCAGGTCTATCCGGCGCTGTCGCGGCGGCGCGGACTCGCCCTGCAGCTGAGCAGCGACCGGCGCCAGGACCTCGTGGCGCTGGTCGGTGAGCAGGCCGGTGAGCAAGCCGGAGAGCAGTCCAGCGGCTTCGTGGCCGAGCACCTGGCGACGCTCTCGTCCGGGCTCGGTGGCGTGCACGTGGATCTGCTGCAGTACGCCGAGACCTATTACTTCCGCGAGCACGACCCCGAGCTGTCCCTGGCCGCCACCCTCCCGGTCGCCGTGCAACTGGCCGACGCGGCGGCCTGCTCGCCCTCAGCGCAGGTGCGGCACGCCGGTGGGCTGCTCCAGGACGCGGTCAGCGGGCTGTGCCGGTCGCTGGACCAGCGGTTCCTCGGCCTCGGGGACGACGCGGCCGCGGTGGGGGGCTACGAGCAGCGGGTGCTGCGGGCGTTTGCGCGCGATCACCAGCAGCCGCTCCAGGAGCCCTGACCCGCGCGGAGCGATCGGGCGTCCCTGCCGCTCGACGGCGAGACATTCACGACGGGTCGAGGGGGTGCGGCGGGACATTCACGACGGGTCGAGGGGTTGGAGCGGGACATTCACGACGGGTCGAGGGGTTGGGGCGGGACATTCACGACGGGTCGGCGAGGACGCGGCGGGCCACGGCGAAGGCCGAGTTCGCCGCCGGGACACCGACGTAGACCGCGGTCTGCAGCAGCACCTCGATGATCTCCTGTCGGCTCAGCCCGTTGCGCAGCGCGGCGCGCAGGTGGAACTCCAGCTCCTCGAAGTGCCGCCCCGCGACCAGCGCGGTGAGCACCACGATCGACCGGTCGCGCCGGGCCAGTCCGTCGCGGGTCCAGATCCCACCCCAGGCGTAGGTGGTGATGAAGTCCTGGAAGTCGCGGGTGGTGTCGTCCACGGCCGCGGAGGCACGGTCGACGTGCTCGTCACCGAGGACCTCCCGGCGCACGGCCATACCGTCGTCCCAGGACGGTGCGGGGTGGCTGCTGCTCACGATTCTCCTCTGGTCGGGCGGTGATCCGCGGGGGGGCCGACCGTGCGGTCGAGGTGCTCGCGCACTGCCCGGTCGAACGCCTCGGGCTGGGCGACGTTGGCGATGTGCGAGGCCTCCTCGAGCACCACCAGGTCCGCGTCGGGAAGCGACTCGACCATGCCGCGGGCGACCTCCGGCGGGCTCACCCCGTCGTGGCGCCCGGCGACCACCCGGGTCGGCGCGCCGATCTCGGGCAGTCGGGTGGTCACGTCGTAGGCGGCCAGGGCGTCGCAGCAGGCGGCGTACCCCTCCGGACTGGTGGTCGCGATCATCTCCAGCAGCCGGTCCGCCTCGGCGCGGTGCTCGCGAACGAAGTCGGTGGTGAACCAGCGCTGCTCGGTGGGCTCGACCAGCCAGCGCATCCCCTCCGCCCGCACGCGGGCGGCCCGGTCGCGCCAGTTCTGCGGGTCGCCGAAGGACGGGCCGGTGCAGGCCAGCACCAGCGCGGTGACCCGGGACGGGTGTTCCAGCGCGAGCTGCTGGGCGATGGCGCCACCGAGCGAGAGGCCCACCACCGCGAAGCGCTCGATCTCCAGCAGGTCGGCCAGGGCGACCACGTCCGCGGCCAGCTCAGCGACCGTGTACGGCCCTGCCGGAGCGGGGGAGGCGCCGTGCCCGCGGGTGTCGAAGCGGATCACCCGGTAGGACGCGGCCAGCGACTCGGCCAGGTGGTCCCACATCGCCAGTGTGGTGCCCAGTGACGGCGCCAGCAGGACCGCCGGCGCCTCGGGCGGCCCCTGCTCGTAGTGCTTGAGCTCGACCACCGCTGTCGCGCCTCCCGTCCCGTCTGCTGAGCTGCTCACCCGATCACCTCCCGATGCCGCGCGAGGACGCGGTCGACCCACGGTCCGGCCGCCTGCGTGTGCGCGGCGACCCACCGCTCGTCCTCGTCGAGCGCCTCGACCAGGTGGTCGAGGTTACGGCGCAGCGCCGCTTCGTCGAACGCTACGCCCGCGACCAGACGGGCGGTGTGCTCGACGGCCGCGCCGGCCAGGCGGAGCATGCTCCGCAGCGGCTGCCACTCGGCGTGCCAGGCGCCTGCGGGCCGTTCCTGCTCCGCGCTCGCCGCGGCGACCAGGATCGAGCCGAGCGGCGCCAGCTGGCGGGTCGCGGAGGCCACCAGCACCGACAGGACCGGGTTGGACTTGTGGCTCATCGAGGAGCTGGTGCCGCCCGCGGCCTCCCGGGCCTCGCCGACTTCGGACTGGGCCATCACCAGCACGTCCGCCGCGATCTTCCCGCAGGCCCCGCCGACCTCGCCGAGGGCGGCCCCGAGCGCGAGGACCGGGTGCCGGCGCGTGTGCCAGCCCAGCACCGGGGTCGCCAGCCCCAGCTCATCGGCGTACGCCGAGAGCGCCGCGGGCCCCTGTGGCGCGAAGGCCGAGGCGGAGCCGACCGGACCCGAGAGCGAGGCCGGCAGCGGGCGGCACGCCCGGACGGCCTCGAGCGCGTCGTGCACACCGGCCAGCCATCCGGCCAGGCGCAGGCCGAGCGTCGAAGGCAGCGCCTGCTGGGTCAGCGTGCGGGCGACCATCGGCGTGTCCCGGTGGTGGCCGG
>DASSVD010000256.1:0-68722 GCA_035706365.1 Nocardioidaceae bacterium
GCCAAGTGCTACGGCCGCTCGCTGGCCACCGGCAAGCTGGTCGACATCGGTGAGGCGGTCGGCATCATCGCCGCGCAGTCCATCGGTGAGCCGGGCACGCAGCTGACGATGCGTACCTTCCACACCGGCGGTGTGGCCTCCGCGGACGACATCACCCAGGGTCTGCCGCGTGTGGTCGAGCTGTTCGAGGCGCGCCAGCCCAAGGGCCGCGCCCCGATCACCGAGGCCGCCGGTCGCGTCGAGATCGAGGAGACCGACAAGGCCCGCAAGGTGCTGGTCACCCCCGACGACGGCTCGGAGGTCGAGGAGTACGTCGTCAGCAAGCGCTCGCGCCTGCTGGTCGGCGACGGGGACCACGTCGAGGTCGGCCAGCAGCTGACCCAGGGCACCCCGGACCCGCAGGAGGTGCTGCGGATCCTCGGTGTGCGCAAGGCGCAGGAGCACCTGGTCGACGAGGTGCAGGCCGTGTACCGCAGCCAGGGCGTGGCGATCCACGACAAGCACATCGAGATCATCGTGCGGCAGATGCTGCGCCGGGTCACGGTGATCGAGTCCGGTGACACGAACCTGCTCCCGTCCGACCTGGTCGACCGGATCCGGTTCGAGGAGGAGAACCGTCGCGTGGTGTCCGAGGGCGGTACGCCGGCCTCGGGTCGCCCGGTGCTGATGGGGATCACCAAGGCGTCGCTGGCCACCGAGTCGTGGCTGTCGGCGGCCTCCTTCCAGGAGACCACCCGCGTGCTGACCGACGCGGCGATCCACGGCAAGTCCGACTCGCTGATGGGTCTGAAGGAGAACGTGATCATCGGAAAGCTGATCCCGGCGGGTACCGGCCTCGAGCGGTACCGCAACATCCGGGTGGAGCCGACCGAGGAGGCCCGCGCCAACGCCTACGCGGTGACCGGGTACGAGAACTACGACTACGACTTCGGGAACACCGGAGGCCAGGCCGTGGCGCTCGACGACTTCGACTTCGGCTCCTACCAGAGCTGAGTCGGGTCCGCCCCGCCGCACGAGGACCCCGCACCCCTCCCGGGTGCGGGGTCCTCGTCGTCTCGGAGGGCTTGGTCGCCTCCCAGCCGCCCCGGTTTCATCAAGGTATGCAGGTGACCCGGCACTTCCCCGGTGGAGCTCGTCGTGGGAAGCGCGGGGATCTCAACAGACCTTGGGGAAGCCGAGCCCCTCGCGACCTCCCCCTAGAATCGGCCGCATGTCCGTTGACGCCGCACCCCCGCAACGGCAACGCGTCGCCGCGTACGCCCTGCTCACCCGCGCCGACCAGGTGCTGCTGACCCGGATGTCCTCGCGCACCCGGATCCAGGGCCGCTGGACGCTGCCCGGCGGCGGGATCGACCACGGCGAGGACCCCCGCGACGCGCTCCGGCGCGAGGTGTACGAGGAGACCGGGCTGTACGTCGACCCCGGCCGCGTGGTCGACGTGCACACCACGCACTTCACCGGTGCCCGGGCCGACGGGCAGGTCGAGGACTACCACGGCATCCACCTGATCTTCGAGGCGACGATCCGCGAGGAGTCCCGCGACGTCGAGCCCGCCGTCACCGAGGCCGACTCCTCCACCGAGGCGGCTGCCTGGGTCCCGCTGGCGGAGGCGCTGGGTCTGGACCTGCTCAGCGCCGCCCGACACGCCCTGGGCCTCCTGGGCCAGCAGCGGTGAGGGGCTGAGGATGGCACGCGACGACCGGGCACGCGACGACCGGGAGACCGTCTTCACCTACGCCGCCCCGGCGTTGAAGTTCGGTGCCGGTGCGGCCGACGAGATCGGGTTCGACCTCGCCGAGCACGGCGTACGACGCGTCCTCGTGGTCACCGATCCGGGCGTGGCCGCCACCGGCCATCCCCGCCGCGTCGCCGAGTCGCTGGAGTCCTACGGCCTGGAGCCGGTGCTCTTCGAGGGAGCGCGCGTGGAGCCGACCGACGCCAGCCTGGAGGCCGCGATCGGGTTCGGCCGGGACCACGGGCCGTTCGACGCGTTCGTCGCCGTGGGCGGCGGGTCGGCCATCGACACGGCCAAGGCGGTCAACCTGCTGACCACCAACGACGGCGAGCTGATGGACTACGTCAACGCGCCGGTCGGCGGGGGCCGGGAGCCGCGTCACCCGCTACGACCGCTGGTCGCGGTGCCGACGACCACCGGGACCGGCAGCGAGAGCACCACGATCTGTGTCCTGGACGTGCTCGACCAGCACGTGAAGACCGGCATCAGCCACCGCCGGCTGCGCCCGACGCTCGCGGTGGTCGACCCGCGCCTGACGCTCACCCAGCCGCCGGGCGTCACGGCGTGCGCCGGCCTGGACATCGTGTGCCACGCCCTGGAGAGCTACACCGCACGGCCCTTCGACGCGGGCCCGCGCAAGCGCCCCGAGGAGCGGGTGCCCTACTGCGGGGCGAACCCGATCGCCGACCTGTGGTCCCAGCAGGCCCTGACCCTGATGGCCGGCTCGTTCCGCGAAGCGGTCCGCGACGGTGCGAACGAGCGCGCCCGGGGCGACATGGCGCTGGCGGCGACCGTGGCCGGGATGGGCTTCGGGAACGCCGGGGTGCATGTCCCGCACGCCAACGCCTACCCGATCGCCGGGCGCGTGCGCGACTTCCATCCGGAGGGCTACCCGGACGCGGAGCCGATGGTCCCGCACGGGATGGCGGTGGCGATGACCGCCCCGGAGGCGTTCCGGTTCACCTTCCAGGCGTCTCCGGAGCGGCACCTGCGGGCCGCGCAGCTGCTCGGCGCCGACCGGCTCGCGGAGCGCCCGGCGCACGACGCCGACGTACTCCCCGCGGTGCTGGTCACGCTGATGCGCGACGTGGGGCTTCCCGCCGGGCTGGCCGCGCTCGGCTACACCGGAGCCGACGTACCCGACCTCGTCGAAGGTGCGATGAAGCAGCAGCGGCTGCTGGCCACGGCCCCGGTCGACGTCGGCGCCGACGACCTCGCAGGGATCTTCCACCGCTCCCTGGAGCTGTGGTGAGCAGCCGCGCCGCGGCCACCGGTGACGCGCGGCAGCGCGACGTCGTCGCGGCACTGCGCCGCGCCGGCCTGCAGGACGTGGACGACAGCCCGCTGACCCGGGCGCTGTACTCCTCCGACGCGTCGTTGTACCGCGTGGTGCCCTCGGTCGTGGTGCGTCCCCGGCACGTCGACGAGCTGCTGGCCACGGTGCAGGTGGCCCGCGAGACCGGCACCCCGCTGACCCCGCGTGGCGCGGGGACCTCGATCGCAGGCAACGCAGTGGGCACCGGCATCGTGGTGGACCTGACCCGCCACCTGAACCGGGTACGCCGCCTCGACCCGCGGGCCCGCACCGCCGAGGTCGACCCCGGGACCGTGCACGCGACGGTGCAGCGCGCCGCCCTCGCCGAGGGGCTGCGGTTCGGCCCGGACCCGTCCACCCACAGCCGCTGCACCGTCGGCGGGATGATCGGCAACAACGCCTGCGGCTCCCGGGCCCTGGGCTACGGGCGCACCGTGGACAACGTCGAGGCGCTCGACGTGGTCACCGGCACGGGGGAGCGGCTGCGGCTCGACGCGACGTCGACGGGGTCCCCGCTCGAGCAGCGCCTGGCCGCGCTGGTCGACGCCAACCTGGCCACCATCCGCACCGAGTTCGGCCGGTTCGGACGGCAGGTGTCGGGCTACTCGCTGGAGCACCTGCTGCCCGAGAACGGGCGCCGCCTCGACCGGTTCCTGGTCGGCAGCGAGGGGACCCTGGCGATGGTGCTGGGAGCCACGGTGCGGTTGGTCGAGGACGCCCCGGCCCGCGCGCTCGCGGTGCTCGGCTACCCGTCGATGGCCGAGGCGGCCGACGACGTGCCCACCCTCCTGCCCCACCCGCTGGTCGCCTGCGAGGGGCTGGACTCCCGCATCGTCGAGGTGGTCGCCGCACGTCGCGGAGCCTCGACCGTGCCGGAGCTGCCCCGCGGCCGGGGGTGGCTGTTCGCCGAGGTGACCGCCGACACGCGCGAGGAGGCCGAGGCGCTCGCCGCCGCGGTCGCCCGCGACGCCGGCGCCACCGCCAGCCGGGTGGTGGGGGACGCGGCCGAGCAGGCTGCCCTGTGGCGGATCCGCGAGGACGGCGCCGGCCTGGCCGCACGCAGCCTGGAGCGGCCGGCCCTGGCGGGCTGGGAGGACGCCGCAGTGCCCCCGGACCGGCTGGGCGACTACCTGCGTGGCTTCGACGCCCTGCTCGACGACTTCGGCTACGGCGGCGTTCCCTACGGCCACTTCGGCGACGGCTGCGTGCACGTCCGCATCGACTTCGCGCTGGAGGACCGCGCCGGGCGCGGCCGGTTCCGCTCGTTCCTCGAGCAGGCGGCAGCGCTGGTCTCGTCGTACGGCGGGACCCTGTCCGGCGAGCACGGCGACGGCCGGGCACGCTCCGAGCTGCTACCGGCGATGTACTCCTCCGCGGCGATCGGACTCTTCGGGCAGGTCAAGGCCGTCCTGGACCCCGACGGCGTGCTGAACCCGGGCGTCCTGGTCGACCCCCGAGAAGTCGACCAGGACCTGCGGGACGCGGGCCGCTGGCACCGTCCGCGCACCACGCTCCGGCTGGTGCACGACGAGGGCTCCTTCGACCGTGCGGTGCACCGGTGCACCGGCGTCGGCAAGTGTGTGGCGGACAACACCGGCGCCGGCGGGGTGATGTGCCCCTCCTACACGGCCACCCGGGAGGAGAAGGACTCCACCCGCGGCCGGGCGCGCGTGCTGCAGGAGATGGTGAACGGCTCCCTGGTCGACCGGGGGTGGCGCTCCCCGGAGGTGCACGAGGCGCTCGACCTGTGCCTGTCATGCAAGGGGTGTGCGCGCGACTGCCCGACCGGGGTCGACATGGCCAGCTACAAGGCCGAGGCGCTGCACCAGCGGTACCGGCACCGGCTCCGCCCGCGCAGCCACTACGCGCTCGGCGCGCTGCCCCGCTGGGCCCGGTTGCTCGGGCCGCTGACCCGTCCGGTCAACCGTGCGCTGCGGCTGCGCTGGGTGCAGACGCTCGCCCGCGCCGCGGCCGGTGTCGACCAGCGGCGCAGCCTGCCGGTGTTCGCCGAACGCAGCCTCCACGACCGGTGGTCCGACCCCGGTCCGACCCCTGCTCCAGGCGACGGCGGTGCCTCGGCCGAGGCGGCGTACGACGTGGTGCTGTGGGCCGACACGTTCACCGACCACTTCTCCCCGGCCGCGGGGGAGGCCGCGGTGACACTGCTGCGCGCCGCCGGGCTTCGGGTCGGGCTGGTCCGCGAGCAGGCCTGCTGCGGGCTCACCTGGGTCAGCACCGGCCAGCTCGACGCGGCGCGGCGGATCCTGACCCGCACCCTGGGCGTGCTCCACCCGTACGCCGAGGCCGGGATCCCGGTGCTCGCGCTGGAACCGTCCTGCCTCGCCGCGCTGCGCTCGGACGCCGCCGAGCTGACCGGTGACCCTCGAGCCGCCCGGGTCGCGGAGAACACCCGCACCCTCGGGGAGCTGCTCGAGACGCTGCCCGACTGGGAGCCGCCGGACCTGACCGGCACGCAGATCGTCGTGCAGCCGCACTGCCACCACGCCTCGGTGCTCGGCTGGGAGGTCGACGCCCGGCTGCTGGAGCGGACCGGCGCGCAGGTGACCCGGGTCGGCGGCTGCTGCGGGCTGGCCGGCAACTTCGGCGTCGAGCAGGGGCACTACGAGGTCTCGGTCGCGATCGCCGAGCACGCGCTGCTTCCGGCGGTGCGGGCCGGAGGAGCGGACACGGTCGTGCTGGCCGACGGCTTCTCGTGCCGCACCCAGCTCGACGACCTCGCCGGGGTCCGGGCGCTCCACCTCGCCGAGCTGCTGGCCGTGCCGCCCCGGGGTCGCGGAGAGGCCGGGGACGCCGCCTATACCGCACCTCCCTCGGCTCGTTTTGACCCGTCCACGGCGAGCCGGTAATCTTTTTCAGCGTGCCTGGGACACCCAGGCCATCGCGCGTGCTCCGAAGCGGACCCCGCGCTCCCGTCCGGCCGACAACGGCCGGATTCGCGGGGCACGAGTTCCACCGGGAGCTGCGCGGGCTGCGATCGCAGCGTCCACGTCGAAGGGCTCCACGACCACGGTTCGCCGTGGCCGGCCACGAGCGGGCGACACGCCCGACCGCGGGGGAGGCCCGGCGCGGGCGGCGAGCGCAGGCACCACCGATGCAGACTCCCGCATCAGATCAGACCAGTAACTCACAGCGAAGGGGAACCACGCGGTGCCCACCATCCAGCAGTTGGTCCGCAAGGGCCGCCAGGACAAGGTGTCGAAGAACAAGACGCCCGCTCTGAAGGGTTCGCCCCAGCGTCGCGGCGTGTGCACGCGTGTCTACACGACCACTCCGAAGAAGCCGAACTCCGCGCTGCGCAAGGTCGCCCGTGTCCGCCTCTCCAGCGGGATCGAGGTCACCGCCTACATCCCCGGCGTCGGGCACAACCTGCAGGAGCACTCGATCGTGCTCGTACGCGGCGGTCGTGTGAAGGACCTTCCCGGTGTCCGCTACAAGATCATCCGCGGTTCCCTCGACACCCAGGGTGTGAAGAACCGCAAGCAGGCTCGCAGCCGCTACGGCGCGAAGAAGGAGAAGAGCTAATGCCGCGCAAGGGTCCGGCTCCGAAGCGCCCGGTCGACGTCGACCCGGTCTACGGCAGCCCCGTCGTGACGCAGCTGGTCAGCAAGGTGCTGCAGGACGGCAAGAAGCAGGTCGCCCAGCGCATCGTCTACACCGCTCTCGAGGGTGCCCGCGAGAAGACCGGCACCGACCCGGTGGTGACGCTCAAGCGTGCGCTGGACAACGTCCGTCCCGCCCTGGAGGTCCGCAGCCGACGTGTCGGTGGCGCCACCTACCAGGTCCCCGTGGAGGTCCGCGGGCCGCGCCAGACCACGCTGGCCCTGCGCTGGCTGGTCGGCTACGCCCAGGCCCGCCGCGAGAAGACCATGGCCGAGCGTCTGATGAACGAGATCCTGGACGCCTCCAACGGTCTGGGTGCCGCGGTCAAGCGCCGCGAGGACACGCACAAGATGGCCGAGTCGAACAAGGCTTTCGCCCACTACCGCTGGTGATCGTGCGGTACGCCGCTGCCGGCCGCGCCCTTCCGGGGTGCACCGCGGCGGCGCCGCCGCTGGCAGGCGCCCCCGGCATCGTCGGAGCACCCGCAGCCTCCGGGCCCGCCCGGACCAGCGCACCGATTCCCAGAACCACCGCCCACACAGCCGTCCTTTCCAGGACGCACTCCCGAGGGGAACACTTCCGAAGTGGCCGTCGACATCACCACTGACCTCGACAAGGTCCGCAACATCGGCATCATGGCGCACATCGATGCCGGCAAGACCACGACCACCGAGCGGATCCTGTACTATACGGGGCGTGTGCACCGTCTGGGTGAGACGCACGACGGCGCCGCCACGATGGACTGGATGGAGCAGGAGCAGGAGCGCGGCATCACGATCACCTCCGCCGCGACCACCTGCTGGTGGAAGGACCGCCAGATCAACATCATCGACACCCCCGGGCACGTCGACTTCACCGTCGAGGTGGAGCGGTCCCTGCGGGTGCTCGACGGTGCGGTCGCGGTCTTCGACGGCGTGGCCGGCGTGGAGCCGCAGAGCATGACCGTGTGGCGCCAGGCGAACAAGTACCGCGTCCCGCGGATGTGCTTCGTGAACAAGCTGGACCGCACCGGTGCGGACTTCTACCGCTGCGTCGACATGATCGTCGACCGGCTCAACGCCACCCCGCTCGTGCTGCAGATCCCGATCGGTGCGGAGTCGGACTTCATCGGCGTCGTCGACCTGGTCGGCATGCGCGCTCTCACCTGGCGCGGCGAGACCAAGATGGGCGAGGACTACGAGGTCGAGGAGATCCCCGCCGAGATGGCGGAGCAGGCCGCCGAGTGGCGCGAGAAGTTCCTCGAGACCCTCGCCGAGGCCGACGACGAGATCATGGAGCTCTACCTCGAGGGCGAGACCCCGAGCCTGGAGCAGCTCGAGGCGGCGATCCGCCGCGCGACGCTCGCCGACAAGCTCACCCCGGTGCTGACCGGGACCGCGTTCAAGAACAAGGGCGTCCAGCCCCTGCTCGACGCGGTGGTGAAGTACCTCCCCTCGCCGCTCGACGTCGGCGCCGTCCACGGCCACGCCGTGAACGACGAGGAGACCGAGGTGCTGCGCCAGCCCGAGGAGAGCGAGCCGTTCGCCGCCCTGGCGTACAAGATCGCCGCAGACCCGCACCTGGGCAAGCTGACCTACATCCGCGTCTACTCCGGCAAGCTCGAGGCCGGCCAGACCGTGCTCAACTCGGTCAAGGGCAAGAAGGAGCGGATCGGCAAGATCTACCAGATGCACTCCAACAAGCGTGAGGAGATCGCATCGGTGGGCGCCGGCCAGATCGTCGCGGTGATGGGTCTGAAGGAGACCACCACCGGTGAGACGCTCTGCGTCCAGTCCGACCCGGTCGTGCTGGAGTCGATGACCTTCCCCGCCCCGGTGATCGAGGTCGCGATCGAGCCCAAGACCAAGAGCGACCAGGAGAAGCTGGGTGTGGCCATCCAGCGGCTGTCGGAGGAGGACCCCACCTTCACCGTCAAGACCGACGAGGAGACCGGCCAGACCATCATCGCCGGCATGGGCGAGCTCCACCTGGAGATCCTGGTCGACCGGATGAAGCGCGAGTTCCGCGTGGAGGCCACGGTCGGCAAGCCGCAGGTGGCCTACCGCGAGACCATCCGCAAGAAGGTCGAGAAGCACTCCTACACGCACAAGAAGCAGACCGGTGGCTCCGGCCAGTTCGCGAAGGTGCTGCTGTCCATCGAGCCGAGCATCGACGAGGAGAGCGGCCAGGGCGCGGGCTACGAGTTCGTCAACGCCGTCACCGGCGGCCGCGTCCCCCGCGAGTACATCCCCTCGGTGGACCAGGGTGCCCAGGAGGCCATGGAGTTCGGCGTCCTCGCCGGCTACCCGATGGTCGACGTCAAGGTCACCCTGGAGGACGGCGCCTACCACGACGTCGACTCCTCCGAGCTCGCCTTCAAGATCGCCGGGAACCAGGCGTTCAAGGAGGCCGCGCGGATGGCCAAGCCGGTGCTGCTCGAGCCGATGTTCGCCGTCGAGGTGACCACCCCGGAGAACTACCTGGGCGACGTCATCGGCGACATCAACTCCCGTCGCGGACAGGTGCAGTCGATGTTCGAGCGCCACGGTGACCGGGTGGTCGAGGCGCTGGTTCCGCTGTCAGAGATGTTCGGGTACGTTGGCGACCTGCGGTCGAAGACCTCCGGTCAGGCCTCGTACTCGATGGAGTTCGACTCGTACGCCGAGGTTCCGCAGAACGTCGCGGACGAGATCATCAAGAAGGTCCGCGGCGAGTAGTTCCTTACGAGCCCGGCGTTCGAAACCAACACGAGTCAAGTACTAACGAGGAGGAGCCCCCGTGGCTAAGGCTAAGTTCGAGCGGACTAAGCCGCACGTCAACATCGGCACCATCGGTCACATCGACCACGGCAAGACGACGTTGACCGCTGCCATCACCAAGGTGCTGCACGACAAGCACCCTGAGCTGAACCCCTTCACGCCGTTCGACGAGATCGACAAGGCCCCGGAGGAGCGTCAGCGCGGTATCACCATCTCGATCGCGCACGTCGAGTACCAGACCGAGGCGCGCCACTACGCGCACGTCGACTGCCCCGGTCACGCCGACTACATCAAGAACATGATCACCGGTGCGGCGCAGATGGACGGCGCCATCCTGGTGGTCGCGGCGACCGACGGTCCGATGCCGCAGACTCGTGAGCACGTCCTGCTCGCCCGCCAGGTCGGTGTGCCCGCCCTGGTCGTCGCGCTGAACAAGTGCGACATGGTCGACGACGAGGAGCTCATCGAGCTCGTCGAGATGGAGGTGCGCGAGCTCCTCACCGAGTACGAGTTCCCCGGCGACGACGTCCCCGTGGTGCGCGTTGCCGCTTTCCCGGCGCTGAACGGCGACGAGAAGTGGGGCGACTCGATCATGGAGCTGATGAACGCCGTCGACGAGTACATCCCGCAGCCGGAGCGCGAGGTCGACAAGCCGTTCCTGATGCCGGTCGAGGACGTCTTCACCATCACCGGTCGTGGCACCGTGATCACCGGGCGCATCGAGCGCGGCGTGATCAAGGTGAACGAGGAGGTCGAGATGGTGGGCATCCGCGAGGGCGCGACCAAGACCACCGTCACCGGCATCGAGATGTTCCGCAAGCTCCTCGACGAGGGCCAGGCCGGTGAGAACGTCGGCCTGCTGCTGCGCGGCACCAAGCGCGAGGACGTCGAGCGCGGCATGGTCGTGATCAAGCCGGGCACGACCACCCCGCACACCAACTTCGAGGGCTCGGTCTACATCCTCTCGAAGGAGGAGGGCGGCCGTCACACGCCGTTCTTCAACAACTACCGTCCGCAGTTCTACTTCCGGACCACGGACGTGACCGGCGTGGTGACCCTCCCCGAGGGCACCGAGATGGTCATGCCCGGCGACAACACCGACATGACGGTCGAGCTGATCCAGCCGATCGCCATGGAGGAGGGTCTGAAGTTCGCGATCCGCGAGGGTGGCCGTACCGTCGGCGCCGGCCGGGTCACCAAGATCCTCAAGTGATCCAGGCCTGAGTGTCCGGGGCACCGCCCCGACCCAGGCAGCCGAGAGGCCCCGTCCCGAGCAGGGGCGGGGCCTCTCGCCGTCCCCCCCGACCGCAGGAGAGACGTGACCAGCGACCGGACCGTTGACGAGCGCGCGGACCGCGCGCCGCGGCCGCACACCCGCCGTACCGCCGACGGACGCCGGCTGGCCCAGGTGACCAGCTACGTGCGCCGCGGGAACCGGCTCTCCCCGCGGCAGCAGGAGGTCTGGCAGCGCCGGCACGGCGACTGGTGGGTCGCCGACGAGGCGGTCGACGACCCCGGCTTCCACGTGCCGTCGTTGTTCGACCGCCCCGAGGCCCCGTTGGTGGTGGAGATCGGGTCCGGCAACGGCGAAGCCACCGCGGCGCTGGCGGCCCGCTACCCCGAGCTGAACATCCTGGCCTTCGAGGTGTGGCACCCGGGTATCGCGCAGACCTTCCTCGAGTTGGAGCGCACCGGCGCCGACAACGTGCGGGTGATCGGCGTGGACGCCGTCTGGTCGCTCACCCACCTGGTCGCTCCGGCCAGCGTGCACGAGCTGTGGACCTTCTTCCCCGACCCCTGGCCGAAGACGCGGCACCACCGCCGGCGGCTGGTCGCCCCCGAGTTCGCGCGGGTGGCCGCGTCACGTCTGGAGCCGGGCGGCCTGTGGCGGCTGGCCACCGACTGGCCGGAGTACGCCGCGGTGATGCGTGAGGTCCTCGGGGCCGAGCCGCTGCTGAGCAACGTGCACGGCGGAGACGCGCCGCGCTGGCAGGAGCGTCCGGTGACCCGCTTCGAGCGCAAGGGCCACGAAGCCGGTCGACCGGTCGTCGACCTCACGTTCCGGCGGGTCTGACCGCCCCCCGGACCTCGATTTGATATGGCCGGGCGATCTCTGACAAGATAGTCCGGTTGCTCCGGCGGGGTCGCCGGGGTTGCGCACTCACTTTGACCCCTTAATCGGTTCTCCTGGTTGCTGTGGTCACCCGTGGGCGCGCACCGCACCAGGAGGCCCCTCAGCCCGACAAGCCCGTCGGGCGCCATCCGAACACCTCGCACGATCTCTGGCGCGGCATGCGCCGGACCTGGTCCGACACGCCCGACCTCGGGGGTCGCAGGACGCGGCGAGCCGGATGGTGGCAGCAGCGGGCGGCGCGCTCCTCCCGGTGCGCGACGAGACATTCAGCGGTACGAGTAGAAGGACGAACTGAGACCTATGGCGGGACAGAAGATCCGCATCAGGCTCAAGGCCTATGACCACGAGGTGATCGACACCTCGGCGCGCAAGATCGTGGACACCGTCACCCGTACGGGCGCCAAGGTCGCCGGCCCTGTGCCCCTGCCGACCGAGAAGAACGTCTACTGCGTCATCCGCTCGCCTCACAAGTACAAGGACAGCCGCGAGCACTTCGAGATGCGCACCCACAAGCGTCTTATCGACATCATCGACCCCACGCCGAAGACGGTCGACTCGCTCATGCGTCTCGACCTGCCGGCCGGTGTCGACATCGAGATCAAGCTCTGAAGGCCCGGATTCCCATGAGCACTTTCGAACGCAACGTCCGCGGGCTGCTGGGCACCAAGCTCGGCATGACCCAGACCTGGGACGACAACAACCGCATCGTGCCCGTGACGGTCGTCGCCGCCGGCACCAACGTGGTCACGCAGATCCGCGGGCCCGAGACCGACGGCTACAACGCCGTGCAGGTCGGGTTCGGCGAGATCGACGGCCGCAAGGTGACCAAGCCGCAGGCCGGGCACTTCACCAAGGCGGGCGTCACCCCGCGCCGTCACCTGCTGGAGATCCGCACCGCGGATGCCGCGTCGTACACCGTCGGCCAGGAGCTCAGCCCGGAGATCTTCTCCGCCGGTGAGCGCGTCGACGTCACCGGCACCAGCAAGGGCAAAGGCAACGCCGGTGTGATGAAGCGCCACGGCTTCCACGGCCTGCGCGCCTCGCACGGTGTCCACCGCAAGCACCGCTCGCCGGGTTCCATCGGTGGCTGCGCGACCCCCGGTCGCGTGTTCAAGGGCATGCGGATGGCCGGCCGGATGGGCGGCGAGAGCGTGACCACCCAGAACGTCACCGTGCACGCGGTCGACGTGGAGAAGGGTCTGATCCTGCTCAAGGGCGCCGTCGCCGGCCCCAAGGGCAGCGTCGTGGTCATCCGTTCCGCGGCCAAGGGCAAGGAGGCTGACAAGTGAGCACCAAGACCGTGAAGGTCGACCTGCCGGCCGAGATCTTCGACGTCCAGGTGAACGTCCCGCTCATTCACCAGGTCGTGGTGGCCCAGCAGGCCGCCGCCCGCCAGGGGACCGCCTCCACCAAGACCCGCTCCGAGGTCCGCGGTGGTGGCCGTAAGCCGTACAAGCAGAAGGGCACCGGCCGCGCCCGCCAGGGCTCGACCCGCGCGCCGCAGTTCGCCGGCGGTGGCACCGTTCACGGGCCGACGCCGCGCAGCTACGACCAGCGCACGCCCAAGAAGATGAAGGCCGCCGCATTGCGCGGTGCGCTGTCGGACCGCGCCCGCGCCGGGCGGGTCCACGTCGTCGACGGGTTCGTCGACGGTGACGCGCCCTCGACGAAGGCGGCTCTCGCGGTCCTGCGCGAGCTCGCCGACCGGACGCACACGCTGGTCGTCGTCGAGCGCGAGGACAGCCTGACCTGGCTGTCGCTGCGCAACGTGGACAGCGTGCACCTGATCGCCGTCGACCAGCTCAACACCTACGACGTGCTGGTCTCCGACGACGTCGTGTTCACCAAGGGCGCCTACGAGCGGTTCGTGGCGGGCCACCCCACCGGCAAGTCGGTGAAGGCGGTCGCGACCTCGACCGAGGCCGACGGGACTGACCAGAAGGCGGAGGAGTCCGACGCATGAGCACCTTCTACAAGGACCACCGCGACGTGTTGATCGCGCCGGTCGTGAGCGAGAAGAGCTACGGCCTGCTCGACGCGAACAAGTACACCTTCCTGGTGCACCCGCGCGCCAACAAGACCGAGATCAAGATCGCGGTCGAGAAGGTGTTCAACGTCAAGGTGACCTCGGTGAACACCCTCAACCGTGCCGGCAAGGCTCGCCGCACCCGCTACGGCATCGGCAAGCGCGCCGACACCAAGCGGGCGATCGTCAGCCTCGCCGAGGGCGACCGGATCGACATCTTCGGGGGCCCGGTCTCCTGACCGGCCTGAAGGAACTCCAGCTAGAGGACTCGAAAACTCATGGCAATCCGTAAGTACAAGCCGACCACGCCGGGCCGTCGTGGCTCGTCGGTCGCCGACTTCGTCGAGGTGACGCGGTCGACGCCGGAGAAGTCGCTGGTGCGTCCGCTCCCGAAGAAGGGCGGCCGCAACAACCAGGGCCGGATCACCACCCGGCACCAGGGCGGCGGCCACAAGCGCGCCTACCGCGTGGTGGACTTCCGCCGCTACGACAAGGACGGCGTCCCCGCGAAGGTCGCGCACATCGAGTACGACCCGAACCGCACCGCGCGTCTGGCGCTGCTGCACTACGCCGACGGCGAGAAGCGCTACATCATCGCGCCGCAGGGCCTGGCCCAGGGCGCGGCGGTCGAGGCCGGCACCGGTGCCGACATCAAGCCCGGCAACAACCTGCCGCTGCGCAACATCCCGGTCGGGACCACGGTGCACTGCATCGAGCTCCGTCCCGGCGGCGGCGCGAAGATCGCCCGCTCCGCCGGCATGAGCGCCCAGCTGGTCGCCCGTGAGGGCAGCCGCGCGCAGCTGCGCATGCCGTCGGGCGAGATGCGCTACGTCGACGTGCGCTGCCGCGCGACGGTCGGTGCGGTCGGTAACGCCGAGCAGTCCAACATCAACTGGGGCAAGGCCGGCCGGATGCGCTGGAAGGGCAAGCGCCCGACCGTGCGCGGTGTGGTGATGAACCCGGTGGACCACCCGCACGGTGGTGGTGAGGGCAAGACCTCCGGTGGTCGCCACCCGGTCTCCCCGTGGGGCAAGCCCGAGGGTCGTACGCGCAAGCGCAAGTCCTCCGACGCCCTGATCGTCCGTCGCCGCAAGTCCGGCAAGCGTCGCTGAGAAAGGGACTGAGCACAGATGCCACGCAGCCTGAAGAAGGGTCCCTTCGTCGACGGCCACCTGATCAAGAAGGTGGACGCGCAGAACGACAAGGGCACCCACAACGTGATCAAGACGTGGTCGCGTCGCTCGATGATCGTGCCGGCCATGATCGGCCACACGATCGCCGTGCACGACGGCCGAAAGCACGTCCCGGTGTTCGTGACCGACGCGATGGTCGGCCACAAGCTCGGAGAGTTCGCCCCGACCCGCACCTACCGCGGGCACGTCAAGGACGACCGGAAGAGCCGCCGCCGCTGACGCGGGGTCGGATCGCAGAGTCGAGAGAGTCAGAGATATGAGCGTAATGGAGCGTAGGCGCGTGAGCGCCCGCCGCGAGAGCCTGCTGGGGGACCAGCCGGGTGCTTTCGCCAGCGCGCGCTTCGTCCGGATCACTCCGATGAAGGCCCGACGCGTCGTCGACCTGGTGCGTGGCCTTCCCGTGGACGAGGCGCTGGCGCTGCTGCAGTTCGCGCCGCAGGCCGCCAGCGAGACGGTCTACAAGGTTCTCGAGAGCGCGGTGGCGAACGCCGAGAGCACCGAGGACCTGGACCGCGCGACGCTGGTCGTCAGCAAGGCGACCGTGGACGAGGGCCCGACGATGAAGCGCTGGCGGCCGCGTGCCCAGGGCCGTGCTTCGCGGATCAACAAGCGGACCAGCCACATCACCGTGGTGGTTCAGCCCGCGGACGACATCACGGCAGGGACCAAGGCACGGAAGGGCGGTCGGAAGTAATGGGCCAGAAGATCAACCCGAACGGTTTTCGTCTGGGCATCTCCATCGACCACCGGAGCCGTTGGTACGCCGACAAGCTCTACAAGTCCTACGTCGGTGAGGACGTCGCGATCCGGCGCCTGCTGTCCAAGGGCATGGAGCGCGCCGGCATCTCCAAGGTCGAGATCGAGCGCACCCGGGACCGCGTGCGGGTGGACATCCACACCGCGCGTCCGGGCATCGTCATCGGTCGCCGTGGCGCCGAGGCCGACCGCATCCGTGGCGAGCTGGAGAAGCTGACCGGCAAGCAGGTGCAGCTCAACATCCTCGAGGTGAAGAGCCCCGAGGTGGACGCCCAGCTGGTGGCCCAGGGGGTCGCTGAGCAGCTGTCCGGCCGCGTCGCCTTCCGCCGTGCCATGCGCAAGGCGATCCAGACCTCGATGCGCAGCGGCGCCAAGGGCGTCCGGATCCAGTGCTCCGGCCGTCTCGGCGGCGCCGAGATGTCGCGGTCGGAGTTCTACCGCGAGGGCCGGGTCCCGCTGCACACGCTGCGTGCCGACATCGACTACGGGTTCTACGAGGCCCGCACCACGTTCGGCCGGATCGGCGTGAAGGTGTGGATCTACAAGGGCGAGGTCGCCGGTACCCGAGCCGAGCGCGAGGCCCAGGCCGCCGCGCGCGCCGGGGCACCCGGCCGTGGCCGCGGGCGTGGCGGCGACCGTCCGGGTCGCGGCAGCCGTGGCGACCGTCCGAGCCGTGGTTCGCGCGCGCCGCAGAACACCGACGCCGCACCGGAGCAGGCGCCCGCCGAGGCCGCCGCTTCGCAGCAGCCGGCACAGTCCGGACAGGAGGGCTGAGAACCATGCTGATGCCCCGTAGGGTCAAGCACCGCAAGCAGCACCACCCCAAGCGCACCGGCGCTGCCAAGGGTGGCACGCAGCTGGCGTTCGGCGACTTCGGGATCCAGGCCGTCGAGGGTCACTACGTGACCAACCGGCAGATCGAGTCCGCTCGTATCGCCATGACCCGCCACATCAAGCGTGGCGGCAAGGTGTGGATCAACATCTACCCGGACCGGCCGCTGACCAAGAAGCCGGCCGAGACCCGGATGGGTTCCGGTAAGGGCTCGCCCGAGTGGTGGGTCGCGAACGTCAAGCCGGGCCGTGTCATGTTCGAGTTGTCCGGCGTCCCGGAGGACGTGGCTCGCGAGGCGATGCGCCGCGCGATCCACAAGCTTCCGATGAAGTGCCGGTTCATCACCCGCGAGGCAGGTGAGTTCTGATGAGCACGACCGCGCACGAGCTCGACTCGTTGACGAACGCGGACCTCGAGCAGAAGCTGCGCGAGGCCAAGGAGGAGCTGTTCAACCTCCGGTTCCAGGCTGCCACCGGGCAGCTGGAGAGCCACGGCCGGCTGCGCACGGTCAAGCGCGACATCGCCCGCATCTACACCGTGGTGCGTGAGCGTGAGCTCGGGATCCGCCAGGACCCGGGCAGTGAGGACGGTGCCGCATGAGCGAGGACAGCAACGTGACCACGAAGAACCCGACGAGGAACTACCGCAAGGTCCGTGAGGGCCTGGTGGTCAGCGACAAGATGGACAAGACCGTGGTCGTGTCCGTCGAGGACCGCGTCAAGCACCCGCTGTACGGCAAGGTCATCCGCCGCAGCGAGAAGCTGAAGGCGCACGACGAGCAGAACCAGTGCGGTGTCGGCGACCGGGTGCTGATCATGGAGACCCGCCCGCTGTCGGCCACCAAGCGCTGGCGCGTCGTCGAGGTTCTCGAGAAGGCCAAGTAGCCGCCGACCGCCGGGCGAAGCGAGCTTCGCTCGGCGAAGCACAGAGGCAGCCCGGCGTCAGCCGGACAACGCAGACAGGGGCGGCGCAGCCGCCAGTGAGGTTCCCCCAGGCTCACCCGAGGTGAGAACCGGGGCGACAAGGAGAGAGTGATGATCCAGCAGGAGTCGCGGCTCAAGGTCGCCGACAACACGGGTGCCAAGGAGATCCTGTGCATCCGCGTGCTCGGCGGCTCGGGTCGGCGCTACGCCGGCATCGGCGACGTCGTGGTTGCCACCGTCAAGGATGCGATCCCCGGTGGCAACGTGAAGAAGGGTGACGTGGTGAAGGCCGTCGTCGTGCGGACGGTCAAGGAGCGCCGCCGCCCGGACGGGTCCTACATCCGCTTCGACGAGAACGCAGCAGTGATCCTCAGGAACGACGGCGAGCCGCGCGGCACGCGCATCTTCGGCCCGGTGGGCCGTGAGCTGCGCGAGAAGAAGTTCATGAAGATCATCTCGCTCGCACCGGAGGTGCTCTGAGCCATGGCACAGAACCGTAAGCGCACCTTGAACATCAAGAAGGGTGACGTCGTCCGCGTCATCGCCGGCAAGGACAAGGGCGCGGAGGGCCGGGTCATCTCGGTCGACGCCGCCGCCCAGCGGGTGATCGTCGAGGGCGTCAACCGCATCAAGCGCCACACCAAGGTGGTCAACCAGGGCGGCCGCGCCGGCACCACCGGCGGCATCGTCACCCAGGAGGCGCCGGTCCACGTGTCCAACGTGATGCTGCTGGTCGACGCCCCCAAGGACAGCGACGCCAAGGGCAAGGTGACCACCCGCGTCGGGTTCCGCCGCGACGAGGTCACCAAGCGCCGTCCGGATGGCTCGACCTACAGCGCCCACCGCAGCGTCCGCGTGGCGCGGAAGTCGGGTGAGGAGATCTGATGACTACCACCACCACCGAGACGCGGGAGCTGCCGCGTCTGAAGATGCGCTACCGGGAGGAGATCCTCCCGTCGCTGCGCGAGCAGTTCGGCCACGCCAACGTGATGCAGGTCCCCGGCCTGACCAAGATCGTGGTCAACATGGGCGTCGGCGAGGCGGCCCGTGACTCCAAGCTGATCGAGGGCGCGGTGCGCGACCTGACCGCCATCACCGGCCAGAAGCCCCAGGTCACGCGTGCCCGCAAGTCGATCGCGCAGTTCAAGCTGCGCGAGGGGATGCCGATCGGCGCCCACGTGACGCTGCGCGGCGACCGGATGTGGGAGTTCCTGGACCGCCTGCTGTCCCTGGCTCTGCCGCGCATCCGCGACTTCCGTGGACTCTCGTCGCGCCAGTTCGACGGCCGCGGCAACTACACCTTCGGTCTGACCGAGCAGGTCATGTTCCACGAGATCGACCAGGACAGGGTCGACCGCTCGCGGGGCATGGACATCACGGTCGTGACCACCGCTACGAACGACGACGAGGGCCGGGCACTGCTCAAGCAGCTCGGGTTCCCTTTCAAGGAGCAGTGACCGATGGCTAAGACCGCGCTCAAAGTCAAGGCGTCGCGCAAGCCCAAGTTCAAGGTACGCGGGTACACCCGGTGCCAGCGCTGCGGACGGCCCAAGTCCGTCTACCGCAAGTTCGGCCTGTGCCGGATCTGCCTGCGCGAGATGGCTCACCGCGGTGAGCTTCCGGGCGTGACCAAGAGCTCTTGGTGAGCCCGGACCGGACCCCCGACCACTCCACACGAAACGTTGAAGGTCGTCGCGAAGCGGACTTCACGACGAAACCACGACGAGAAAGGGCCTCACGGCCATGACGATGACTGACCCGATCGCAGACATGCTGACCCGTCTGCGCAACGCCAACCAGGCGTTCCACGACACCGTGTCGATGCCGTACAGCAAGCTGAAGGCCGGTGTCGCCGAGATCCTCCAGCAGGAGGGCTACATCACCTCCTGGAAGGTCGAGGACCCTGCGGAGACCGCGGACGGCAAGACCCCGGTGGGCAAGGTGCTGACGCTGACGCTGAAGTACGGCGTCCACCGCGAGCGCTCGATCGCCGGCGTACGCCGCATCAGCAAGCCGGGTCTCCGGGTGTACGCGAAGTCCACCGGACTGCCTCGCGTGCTCGGCGGCCTCGGTGTCGCGATCATCTCCACCAGCCAGGGCCTGCTCACCGACCGTCAGGCCAACCAGAAGGGCGTAGGTGGGGAAGTCCTCGCCTACGTCTGGTAGTCGAACCCGTCGAGACCAGAAAGGAAACAAGCATGTCGCGCATTGGCAAGCTCCCGGTCCCGGTCCCGTCGGGTGTCGACGTGGCCCTGGACGGCAACGTCGTGACGGTCAAGGGCCCCAAGGGCACGCTGACCCACACCGTCGCCACGCCGATCTCGGTGAGCAAGGAGGACGACGGCGCCGTCAAGGTGGACCGTCCCAACGACGAGCGCGAGAACCGCTCGCTGCACGGTCTGACCCGGACCCTGATCTCCAACATGGTCACCGGTGTGTCCGAGGGCTACGAGAAGAAGCTCGAGATCGTCGGCGTCGGCTACCGCGTCCTGTCCAAGGGTCCGACCCAGCTGGAGTTCCAGCTGGGGTACTCCCACCCGATCACCTTCGACGCCCCGGAGGGCATCACGTTCACCGTGGACGGCCCGACCAGGCTCGGCGTCCAGGGCATCGACAAGCAGTTGGTCGGCGAGGTCGCCGCGAACATCCGCAAGCTGCGCAAGCCCGAGCCCTACAAGGGCAAGGGCGTGCGGTACGCGGGCGAGCAGATCCGTCGCAAGGTCGGAAAGGCTGGTAAGTGACGATGGCTATCGCACTCAAGACTGGCAAGCACACCAGCGGTCGGGTCGCCTCGCGCCTGCGCCGGCAGGTCCGGGGCCGCAAGAAGGTCTCCGGGACCGCCGAGCGTCCGCGCCTGGTGGTCACCCGCTCGTCGAAGCACATCACCGTCCAGGTCGTGGACGACCTCGTGGGCAAGACCCTCGCGTCGGCCTCCACCATGGAGGCGGACCTGCGCACCCTCGAGGGCGACAAGACCGCGAAGGCGCGCAAGGTGGGCGAGCTGGTGGCTCAGCGGGCCAAGGATCAGGGCGTGGCCACGGTCGTGTTCGACCGGGCCGGCCACAAGTACCACGGCCGTGTCGCGGCGCTCGCCGAGGGCGCCCGCGAGGGCGGCCTGGCGTTCTGATCGCCGACGGACAAGAACTCTAAGAGAACGAGAAGAGGTAGTTCGAATGAGCGGACCCCAGCGTCGCACTGGCGGTGGTGGCGAGCGTCGAGGTCGCGGTGACAACCGCGGCCAGGGCGCTGACAAGACCGCGTACATCGAGCGTGTCGTCGCGATCAACCGTGTCGCCAAGGTCGTGAAGGGCGGTCGTCGCTTCAGCTTCACCGCCCTCGTGGTCGTGGGTGACGGCGACGGCATGGTCGGCGTCGGGTACGGCAAGGCCAAGGAGGTGCCGGCCGCGATCGCCAAGGGCGTGGAGGAGGCCAAGAAGCACTTCTTCAAGGTCCCGCGCGTCCAGGGCACCATCCCGCACCCGGTGCAGGGCGAGAAGGCGGCCGGCGTGGTCCTGCTGCGCCCCGCCGCTCCCGGTACCGGTGTGATCGCCGGTGGCCCGGTGCGCGCCGTGCTCGAGTGCGCCGGCATCCACGACGTGCTCAGCAAGTCGCTCGGTTCCTCCAACCAGATCAACATCGTGCACGCCACCGAGGAGGCGCTGCGCGGCCTGGAGGAGCCCGAGGCGGTCGCGGCGCGTCGCGGCATGGCCGTCGAGGACGTCGCGCCGGCGGCCCTGCTGAAGGCTCGGGCGGAGGTGTCGCAGTAATGGCGCGCTTCAAGGTCGAGCAGAAGCGGTCGACCATCGGCTGCAAGAAGAACCAGCGGGACACCCTCCGCACGCTTGGGCTCAAGCGCATCGGCGACGTCGTCGTCAAGGAGGACCGCCCGGAGATCCGCGGAATGCTCGCGACGGTCCGTCACCTGGTCGTCGTCGAGGAGGTCGAGTGACATGACGCTCAAACTGCACCACCTGCGTCCCGCCCCCGGGGCCAAGACCGCCAAGACCCGCGTGGGTCGCGGTGAGGCATCGAAGGGCAAGACCGCGGGTCGCGGCACCAAGGGCACGAAGGCGCGCTACCAGGTGCCCGAGAGCTTCGAGGGCGGCCAGATGCCGATCCACATGCGGCTGCCGAAGCTCAAGGGCTTCAAGAACCCGTTCAAGGTCGAGTTCCAGGTGGTGAACCTGGACCGGCTGCAGGAGCTGTTCCCCGAGGGTGGCTCGGTCGGCCTGGCCGACCTGGTCGCCAAGGGCGCGGTCCGCAAGGGCCAGCCGGTCAAGGTGCTCGGCTCCGGCGATCTGTCCGTCGCGATGCAGGTGAGCGCGCACGCGTTCTCCGCATCGGCGAAGGAGAAGATCGCGGCGGCCGGTGGCAGCACCACCGAGGTCTGAGACAGGACCGACCCGAGCCACGCGCTCATGCAGGGGCCCGCGCCTCGAGGCAGAACCGGCGACAGCCGGCCGGCCTGAGGGTGGGCCCCTGTTAGGCTTCCGAGGTCCCCGCTGCTTCCGGCCGGGGTCTCGCACGTGAAGAAAGAGGACCAGGTGCTAGGCGCTTTCGCCAACGCTTTCCGGACGCCGGACCTGCGCAAGAAGCTGCTGTTCGTCCTGTTGATCATCGTCATCTTCCGGTTCGGCTCGCAGTTGCCGACGCCCGGGGTGCACGTGGCCAACGTGCAGACGTGCTTCCAGCAGGTGGAGAACAACGGCCTCTACGGGCTGATCAACCTGTTCTCCGGCGGAGCGCTGCTCCAGCTGACCGTCTTCGCGCTGGGCATCATGCCCTACATCACCGCGAGCATCATCCTGCAGCTGCTGGTGGTGGTCATCCCGCGGCTCGAGGCGCTGAAGCAGGAGGGGCAGGCCGGGCAGACCAAGATCACCCAGTACACCCGTTACCTCACCCTCGCCCTCGCCGTGCTCCAGGCCACCGGCATCACCGCGCTGGCCCGGAACCGCTCGCTGCTGCAGGGCTGCAACCTGCCGCTGCTGCACAACGAGGACTCGCTGATCACCTTCCTGGTGATGGTGGTGACGATGACCGCCGGCACCGGCGTGATCATGTGGCTCGGCGAGCTGATCACCGACCGCGGCATCGGAAACGGCATGTCGATCCTGATCTTCACCCAGGTGATCGCCACCTTCCCGGCGTCGCTGTGGGCGGTGAAGACCTCGCAGAAGAGCTGGCTGGTCTTCTCGCTGGTGATCCTGATCGGGCTCGCCCTGGTCGCCGCGGTGATCTTCATCGAGCAGGCGCAACGGCGGATCCCGGTGCAGTACGCCCGCCGCATGGTCGGCCGCAAGATGTTCGGCGGCTCGTCGACGTACATCCCGCTCAAGGTGAACCAGGCAGGCATCATCCCGGTCATCTTCGCCTCGAGCCTGCTCTACCTCCCGGCGATGGCGGCGCAGTTCGACCAGGACGGCAGCTCGCCGATCACGCGGTGGATCGCGACGTACTTCGTCAACGGCAGCCACCCGATCTACATGATCACCTACTTCGCGCTGATCATCTTCTTCACCTACTTCTACGTCGCGATCACCTTCAACCCGCACGAGGTGGCCGACAACATGAAGAAGTACGGCGGCTTCATCCCCGGGATCCGGGCAGGCAAGCCGACCGAGGAGTACCTCAACTACGTCCTGTCCCGCATCACGCTGCCGGGGTCGCTCTACCTCGGTCTCATCTCGCTGATCCCGCTGGTCGCGTTCGTGCTGATCGACGCGAACCAGAACTTCCCGTTCGGCGGCACCAGCATCCTGATCATGGTCGGTGTCGCGCTGGACACGGTGAAGCAGATCGAGAGCCAGCTCCAGCAGCGCAACTACGAAGGATTCCTGCGCTGATGAGACTGGTACTGATGGGGCCTCCGGGAGCCGGCAAGGGCACCCAGGCCAAGGTGATCGCCGGGCGCCTGGGCGTGCCGGCCGTCTCCACGGGGGACATCTTCCGGACCAACGTCTCGGACCAGACGCCGCTGGGTCGCGAGGCGCAGCGCTACATGGACGCCGGGGACTACGTGCCCGACGAGGTGACCAACGCGATGGTGCGCGACCGGCTCGCCGAGCCCGACGCCGCCTCCGGGTTCCTGCTCGACGGCTACCCGCGCACGGTCGCCCAGGTGGAGGAGCTGGACTCCATGCTCGCCGGCGGCGGGCACAAGCTGGACGCCGTCGTGGTGCTGACCGTCGACGACGACGAGCTGGTCGCGCGGCTGCTGAAGCGAGCCCGTGAGGAGGGCCGCACCGACGACACCGAGGAGGTCGTCCGGCACCGCCAGGACGTCTACAACGAGCAGACCGCCCCCCTGCTGCAGGTGTACGCCGACCGCGGGCTGCTCGTCTCGATCGACGGGATGGGCCCGGTCGACGAGGTGACCCGGCGCGTCTTCGAGCAGCTCGACGCCCCCGACCGCGACCCGGGGCGGTAGAGCGCGTGGGCTTCCGCGACCGGGGGGTGGAGATCAAGACTCCCGAGCAGATCGAGCGGATGCGCGCCGCCGGCCTGGTGGTCGGGCGCACGCTGGAGCTGCTGGCCGACTCGGTCAAGGCCGGGGTCACCACCGGCGAGCTCGACGCGATCGCGGAGGATCACATCCGCTCCAGCGGCGCGACGCCCTCGTTCAAGGGCTACCACGGCTTTCCCGGCTCGATCTGCACCTCGGTCAACGACGAGATCGTGCACGGCATCCCGGGGGAGCGCACCCTCGCCGACGGCGACATCGTCTCCATCGACTGCGGCGCCATCGTCGACGGGTGGCACGGCGACGCCGCCCTGACCGTGCCGGTGGGTACGGTCTCCGCGGAGGCGCGCGAGCTGATGCGGGTCACCGAGCAGGCGATGTGGCACGGCATCGGTGCCGCCCGGCTGGGCGGACGGGTCACCGACATCTCGCACGCGGTGGAGAGCTACGTGCGCAGTCAGGGTGACCTGGGCATCGTCGAGGACTACGTCGGACACGGCATCGGAAGTGCGATGCACCAGCCGCCCAACGTGCCGAACTACGGCCGCCCGGGTCGCGGGCCGCGCCTGGTGCAGGGGCTGGCGCTGGCCGTCGAGCCGATGGTGGTGGCCGGCGATCAGGCCAACCACACGCTCGAGGACGACTGGACCGTGATGACCGACGACGGCTCCTGGGCGGCGCACTTCGAGCACTCGTTCACGCTGACCGAGCGCGGGGCCTGGGTGCTGACCGCGCTGGACGGGGGAGAGGCGGGGCTCGCGGAGCTCGGCGTCCCCTTCGGTGGCCGCTGATTAACGCTTGAGGGCGCTCGTGCCCTAGACTTGTACGTCGGCCCAACGTGGGCCTGTTCTGTGGTGCCCCGTGGCTGCCTGCCACGCGCGGTCCGGATCGAGTGATCGACCCTGACTCGCGTGTGTCCGGGAGGGGTGCCAGGCAGGCCTGACGAGGTCCACCGGAGCGCCGCGAGGCGCCTCCGGGCGGTTCCCGGGTCGATTCCAACGGTAGACCGATCACCGAGAGATTGCGGAGGACATGCCGAAGAAAGAAGGCGTGATCGAGATCGAGGGCACGGTTGTCGAAGCACTCCCGAACGCGATGTTCCGGGTCGAGCTGAGCAACGGCCACAAGGTCCTCGCCCACATCAGCGGCAAGATGCGTCAGCACTACATCCGGATCCTCCCCGAGGACCGGGTGGTGGTGGAGCTCTCGCCGTACGACCTCACCCGTGGTCGGATCGTCTACCGCTACAAGTAGCCCGCGGGGGCTCCGCCCTCGCGAACCCCGCCCCTCGGGCGCGGCGGCCATCTGTGGTGGCGACCGCGGGCCGGAGGCGGGCCAGCCGACAACCAGAAAGAGCTTCGTCATGAAGGTCCAGCCGAGCGTCAAGCCGATCTGTGACAAGTGCAAGGTGATCCGTCGCCACGGCCGCGTCATGGTGATCTGCGCCAACCCCCGGCACAAGCAGCGCCAGGGCTGACCAGCCCGCTGCCGACAACTGAAGAGCACCCAGACGATCCGCGGTAGCGGATCCTCGATCGTGACCGCTCACCCGGCTCCTCGCGAGCACGGGTGCCACCCCCGGGCCGGAGGCCGGGGCCTCGTTATGGCGACGAGGACGCGGCACGAGCCACACCTCTGGACAACCGAAGGGAAACCGCCACTCCATGGCACGCCTTGTTGGGGTGGACCTCCCGCGCGACAAGCGCATCGAGGTCGCACTCACCTACATCTACGGCATCGGCCGTACCCGCGCCCACCAGGTGCTCGCCGCCACCGGGGTCAACCCGGAGACGCGCGTCCACCAGCTGGGCGACGAGGAGCTGGTCAAGCTCCGCGACGAGATCGAGGCCAACTTCCAGATCGAGGGTGACCTCCGCCGCGAGGTCCAGGCGGACATCCGCCGCAAGATCGAGATTGGCAGCTACCAGGGCCGCCGCCACCGCATGGGCCTGCCGGTCCGTGGTCAGCGGACCAAGACCAACGCGCGCACGCGCAAGGGTCCCAAGCGCACCGTCGCCGGAAAGAAGAAGGCGAAGTGACCTGCCGGCGGTCCCGGACCCGAGGCTCGCGCCCGGGCGTCGCGACACCGCCGGTGCTCACCCGCCGACTTCCACTCGAAACCTCGCAGACCAGCTACCTCAGGAGTTACTGAATGCCTCCCAAGGGCCGTCAGGCTACCGGCGCCAAGAAGGTGCGCCGCAAGGAGAAGAAGAACGTCGCTCAGGGCGAAGCCCACATCAAGAGCACGTTCAACAACACGATCGTCACGATCACCGACCCGACGGGCGCGGTGATCTCGTGGGCCTCTGCCGGCACCGTCGGCTTCAAGGGTTCGCGCAAGTCCACCCCGTTCGCAGCGCAGATGGCAGCCGAGGCTGCCGGTCGTCGCGCGATGGAGCACGGCATGAAGAAGATCGACGTCTTCGTCAAGGGGCCGGGTTCCGGTCGCGAGACGGCGATCCGGTCCCTGGGTGCGATCGGCCTCGAGGTCGGCACCATCCAGGACGTCACGCCGACGCCTCACAACGGATGCCGGCCGCCCAAGCGCCGCCGCGTCTGACGCCGACCACGCCCTAGCGAACAAGGAGACTTTCCACAATGGCCCGTTACACCGGACCCATGACGAAGAAGTCGCGCCGTCTGGGTGTCGACCTCGTCGGCGGCGACTCGGCCTTCGAGCGTCGCCCCTACCCGCCCGGCATGCACGGCCGGGGCCGGATCAAGGAGAGCGAGTACCTGCTCCAGCTGCGGGAGAAGCAGAAGGCCCGCATCACCTACGGCGTGCTCGAGAAGCAGTTCCACCGCTACTACGCCGAGGCGAACCGTCGCCCCGGCAAGACCGGTGACAACCTGCTGCAGATGCTCGAGTGCCGTCTGGACAACGTCGTCTACCGCGCCGGCTTCGCGCGCACCCGCCGCCACGCCCGGCAGCTGGTCGTGCACGGCCACTTCCTGGTCAACGGCAGGAAGGTGGACATCCCGTCGTACCAGGTCAGCCAGTACGACGTGATCGACGTGCGCGAGAAGTCGCGGGAGATGACCCCGTTCATCATCGCGCGTGAGACCCACGGCGAGCGTGTGGTGCCGGCCTGGATGGAGGCGCTGCCGAACCGGATGCGGATCCTGATCCACCAGGTCCCGGTTCGTCAGCAGATCGACATCCCGGTGCAGGAGCAGCTCATCGTGGAGTACTACTCCAAGAAGTAACCGCTCGGGGCTCCGCCCCGGGAACCCCGGGAGCGGCCGTGGCGTTGTCTGTTCGCGGCCGCCCCTCGGGGACCTGCTCCTCTTCGATTCGAGTCCCTCATATAGCGGTCGGGCTCGGAAAGGACATCTACAGTGCTTATCGCTCAGCGCCCCACCCTCTCCGAGGAGGTCGTCGGCGACTTCCGTTCGCGGTTCGTCATCGAGCCCCTCGAGCCCGGCTTCGGTTACACACTCGGCAACTCGCTGCGCCGCACGCTGCTCTCGTCGATCCCTGGCGCCTCGGTGACCAGCATCAAGATCGACAGCGTGCTGCACGAGTTCTCCACCATCGAGGGGGTCAAGGAGGACGTCACCGAGGTCATCTTGAACCTCAAGGACCTGGTGGTCTCCTCCGAGCACGACGAGCCGGTCACCATGTACCTGCGCAAGCAGGGGCCCGGCGACGTGACCGCCGCCGACATCGCGCCGCCGGCCGGCGTCGAGGTGCACAACCCGGACGTCAAGATCGCCACGCTCAACGACAAGGGCAAGCTGGAGATGGAGCTGGTGGTCGAGCGCGGCCGCGGCTACGTCTCCTCGGTCCAGAACAAGGGCGGCGACAACGAGATCGGCCGGATGCCGGTCGACTCGATCTACAGCCCGGTCCTCAAGGTCACCTACAAGGTCGAGGCCACGCGTGTCGAGCAGCGCACCGACTTCGACAAGCTGGTGATCGATGTCGAGACCAAGCCGTCGATGCGCCCGCGCGACGCGATCGCCTCGGCCGGCAAGACGCTGGTCGAGCTGTTCGGCCTGGCCCGCGAGCTCAACGTCGAGGCCGAGGGCATCGACATCGGCCCCTCGCCGGTCGACGAGCAGCTGGCCGCGGACCTGGCCCTCCCCGTGGAGGACCTGCAGCTCACGGTCCGCTCCTACAACTGCCTCAAGCGCGAGGGCATCCACACCGTGGGCGAGCTGATCTCGCGCTCGGAGCAGGACCTGCTCGACATCCGCAACTTCGGGGCCAAGTCGATCGACGAGGTCAAGGCGAAGCTGCACGAGATGGGCCTCTCGCTCAAGGACAGTGCTCCGGGCTTCGACCCGCAGGCGGCCCTGGCGGCGTACGAGGACGACGACGACAGCTTCGTCGAGGACGAGCAGTACTGACACATCGGGCGGTCGAGCCGGACAGACCGGACGGTCGGGCCGGACAGATCGGGCGGTCGAGCCAGACAGATCGGGCGGTCGAGCCTGTCGAGACCCGTCAGGCGAGATCGACGAAGGAAACCAGCTACCCGGGTACCTGACACGGCCCGGGAGAATCGAGAAGAGACACGATGCCTACCCCCAAGAAGGGCCCCCGCCTCGGTGGCAGCCCCGCGCACCAGCGGCTGATCGTCGCGAACCTGGCGACCAGTCTGTTCGAGCACGGACGGCTGACCACCACCGAGACCAAGGCCCGGGTGCTGCGTCCGTACGCCGAGCGGCTGATCACCAAGGCGAAGAAGGGTGACCTGCACAACCGTCGCCAGGTCCTCGCCACGCTCAAGGACAAGGGCGTGGTGCACACGCTGTTCACCGAGATCGCTCCGCGGTACGCCGAGCGTCCCGGTGGCTACACCCGGATCACCAAGCTCGGCCCGCGCAAGGGTGACAACGCGCCCATGGCCGTGATCGAGCTGGTGACCGAGGAGTACGTCGCCAAGGCCCGCACGCAGAAGCCGGCTCCGGCTGCCCCTGCGGCTGCCCCCGAGACGGCCTCCCAGCCGGAGACCGACGAGTCGGCGGACGAGGCCGCGGCTGCCGAGACGACCGAGGTGACCGAGACCACCGGGTCCACGGACACCACGGACCAGGCGGAGAGCCCGGACGCAGCCGAGTCCACCGAGGGTGCGGGCTCCGACGAGGCGGGCGACGCGACCGAGGGTGACACCGAGCAGAAGTGACACCGGCCTGAGCCTCAGGTAGCGAACCCGTGAAGGGCCCGTCGTCTTCGGACGGCGGGCCCTTTGCTGTGTCGCCCTCCGCTGTGTCGCCCTCGCGTCGGGGCCCAGTGGCAGGATGTCCGGGTGCGCTTGCGGATCGACCTCGCCTACGACGGCACCGACTTCCACGGTTGGGCCGCGCAGCCGCGACTGCGCACGGTCCAGGGCACGCTGGAGGCCGCGCTCGCCACGATCCTGCGCCTGCCCGACGTGCCGGTCACCTGCGCCGGGCGGACCGACGCCGGGGTGCATGCGCGAGGTCAGGTGGTGCACCTCGACGTCGACGACGACGTCCTCACCGCGGCGGCCGGTCGCAGCACCGACTCGCCGGCGTACGCCCTGCGCCGTCGGCTCAACGCGTTGCTGCCCGACGACGTCCGGGTCCGGGAGGTGCGGGTGGCGCCCGTCGGGTTCGACGCGCGGTTCTCGGCGCTGTGGCGGCGCTACGCCTACCGCGTGGCCGACGCTCCGGAGCTGGTGGACCCGCTGGTACGGCGGGCGGTGCTGGGCTGGCCTCGACGTCTGGACCTGGAGCGGATGAACGACGCCGCTCGCCTGCTGGTCGGCGAGCACGACTTCGCCGCCTTCTGCAAGCGGCGGGAAGGCGCCAGCACGGTCCGGACGCTGCTGGACCTGTCCTGGGCGCGCGACGAGGCCGGCCTGGCCGTCGCCACCGTGCGCGCGGACGCGTTCTGCCACTCGATGGTGCGCTCCCTGATGGGCTGCCTGCTCGCCGTGGGTGAAGGCCGGCGGGACCCGTCGTGGGCGGCCGAGGTGCTGGCCGGGCGGCGCCGGGACGGTGCCGTGACCGTGCTGTACCCGCACGCGCTCACCCTCGAGGAGGTCGGCTACCCGGCCGAGGGCGAGCTGGCCGTGCAGGCGCGCCGAGCCCGCGTCCTGCGCACGCTGCCGGGAGCCCCGTCGTGACCTCAGGGGAGCACTACTTCTCGGCCGACCCGTCGGTCCCGTTCGTCCGGGAGCCGGTGCGCGTCCGGGTCTGGGGACACGACCTCGAGCTGGTCTCCGGCTCGGGGGTCTTCTCGCAGGGCCGGCTGGACGCGGGCACCGCCGTACTCTTCCGTCAGACGGCGCCACCCACCGGCGGCCGTCTGCTCGATCTCGGGTGCGGGTACGGCGTGATCGGCTGCGCGCTGGCGGTGGCTGCGCCGGAGGCTCGCGTGTACGGCGTGGACGTGAACGCGCGGGCCGTGCTGCTGGCGAACGAGAACGCCGCCTCTCTGGGGGTGGAGGGGCGCTTCGTCGCTGGGCAGCCCGGCGAGGTGGCAGCCGAGGTCAGCTTCGACGAGATCTGGTCGAACCCGCCGATCCGTATCGGCAAGCAGGAGCTGCACGACCTGTTGCTCACCTGGTTGCCCCGACTGCGGCCCGGCGGCAGGGCCTTCCTCGTGGTCGGCCGCAACCTGGGCGCGGACTCGTTGCAGCGATGGTTGGAGGAGCAGGGGTACCCCACCATGCGAGTGGGCAGTGCCAAGGGTTTCCGGGTCCTCGAGGCACACCGTCCGGACTGAGCGGATTCCGGCGCGTGTGGCGAGCGGTGGCCCGGGGCAGGATGGGCCCATGAGCTATGACGCCGCGACCGACCGCTATGACCACATGCAGTACCGCTTCACCGGCCGGAGCGGCCTCCAGCTGCCCATGCTCTCGCTGGGTCTGTGGCAGAACTTCGGCGACGACCGGTCGGAGGAGACCCAGCGCGCGATCCTGCGCCGGGCGTTCGACCGGGGCGTCACCCACTTCGACCTGGCCAACAACTACGGCCCGCCCTACGGCCAGGCCGAGGTGAACTTCGGCCGCTACCTGCGCGAGGACTTCGCGGCCTATCGCGACGAGCTGGTGATCTCCACCAAGGCCGGGTGGGACATGTGGCCGGGCCCCTACGGGCAGGGCGGCGGCTCCCGCAAGTACGTCCTGGCCTCGCTCGACCAGTCGCTGCGCCGGATGGGGCTGGACTACGTCGACATCTTCTACAGCCACCGGTTCGACCCGGACACCCCGGTCGAGGAGACGATGATGGCGCTCGACCACGCCGTACGCTCCGGCAAGGCGCTGTACGCCGGGATCTCCTCCTACTCCGCCAAGCGCACCCGCGAGGCGGCCTCGATCGCGCGAGACCTCGGGACCCCGCTGCTGATCCACCAGCCGTCCTACTCGATGCTCAACCGCTGGATCGAGGAGGACCTGCTCGACGAGCTCGAAGAGCAGGGGATGGGCTGCATCGTGTTCACCGCGCTGGCGCAGGGCCTGCTGACCGACCGCTACCTGGACGGCGTACCCGCCGACTCCCGTGCGGCCCGGAGCGGGAGCACGCTGCCCTCGGACCACCTGTCCGAGCAGACGCTGGCGCACGTACGACGGCTCAACGAGATCGCCGAGTCCCGCGGGCAGAAGCTCGCCCAGATGGCGCTGCAGTGGGTGCTGCGCGACTCCCGGGTCACCTCCGCCGTCATCGGAGCCTCCTCGGTCGAGCAGCTCGACACGAACCTCGACGCGCTGTCGGGTCCGGACTTCACCCGCGAGGAGCTCGACGCGATCGACCGCGACGCCGTCGACTCCGGCATCAACCTGTGGGCCAAGCAGACCGAGGACTGAGATCCGCCGGATCGGGCACTGCGGGCGCAAACGGACCAACCGCCGGGCGGAGCTGCCCGACCCGGTGACCCAGCGACCAAGGTGGTGCATGATCTGGCCATGGCGACCACGTACGTCTTCGACTTCGCCGAGGGAAGCAAGGACCAGAAGGACCTGCTCGGCGGCAAGGGTGCCAACCTCGCCGAGATGACCAACCTGGGACTGCCGGTCCCTCCCGGGTTCGTGATCAGCACCGAGGCGTGCCGCGCCTACCTGCGCGACGGCGCCCGGCCCGCGTCACTGGCCGACGAGATCCGAGAGCACCTTGAGCGGCTCGAGCAGCGGATGGGCAAGCGGCTCGGCCAGCCCGACGACCCGCTGCTGGTCTCCGTGCGGTCGGGGGCGAAGTTCTCCATGCCGGGGATGATGGAGACCGTGCTCAACGTCGGGCTCAACGACGAGTCGGTGCACGGGCTGGCCGAGCGGGCCGGTGGCGACGAGCGGTTCGCCTACGACTCCTACCGCCGGCTGCTGGCGATGTTCGGCACGACGGTGCTCGGCATCGAGGCAGAGGCCTTCCACTCCGCCCTGGACGACCTGAAGTCCTCCCGCGGCACGGACAACGACCTGGACCTCGGCGTCGAGGACCTGACCGGGCTGGTCGCGACGTACCAGGAGCTGATCCGCGAGCGCACCGGCGAGCCGTTCCCGCAGGACCCGCGCACCCAGCTGGACCTGGCGGTCGGCGCGGTCTTCGACTCCTGGAACACCGAGCGCGCCGTGCTCTACCGCCGCCAGGAGCGCATCCCGCACGACCTGGGGACCGCGGTCAGCGTGGTGGCGATGGTCTTCGGCAACGGCGGCATGGACTCCGGCACCGGCGTCGCGTTCACCCGCGACCCGGCGTCGGGTGAGCAGGGCATCTACGGCGACTACCTGCAGAACGCTCAGGGCGAGGACGTCGTCGCCGGCATCCGCAACACCGTGCCGCTCGCGGAGCTGGAGACGATCGACAAGCAGTCGTACGACGAGCTGCTGCAGATCATGCGGACCCTCGAGGAGCACTACCGCGACCTGTGCGACATCGAGTTCACCATCGAGCACGGCAAGCTCTGGATGCTGCAGACCCGCGTGGGCAAGCGCACGGCTGCCGCGGCGTTCAAGGTGGCCTGCCAGCTGGTCGACCAGGGCTTGATCGACCTCGACGAGGCGGTACGCCGGGTCACCGGCGACCAGCTCGCCCAGCTGATGTTCCCGCGCTTCGACACCACCGCCGAGCGGACCCTCCTGGGCCGCGGAATGAACGCCTCGCCCGGCGCCGCCGTCGGGAAGGCGGTGTTCGACTCCGGTACGGCGGTGGAGTGGAGCGACCGCGGCGAGGACGTGATCCTGGTGCGTCGCGAGACCAACCCCGACGACCTGAAGGGGATGGTGCGCGCCCGCGGCATCCTCACCAGCCGTGGGGGCAAGACGTCCCACGCCGCCGTCGTCGCCCGCGGGATGGGCCGCCCCTGCGTGTGCGGCGCCGACGAGCTCGACGTGGACGTCAAGCGCCGACGGTTCACCGCCCCGGACGGGACCGTGGTCGGCGAGGGCGACGTGATCTCCATCGACGGCTCGACCGGTGAGGTGTTCGCCGGAGAGGTCCCGGTGGTCGACTCCCTGGTGGTGCGGTGGTTCGAGGGTGACGACAGCGACCCGGACGTCGCCGACGACCCGCTGGTCGAGGCGGTACGCCGGCTGATGGAGCACGCCGACTCGACCCGGCGGCTTGCCGTGCGGGCGAACGCCGACACCGGACCCGACGCCGCGCGCGCCCGCCGCTTCGGGGCGCAGGGGATCGGGCTGTGCCGTACCGAGCACATGTTCCTCGGGGAGCGCAAGCAGCTCGTGGAGAACCTGATCGTCGCCGAGACCGACGACGAGCGGGAGAAGGCTCTGGCCGAGCTGCTGCCGCTGCAGCGCAGCGACTTCACCGAGATCCTCGAGGCGATGGACGGGCTGCCGGTCACCATCCGGCTGATCGACCCGCCGCTGCACGAGTTCCTGCCCGACTACACCGACCTGGCCGTGGCCGTGGCCCTGGAGGACGAGCGCGGCAACGAGGACACGGTGCACCACAAGCTGCTGGACGCCGTACGCCGGCTGCACGAGCAGAACCCGATGCTCGGGCTGCGCGGGGTGCGGCTGGGCATCGTCGTGCCGGGCCTGTTCCGGATGCAGGCCCGCGCCATCCTGGAGGCGGCCGCGGACCGGCGCGCGGCCGGCGGTGACCCGCAGCCGGAGATCATGATCCCGCTGGTCGCCACCGTGCAGGAGCTGGAGCTGGTCAAGGCCGACATCGTCGCCGTGGCCGCCGACGTCCAGCGCGAGCGCGGCGTGGAGGTGGACTTCCGGGTCGGCACGATGATCGAGCTGCCGCGCGCGGTGATGTCGGCGGACCAGATCGCCACCGCTGCGGAGTTCTTCTCCTTCGGGACCAACGACCTGACCCAGATGACGTGGGGCTTCTCCCGCGACGACGTCGAGGCGTCGTTCTTCAGCGCCTACCTGGAGAAGGGCATCTTCGGGGTCTCCCCGTTCGAGACGCTGGACCGTGAGGGAGTCGGCCGCCTGGTGCAGTACGCCGCCGACAAGGGGCGCGCGGCGCGCCCGGACCTGCACCTGGGCGTGTGCGGTGAGCACGGGGGCGACCCGGACTCGATCCACTTCTTCGACCAGGTCGGCCTCGACTACGTCTCCTGCTCGCCGTTCCGGGTCCCGGTCGCCCGGCTCGAGGCCGGCCGGTCGGCGGCCGAGGAGATCTCCGACTCCGCCTGAGCTGAGCTAAACCCGGATGCGTCGCCGCCGGTGCGTGCGGCACCATGGTCGCTCGTGGGTCACGTGGACGTCGCCGGAGTCAGGTTCGAGCTGCCCGATGGGCGGGTGCTGCTCGACGACGTGTCGTTCCGGGTCGGCGAGGGGGCCAAGGTCGCGCTGGTCGGCGCGAACGGTGCCGGCAAGACCACGCTGCTGCGGATCATCACCGGCGAGCTGACCCCGCACGCGGGCAGCGTGACACGCTCCGGCGGTCTCGGCGTGATGCGGCAGATGGTCTCCCAGATGCTCGAGGCCGGCGCTGTGACCGGAGCGGTGACCGGGGCCGGGGAGCCGGCCGCCGAGCCGACCGTGCGCGACCTGCTGGTGGCCGTCTCGCCGCCGCGGCTGCGCGCGGCCGCCGGACAGGTCGACGCCTGCGAGCTGGCGTTGATGGACCGCGACGACGAGAAGACCCAGATGCGGTACGCCGCGGCGCTGGGGGAGTGGGCCGATGCGGGCGGCTACGACCTCGAGGTCGTCTGGGACGTGTGCACCGTTGCGGCGCTGGGCATCCCCTTCGACCGCGCCAAGTACCGCGAGCTGCGCACCCTGTCCGGCGGCGAGCAGAAGCGCCTCGTCCTCGAGCTGCTGCTGCGCGGGCCGGACCAGGTGCTGCTGCTCGACGAGCCGGACAACTTCCTGGACGTGCCCGGCAAGGTGTGGCTCGAGGAGCGGATCAACGAGTCGCCGAAGACGATCCTCTACATCAGTCACGACCGGGAGCTGCTGCGCAACACCGCCACCCGCATCGTCACCGTCGAGCTCGGTCACGGCGCGGGCAACTCGGTGTGGGTGCACCCGGGCGGGTTCGCGTCCTACCACGACGCCCGTCGCACCCGGTTCGAGCGGTTCGAGGAGCTGCGGCGGCGGTGGGACGAGCAGCACGCGAAGCTGCGCGCGCAGATGCTGATGTACAAGCAGAAGGCGGCGTACAACTCCGACATGGCCTCGCGCTACCAGTCCGCGCAGACCCGGCTGCGCAAGTTCGAGGAGGCCGGCCCGCCCACCGACCAGCCGCGCGAGCAGCAGGTCCGGATGCGGCTGAAGGGCGGTCGTACCGGCAAGCGTGCGGTGATCTGCGAGGACCTCGAGCTGCGGGTGGCAAGCGGCGGCGACGGTGGCAGTGTCGAGACCACCGGGCTGATGAAGCCGTTCGACCTGGAGGTCTGGTACGGCGAGCGTGTCGCGGTGCTCGGCTCCAACGGGTCCGGCAAGTCGCACTTCCTCCGGCTGCTCGCGCGCGGGGGCACCGACCCCGACCCTTCGACAGGCTCAGGACACCGCCCTTCGACAGGCTCAGGACACCGCCCTTCGACGGGCTCAGGACACCGCCCTTCGACAGGCTCAGGACAGCGTCCCCCGAAGCGGGCTGCTGACGGGGCGATCGCACCGGTGCAGCACACCGGCGTGGCGCGTCTCGGCGCCAGGGTCCGGCCGGGCTGGTTCGTGCAGACCCACGAGCACCCGGAGCTGGTCGGCCGCACCCTGCTGGAGGTCCTGCACCGCGGCGACGAGCACCGCGACGGGATGCCGCGCGAGCAGGCGTCCCGGGCGCTCGACCGCTACGAGCTCGCTCACGCCGCCGAGCAGCGCTTCGAGTCCCTGTCCGGCGGACAGCAGGCGCGCTTCCAGATCCTGCTGCTCGAGCTGTCCGGAGCAACGCTGCTGCTGCTCGACGAGCCGACCGACAACCTCGACGTCGAGTCGGCCGAGGCGCTGGAGGCGGGTCTGGAGGCGTTCGAGGGCACGGTGGTGGCGGTGACCCACGACCGCTGGTTCGCCCGCGGATTCGACCGGTTCCTGGTCTTCGGTGCCGACGGGTCGGTCTACGAGTCCGACGAGCCGGTCTGGGACGAGACCCGGGTGCAGCGCGTCCGGTAGCTCCGCTTCCCGGTCGCTCCGGTGGTCCCGTCCGGTCCGGGACGTTCGCCTCTGCCGGGCATCCGGGCCGTCCGGTGGACTGGGGTCCGGAGCCGCCGCGAGCACGACGGCTCCCGTCACGCTCACGACCACCAGCCGGCGGGGCCCCTGCCCGCCCAGTCCCCGGAGGGTTCATGTCGCACGTCACCGTCTTCTCCCCGCGCCGCGAAGCGATCGCGATGGCCGCCATGCGCCGGCACAACGCCCGCCTCTCGGCCACCGTGGCCGGGTACACCCAGGCGCTGATCACCGCGGTCTCGCTGCACCGCAGCTCGGCCGCGGAGCGGGTGCGGCTGGAGCTGTGGGAGTGGTGCCGTGCCGAGCTGCACGATCACGCGGAGGCCGAGGAGCGTGACCTGCTGTCCCGCGCGGCTGACGAGGCCGACGGCGACCGGGTCGCGGTGACCCTCCGCGAGGAGCACGAGACCCTGGAGCGGCTCGTCGACGAGCTGGGCGTGGCCGAGGACGGCGTACAGGCGGTCGCCGCGGCCAGCGCCATCCGCGCCGTGCTGGAGGGCCACCTGGCTCGGGAGAACGAGCAGCTGCTGCCCCTCCTGGCGCGCTCGCCGTACGTGTCGCTGGCCGACCTGGTCGGCGGTACCGACGCGCTGGTAGGGCCGCTGCCGGTGCAGCCCGCGGCCGTGTGAAGCCCCCGGGTCCTGGGCCGGTCAGCGAGACGGGCGTACCTCGAGGACGCCGTGGGCGCCGCGCTCGGCGTCCACCATCACGTGCGACAGGAACGGGTAGTGCCCGGCCTCGGTGAACGTGAGCTCCACGAAGCCGCCCTGTGCGGGGGCGAGCGCCAGCGCCTGGCTACCACCGGAGTCGCGCTGTCCGGCGGTTGAGCCCGACCGCAGCAGGTAGTCGCCTTCGGCGTAGACGGTGTCGAACTGGCCGCCGACGACGTGGAAGCTGGTGGTGCGGTTCGGTCCCGCGTCGAGCAGCCAGATCCGGACCCGTTCGCCGACCCGGGCGGGCAGCTGCCGGGCGTCGTACTGGTTCGGGTAGCCGTTGAAGACGACCGCGTCGGGCCGCTCCGTCTGGAGCTTGTCCATGTCGACGACGCCGCCCTGCGGGCCGTGGTACTGCTCGGACTGGACGAGCAGGTAGCTGCGGTCCACCGGCGCGAGGTCGCGGGGCTCGATGACGACGGCGCCGAACATGCCGTTGGCGATGTGGGCCGACATCGGCATCGAGGAGCAGTGGTACATCCAGATCCCGGCCTTGCGGGCGGTGAACCCGAAGGTGAGCGACTCGCCCGGCGGGATCGTGCGCATCGGTCCGTCGGGGGCGAGTGCCCCGGCGTGGAAGTCGATCGAGTGGCCGATGGTGCCGTCGTTGACCAGCGTGATCTCGAAGCGGTCGCCCACGCGGCCGTGCAGCACCGGTCCCGGCGCGGAGCCGTTGTAGGTCCACAGCCGCTGGGTGACGCCGGGTGCGACCTCGAGCTCGGTCTCGGAGACCGTGAACGTGTGGCGGTGCACGCGGCCGTCCTCGAGGGGAGGAAGCTCGGCCTCCTGGACGGCGGCCGGGACGGTCGCGTCGTGCTCGTGCCCGCCGGCTGGGTCGGGCTCCGTGGTGGCCGGGCCGTGCTGGTGGCCGGCGTGCCCGCCGTTTGCCGCGTCGGAACCGCCCGCCGCCGGTGCCTTTCCGGTGGCGTGCACGGCGAGCACCATGCCCATCTGCCGGTGGCCGAGCACCGAGCACCAGCCGTCGAGGTCGCGCCCGACGACGCCCACGTCGACGGTGGTGGACTCGCCGGGGGAGAGCCGGCCGCTGTCGGCGCCGCTGTCGAGCACGAGGTCGTGCACGTCGCCGTCGTCGGTGTTGGTGAGCTCGATGACCAGGTGCGTGCCGGCGGGGACCTCGATCACCGCGGGGGTGAACCGCATGTTCGCGGCCTGCACCGCGACCGTCCTGGTCTGGCCGTTCGCGCGCACCCCGGCGTCGGCGGACGCGGCGGTGCTGGTGAGCGCGGAGGGGTCGAGCGCGACGCCGGCCGCGACGGTGAGGACGACCGCGGCCAGCCCGACGGCGGCGAGGCCGCGTAGCTGCCCGGCGGGCCGATCACCCGCCGCGGGGGCGGGCCCGTGCGGCCGGGGCGCTCCGCGACCCGTAGGGCCGCCCGGTCCCGTGGTGGGACTGGTGGACTCCTGCGCTCGCTTGGCGCATCGGGAGGCTCGCATCGCAGCGAACAGCAGCGGCACGAACGCGGCCAGCGCCCCGGCCACGAGCGCGGAGGCCAGCACCCGCACGACTGTCGGCACCGGGAGCAGGCACACGAGCAGTCCGCCGTTGGCGAGCACCACACGCAACGCGCTGCCGCGGTCGAGGATGGTGTTGGCGGCGCGGACCGGCGTGGGACCGCCGCGGAGCGCGACGGGGATGAGGTACGACAGCGCGCCGAGGAGGACCTGGGCGCCGAAGCCGGCGGCGAGGGCGGGGGTGAACCACTCGACCCGGTCGTGCGCCGCCTCCCACGACGTCGCAGTGCCGACCCCGACGGCGAGCGCGCCAACGCAGCCGACGAGCCACGCGGTCGCGGCGAGGACCGAATAGGTGGGGAAGTGCGCCGGCGGCTTGCCGCGCGCGGCAGACGTGAACGGTACGGCGGCCACGGCGAGACCGGCGAGGTAGCCGACGAGGCCGAGGGCTGCGACGAGCCGCTGTCCGGCGAGCGCGCCCGCGGCGGTGACCACCACGCCGCCGACCAGCACCGGCAGCGCGCGCTGGGCGACCCGCTCGGCGCCAGGCGCGATCCGGGTCCGCAGCATGGTGGGCCACAGCGTCACCAGGGTGCCGACCACGGTCAGGCCCATCCAGCCGAGCACGTTGACCGCCGCATGGGCGAGCATCACCTCGACGTGCCGCGGGTCGCCGAGTCCTCGCGCCATCAGGACGCCGAGGAAGCCGCCGACGGGGAGCATGGCGGCGGCCGCGACGTAGTAGCGCACGGTAGCGCCGAAGCGGGCTGGGAGCGCGCGGCGCAGCAGGCCGACCAGCGCGACGCCGTGCCACCCGGCCGCCCCGGCGACCGCGGTGGCCCCGACGGCGGTCACCGGCCAGACGTCGCTCAGCACCCCGGCGACGACCACGACGACGCCCCCGTTGAGCATCGCCAGCCGGACGGACCGGGTCCGTGCGTCGGACGGGCGGGGCGCGGTGTGCAGCAACGTGTCCGCGAAGTGCTGGCTCCACACCAGGATCGAGTGGCTGACGGCGCCGAGCAGCAGCAGGTGGATCATCAGCCAGCGCGGCGCCGGCACGAACGGGTGGACGAGCACGACGCCGAGCAGCAGGATCAGCCACAGCAGCGCCGGCAGGTCTCGCAGCGGTGAGAATCCACGCCGTCGGCTCATCGCTGCGCCGCCTTGTGTCCGGCGCGGGTGACCGACCAGGCGGCGGTCGCCACGAACGCGAGCAGGGCCACGATGTTGGCGACGCCGCCGACCTGCCAGGCGAGCGGGTGCCCCATCGCGTCGCCGACCCAGACGCGCAGCGCGAGGGAGGCGTGCAACAGTCCCAGCGGCACGAGCAGCGCCGGGTGGTAGGCGAGCGGCCGACGCAGGACGGCGGGCAGGATGACCGGCGCGTGCGCCATCACCATCGACATCGTGAAGCCGAGGAACGCCGCGTGCACGACCGCGTCGTACGGCGCTCCGCCGGAGACCGCGCCGGCGACGAGCCAGACCGCCCCGGCGACGGCGAGCCACAGGTAGCCGCCGAGCATGCCCAGCGCCATGAAGCGCGCCACTCCTGTCGCCTTGACCGTGTGGCGCGCCGCGTCGTGCGAGGCGAGCCAAGCCACGAGGGCGAGCATCACGAGGCCGAGCGCCGGGGCGGTCGCCGGCCACAGCAGGGCGGCCGTGATCGCCGTGAGCAGCGCTGCGGCGAGGGCCAGCAGGGTGGCTCCTGCTGCGGGGCCCATCGCGATCCGGGCCAGCTCGAGGCGCTCGCCGGCGATGGTGAGCACCACGAACCCGACGAGCCAGGGCAGCAGCACGGGTACGGCGAGCCCGCTGAGCCACAGCGTGGCCGCGCCGACCGCGACGACCGCGCCGAGCGCCTGGACCAGGACCGCGTCGTCGCGCTGCCGTCGCCACAGCGGCACGTAGACAGCGACGAGTCCGGCGGCGCCGGCCACGAGCAGCGCCTTCCCCACCTGCACGGGGGCGGGGGTGACCAGCGCGACGGCCCCGGCGCCGAGGAGGGCGGGGGCGAGGAAGCCGGGGCGCCGGCCGAGGGCGACCGCGCGCTCGAGCGCGATCAGCGTGCCGACGAAGCCGAGCACGAGCAGCATCCCGTGCACGTCGGGCAGCCGGGCGGCCGAGACGGGCGCGGGGAGGCCGAGCAGCATCAGCGCGGCGTCGAGGCCGGCCAGCAGGGCCAGTGCGGCGGGGAGCAGCAGTCCGAGGCGGCGGGGGAGGGTCGGACGCGAGCCGTCGGCGGGACGGGCGGAGGGGCGCGGCACGGCCGGCGCCGTGGTGGGGGCCGGTGCGCTCATCGGGGCCTCGGGGTGTGCAGGTGGAGCCGGCAGGCGCCCGGCTCGGAGAAGGGTGCGAGATCGGTGCGGCTGCTGTCGGCGCCGTACTCGTCGAGGGCGCCGCGGACGATGCCGAGGTGCACCCCGCAGACGACGTCGGGGAACTCCTTGGCGGCGTCTAGCAGCGGACAGCGCGTCAGTCTGGCGGTGGTGGCGCGCGCGTCCGCCTCCGGAGCGAAGCCCACGCCGTCGAGGATCTCGACGACCTTGTGCCGGGCGGCGGGCTCGCCCGGGCCGTCCGGGTCGCCGGAGCTGCGGGCGAGCGAGTGGCCCCACGCGTGACCCGCCAGCACGGCGTCCTCACCGGGGTGGTCGCTGGTCCGGTCGATGTGTGCGGCCAGGGTGGCGGCCAGGGCGGCGTACTCCGACCCGGGGGCGGCGGAGACGCCGGTGGCCTCGTAGAGCCATGCCGGGCGGCCCCGGCCCGAGGGGGTGGCGCGCACCCGCCGCGCCAGGCCGCGGGCCACGAGGCCGTCGAGGTGCTCGCGCAGGGTGTTGGCGTGCAGGTCGGTCGCACTCTCGAGCGCGGCGACCGTGACCGGTCCCGCCTGGTCGCGCAGGGCGTCGAGGACGGCGGCGCGCGACGCCGACAGCGGCCGGCCCGCGCGCACGGGCTCGGCCGGTCGCGGGCCCAGCTCGGCGGGCGGGTTGGCGGGAATATTTTTCACGGTGTTTACTGTAATTAATAGCGAGCAGGGTCGGCAAGCCGAACGGCCCGACGAGCAGGTGGCGTCCGCCACCCCAGGGAGGAACCAGATGAACACGGTCGTGATCGCGTCCACCGAGGCGGACGCCCGGGCCGCCGAGGCGGTCGAGCAGCACCACGCGCAGATGGCCGGCGAGCTCGCCCTGCGCACGGAGGCCCTGCTCGCAGCGGCGTCCGCGCGCGACGAGCACCGGGCGGCCGAGGCCCTGGCGGCGCTGGTGCAGTGGGCCACCCACGAGCTGGTGCCCCACGCGCTGGCCGAGGAGCAGGCGATGTACCCCGCGGCGCAGGCACGGCCCGAGGGGCGCCTGCTCGTCGAGGGCATGCTCGGCGAGCACCAGGTGGTGACCGCGCTGGTCGAGGAGCTTTCCACCGCGACCGACCCGGTGCGCGCCTCCGCCGCGGCCCGTGCCCTGAAGGTGGTCTTCGACGCCCACCTGGCCAAGGAGAACGAGCTGGTCCTGCCGCTGCTGGTCAGCGCCCCCGACGTCTCGGTCGCCGAGCTGCTCGGCGGCATGCACGAGCTGCTGGGCGGGCACGAGCACGCCGAGCACGAGCACGCCGAGGCCGGGCACGCGCAGGCCGGGGGCCACACCTGCGGCTGCGGTGAGGTCGACGGCCCGGGCTACCCCGAGCTCGACGCCCGCGCGGTCCCGCACGCGATCCGGCACGCGACGATCTTCGGCGCCCTGGACGCGGTGAAGCCCGGCGGCGGCATGGTGCTGGTCGCTCCACACGACCCGTTGCCGCTGCTGGCTCAGGTGGAGCGGCGCTACGACGGTGCGTTCGAGGTCGACTACCTCGAGCGTGGCCCCGAGAGGTGGCGGCTCACGTTCGTCCGGCGTACTGCTGCCTGAGGTCGCTCCGCGGCGGACGAGCGCTTGAGTGGTGCGGCGTGCAACGAACGGGCGGATGCGGTGCGGCTACACCGGTAGGCCGCGGTCGCGCAGGTCGTGCCGCAGATGGCCCGTGTCGGTGAAGACGATGCCGTCCATGCCTGCCGCGACCGCTGCGGCGACGTTCTCCGGCTTGTCGTCGACGAAGACGCACGCCGACAGCGCCAGTCCGCTGCGGCGGGCCAGCACGTCGAAGATCGCCTGCTCGGGCTTGGCCACGCCTTCGGTGCCCGAGACGACGATGTCCTCGAAGCGCGCCAGGAAGTCGTACCGCTCGCGCGCGTGCGGGAACAGCTCGTGCGACCAGTTGGTCAGCCCGAACAGGCGTACGCCGCCGGCGTGCAGCTCCTCCAGGACCCGCACGCTGTCCTCGATCGGGCCGAGCAGGGAGCGCTCGAAGTTGCGCCGGTAGGCCAGGGCGTGCCGGGCGAAGTGCGGGTGATCGCGTAGTGCGACGTCCTCCGCCTCGGCCCAGGTGCGGCCGGCGTCCTGGGCGAAGTTCCAGGTGTCGAAGTCGAAGTCGGGGTCGGCCAGGAAGCGAGAGGCCTCGTCCGGGCCGACCTCGGCGGCGACCGCGGGATGCGGGTCCCACCGGATCAGCACGTTGCCCAGGTCGAACACCACCGCCTGCGGATGCATGTCACCTCCTGCGAGCGAGTCCGCCGCACTTCCCACGGCGAACCCGCACTCCCCACGACGAGCTCACCGTGGGAAGTGCGGGTTCGCCGACATACCTTGGGAAACCGCCGCCGGGGCTCAGGCCCAACGCTCCGAGGCGGGGACGAAGTCCAGGGTCCGGGCGCCGGTGTAGATCTGCTTGGGCCGGGCGATCTTCTGCTCCGGGTCCTGCACCAGCTCCAGCCACTGCGCGAGCCAGCCGGAGGTGCGCGGGATGGCGAAGAGCACGGTGAACATCTCCGGCGGGAACTGCAGGGCCTCGTAGATCAGGCCGGAGTAGAAGTCCACGTTCGGGTAGAGCTTGCGGGAGACGAAGTACTCGTCCTCGAGCGCGATCTTCTCCAGCTCGAGCGCGATCTTGAGCAGCGGGTTGACCCCGGTGACCTCGAAGACGTCGTCGGCGGCCTTCTTGATGATCTTGGCCCGCGGGTCGTAGTTCTTGTACACCCGGTGGCCGAAGCCCATCAGGCGCTCCTTGCCGTTCTTCACGCCCTCGATGAACTCGGGCACCTTCTCCACCGAGCCGATCCGGCGCAGCATCCGCAGCACCGCCTCGTTGGCGCCACCGTGCAGCGGGCCGTAGAGCGCGGCGATGCCGGCAGCGGTCGCGGAGTAGGGGTCGACCTGGGTGGAGCCGACCGAGCGCACCGCGTTGGCCGAGGCGTTCTGCTCGTGGTCGGCGTGCAGGATGAACAGCACCTCGAGCGCGCGGACCAGCCGCTCGTCGGCGACGAACTTCGACTCGCTCATCCGGAACAGCATCGCCAGGAAGTTGCCGGCGTAGCTCAGGTCGTTGTCGGGGTAGACGTAGGGCTTGCCCTGGGCGTGGCGGAAGGCCCAGGCGCCCAGCGTCGGCATCTTCGCGATCAGCCGCACGATCTGCATGTGCCGGTTGTCGGCGTCGGAGATGTTGCGCGACTCCGGGTAGAAGGTGGACAGCGCGCCGACCGAGGCCAGCACCATGCCCATCGGGTGGGCGTCGTAGCGGAAGCCCTCCATGAAGCGGCGGACGTTCTCGTGCACGAAGGTGTGGTAGGTGATCTCGTGCTCCCACGCTTCGTACTGCTCCTTGGTGGGCAGCTCGCCGTGGATCAGCAGGTAGGCGACCTCGAGGTAGGAGGACTTCTCGGCCAGCTGCTCGATCGGGTAGCCGCGATACTCCAGGATCCCCTTGTCACCGTCGATGAAGGTGACCGCGCTGCGGCACGAGGCGGTGTTCACGAAGCCGGGGTCGTAGACGGCCAGGCCGGGCACGTCCTCACCGGCCTTGATCTTGCCCAGGTCGGCGGCGCGGACGGCGCCGTCGACGATCGGTAGGTCGTACTCCTGCCCGGTCCGGTTGTCGCGGACGGTCAGGCTCTCGCCTGCGCCGGAGGCGGCGTTGCTGGACGCAGTGGCCGTGCTTTCGGTCACGTCGGCTCCTTGCTATACGGCCCGGGCCGACGCGGGCGGCGGGGTGTGCCGTCCACGTTCTCCACCGGGGTGCGTGGTACGAATGGAACTCAGCTCTCGTCCCTCCAACTTATGCCCGATGCACGGTCGGCGCGAAACCGGGCCCGTTTTGACCGGGGGGACGGCCCGCCGGTAGTCTTGTCGGTCGCGGCTCAGCGCAGGTGGTCGTGCGTGCGCCGGGATGCCCGGGTACGCCGCTCGTGCCGGTCACGAGCGCCGTCACGAGCCTCCAGCCAGCCGCCGGACCCGCGTGCGGGTCACCTGCTCGTTCCCAGAACACCGATCAGAAGGCAATCACCGTGCGTACGTATAGCCCGAAGCCCGCTGACATCCAGCGCGAGTGGCACGTCATCGACGCCACCGACGTGGTGCTCGGACGCCTCGCCGTCCAGACCGCGACGCTGCTTCGCGGCAAGCACAAGCCGACGTACGCCCCGCACGTCGACACCGGTGACTTCGTGATCATCGTCAACGCCGACAAGGTCGCACTGTCCGGCGACAAGGCGACCACGAAGATGGCCTACCGGCACTCCGGCTTCCCGGGCGGCCTGTCCGCCACGCCGTACGGCGAGCTGCTGGACAAGCACCCCCGCCAGGCCATCGAGCGTGCGGTCTGGGGCATGCTCCCCAAGAACAAGCTCGGCCGGAAGATGCTGAAGAAGCTCAAGGTGTACGCCGGTCCCGAGCACCCGCACCAGGCGCAGCAGGCCAAGCCGTTCGAGATCACCCAGATCTCCCAGTAATCCACTCCAAGTCGTAGTCGTAAGTGAGGAACACCTGTGGCTGAGACCACTGCCGAGGGCACCGAGGAGACCTACCAGGTCAACGAGCAGGGTGTCGCGTACAGCTCCGAGAGCGGCCCGTCCGAGGACGCCCCCGCGCGCCCGGCGACGATCGCTCCGGCTGCGGCCACCGGCCGCCGGAAGGAGGCCGTCGCGCGCGTCCGCCTGGTGCCCGGCACCGGCGAGTGGACCGTCAACGGTCGTCCCCTCGACCAGTACTTCCCGAACAAGCTGCACCAGCAGGTCGTCAACGAGCCGTTCGTGACCACCGACCTGGTGGGCCGCTTCGACGTGATCGCCCGCATCCACGGCGGCGGCATCACCGGCCAGGCCGGCGCCCTGCGCCTGGGCGTGGCCCGCGCGCTCAACGCGGTCGACGTCGAGGCGAACCGGCCGTCGCTGAAGAAGGCCGGGCTGCTGACCCGCGACGCCCGCGCCATCGAGCGCAAGAAGGCCGGTCTGAAGAAGGCCCGCAAGGCACCGCAGTACAGCAAGCGGTAGTTCGCGCTCCCGCGATGGCTCGTCTGTTCGGCACCGACGGGGTGCGTGGGCTCGCGAACGGTCTGCTGACCGCGGAGCTCGCGCTCGACCTGTCGGTCGCCGCCGCACACGTCCTCGGCGAGGCCGGTGTCTTCTCCGGACACCGGCCTCGTGCCGTTGTCGCCCGGGACCCGCGCATCTCCGGTCAGTTCCTCGAGGCCGCGGTGGTCGCGGGGCTGGCCTCGGCCGGGGTGGACGTGCAGCTGCTCGGCGTCGTACCGACACCGGGTGCGGCCTACCTCACCGGCGCCCTCGGCGCGGACCTGGGCGTGATGCTCTCGGCGAGCCACAACCCGATGCCGGACAACGGCATCAAGTTCCTCGCCCGCGGCGGGGTGAAGCTCGACGACGCCATCGAGGTGGCGATCGAGCGGCGGCTCCGCGAGGAGTGGGACCGCCCCACCGGCGGTGCGGTCGGCCGGGTCGAGGGCTACGACCGTGCGGTCGACGACTACGTCGCGCACCTGGTCTCCACGCTCCCGCCCGGTGCCGACCTGCGCGGGCTCCTGGTGGTCCTGGACTGCGCCAACGGCGCGGCCGCGCTGGCCGGGCCGCGGGCACTGGAGCGCGCCGGAGCGCGGGTAATCACCATCAACGACGCCCCGGACGGTCTGAACATCAACGACTGCTGCGGCTCCACCCATCCCGAGTCGCTGCAGGAGGCGGTGCTGGCGCACGGCGCGGACGCAGGCTTCGCCGTGGACGGCGACGCCGACCGGTGCCTGGCGGTGGACCGCGCGGGCCGGGTGGTCGACGGCGACCAGATCATGGCGGTGCTCGCGCTCGCGATGCGGGACGCCGGCACGCTGCACCACGACACGGTGGTGGCCACCGTGATGAGCAACCTCGGTTTCGTGCAGGCGCTGCAGGCCGAACGGATCCAGGTGCACCGGACCAAGGTCGGCGACCGGTACGTCCTCGAGGCGATGAAGTCCGGCGGCTTCGCACTGGGCGGCGAGCAGTCCGGCCACGTGATCATGAGCGATCACGCCACGACCGGCGACGGCCTGCTCACCGCGCTGCACGTGCTGGCGAGGATGGCCGCCACCGGAAAGTCGCTGGACGAGCTCGCCGGCGTGATGACCCGGTTGCCGCAGGTCCTGGTCAACGTGCCCGACGTGGACAAGGCGCGCACCGACGACGCCGGGGTCGCGGCCGCCGTGGCCGAGGCCGAGCAGGAGCTGGGTGCTTCCGGTCGGGTGCTGCTGCGTCCCTCCGGCACCGAGGCGCTGGTGCGGGTGATGGTCGAGGCACCGACCGCCGAGCACGCCGCGGAGGTCGCCGAGCGGCTGGCCAAGGTCGTCCGGACGCAGCTGGCCCTGTGAGCGATCCCGGCAGCGGCCTGTCGATCCGGCCGCTCGACCCGGCCGACGACGCGCAGATGGCGGCCTGGCACGCGGCCTACCTCGCCGCCGAGGTGCAGGGACGCGACTACGCCTCGCCGTGGATGCTGCCCGAGATGCGCGCGGACTTCCTCGGCGAGCGCACGAGCATGACGGTGCTGCCGTTCTCGGGCCTGATCGATGCGCCGGCCGGCGGTGCCGCCACCGTGACTGCAGGCGTGCTGTGGCTGCCACAGCACGACAACCGGCACCAGGCCTCCGTGCAGGTGCACACCCACCCCGACCACCAGCGTCGCGGATACGGCAGCGCGATGCTCGACCACCTGATCGGGCTGGCCCGCCAGCACGGCCGCCGCACGGTCACCGCGGACGCGAGCTACCCCTACGTCGGCCCCGCGGACGGCGCAGGCCACCCGGTGGTGCGGTTCCTCACCCGGCGGGGGTTCTCGCTCGCGCTCGGCGACGTGACCCGGGTGCTCGAGCTGCCGGTGGACCCCGCGCGCCTGGACGGCCTCGCCGCGCAGGCCGCGCCGTACCACCGCGACTACGCGCTGCGCCGCTTCGCCGGGCCGGTCCCCGAGGACATCGTCGTCGGGTTCGGCGAGCTGATCGGCTCGCTGATGACCGAGGCGCCGGTCGGCGAGCTCGAGCTCGAGCCGGAGGTCTTCACCCCCGAGCGGATCCGGGCGGACGAGGAGGTGTTCGCCGCGTCCGGGCGCACGAAGTACACCACCGTCGCGCTGGCGGCGGACGGAGCCGTCGCCGGCTACAGCGAGATCGTCGTCCCGCGGCATGACCCGGGTCGCGCCTACCAGTGGGGGACTCTGGTACGCCGCGCCGACCGCGGACACCGGCTGGGGCTGACCACCAAGGCGCACAACCTGGCGTGGGTGCAGCGCGAGGAGCCCGACCTGCGGCTGCTGGTCACCTTCAACGCCGAGGTGAACGTGCACATGGTCGGGGTCAACGAGCAGCTCGGCTTCCGGCCGGTGGAGCGGCTCGGCGAGTTTCAGCGCCAGCTCGGCTGACCGTTCCCCGCCCGGGTGCGGTCGCGCGGTGCCCAGCCCGGCTCCGCGCCAGGCTTCAGACCCGGCGTACCAGCTCGGCGGTGAGGTCGACCGGGCGGAAGCCGAGTCGCTCGTTGATCGCGACCATCGGGCCGTTGACCGCAGAGTTGGTGGTGCTGACCACCCTGCGGTCCGGGCGGTCGGCCTGCAGCGCCCGCAGGTTGGCCACCTTCACCGCCATGCCGAGCCGGTGGCCGCGGTGGTCGTTGCGCACCAGCGTCCCCCACTGGTAGGCGTTCGGCACGTCGGCGCCGGGCGCCGGGCAGGCCAGCGTCGAGTGCGCGACCGCCTCCTCGGTGCCGTCGGGGAGGGTGTGCACCGCGACCGACCGGTACGCCGTCCGCCCGGCGGCCTTGGCCCGCTCCACGTTGCCCAGGTACGCCGCGACCGGGACCTGCTCGGCCTCGAACTCGATCTCTCCGGTCGGCGCGTCGGCCGCGAGCTGGTTGAGCAGGTGCACGTAGGACTCGAGCAGGTGCTCGGGCACGTCGTCGCGGAAGGTCTCGATGCGGTACGGCGCGCCGCGACCCGCCGGGTCGGACTCGGCCTCGAGCGCGTCGAGCAGCGCGGCGGGCAGCGGCAGGGTCAGGACGCGGCGTACCTCCTCGTTGCCGACGCTGAAGCCGTGGCGGGCTGCGAACCGCCGGTGGGGGTGCTCGGGGCCCGCGTCGAGCGGGTACCACGAGTCGACGATCATCAGCGTCCGGCCGGCGGCGCGGACCCGCTCGACGGCGTGCTCGACGAGCGCCGACCCGACGCCGCGGTGGCGTAGCGAGGGGCGCACCTGGATGCCGGCGTAGACCTTGTCTCGGTTGTCGGCCTGGGGGAGCCACAGCCAGCAGGTGCCGGCCACCTCGCCGTCGACCGAGGCGATCCAGGGCTCGACGAGCTCGACGGCGGGGTCGGCGTGCAGCTCGGCGAGCAGTTCGGGCTCGCTGAGGAAGGTGGAGAACTCGCGGCCGTGGCGGTAGGACTCCTCGGTGGCCAGGTAGGCGCGGTGGGTCAGGTCGGCGTCGTCGAGGTCGAGCAGGGCGATCTCTACCGGGGTGTCCGGACGGGCGGCGACCGTCGTCGCGTCGTGAGCGTGCATGAGGCGAGGGTAGGGACCGTCCCCGGGGCGGCGCACCGGGTTTTCGCGGAGGCGTCAGAGCTTGCGCAACCGCACGTACCGCACCGAGTGGTCGGCGTCCTTGCGGAGCACCAGCGTGGCCCGGCCACGGGTGGGCTGCACGTTCTGCTTGAGGTTCGGCCCGTTGATCGAGTCCCAGATCTCGTGCGCCTGAGCCACCGCGTCGTCCTCCGAGAGCCGGCCGTAGCGGGCGAAGTAGGAGTCGGGGTTCTGGAACGCGGTCTCGCGCAGCTTGAGGAAGCGGTCGGTGTACCACCGGCGGATGTCGCTGGTCGCAGCGTCGACGTACACCGAGAAGTCGAAGAAGTCGCTGATCGCCAGCCCGGTGCGGCCGTCCGGGCGCGCCCGCGCGGGCTGCAGCACGTTGAGCCCCTCGACGATCACGATGTCGGGCCGCTTGATCACCACGGCCCGATCGGGCACCACGTCATAGACCAGGTGGGAGTACGTCGGGGCCTCCACCTCGTCGCGCCCGGACTTGAGGTCCCGCACGAACCGCAGCAGCGCGCGCCGGTCGTAGGACTCGGGGAACCCCTTGCGGCTGAGCAGACCGCGCCGGGCGAGCTCGGCGTTGGGGTAGAGGAAGCCGTCGGTGGTCACCAGCGACACCGAAGGGTGCTCCGGCCAGTGCGCCAGCATCTGTTGCAGCACCCGGGCGGTCGTCGACTTGCCGACAGCCACCGACCCGGCCAGGCCGATCACGAACGGGGTCCGCGGTGGCTGCGGCCGCCGCAGGAACGTCTCCTGGGCCCGGTGCAGGTCCCCTGCGGCCTTGACGTAGAGGCTCAGCAGCCGGGACAGCGGGAGGTACACCTGCTGCACCTCGTCGAGGTCCAGCTCGTCGCCCAGGCCGCGCACCCGCTCGACCTCGTCGACCGACAGCGGTTGCGTGGTCGAGGCCCCGAGCTTCGCCCAGGCGGCCCGGTCGAGCTCGACGTACGGGGAGGTTTCCGCGACGTGCCGGTCCTCGCCGGGATGGTGCGATGCCATGGCCGGCATTGTCGCAGGTGGGGATCGGCCCGCCGGTAGAGTGGCGCCCATGTGCGGAATCGTGGGGTACGTCGGACCTCGGCAGGCCCAGCCCATCGTCGTTGAGGGCCTGCGGCGGTTGGAGTACCGCGGCTACGACTCCGCGGGCATCGCCCTGGTCCACGACGGGCAGATCGCCTGGGACAAGAAGGCCGGCAAGCTCACCAACCTCGACAAGGCGATCGCGCAGCACCCGCTGCCCGAGTCGACCACCGGGATCGGGCACACCCGCTGGGCCACCCACGGCGCCCCCAACGACCGCAACGCGCACCCGCACCTGGGTCGCGACGGTCGGGTCCCCGTGGTGCACAACGGGATCATCGAGAACTTCGCCTCCCTGCGCGCCGAGCTGGAGCAGGCCGGCCACGACCTGGTCTCCGAGACCGACACCGAGGTCACCGCGCACCTGCTCGAGAGCGAGCTGGACCGCGGTGCGGCCGACCTGACCGTCGCCATGCAGGCGGTGTGCCGCCGGCTCGAGGGCGCCTTCACCCTGGTCGCGGTGGACGCCACCGACCCCGATCGGGTGGTCGCGGCCCGGCGCAACTCGCCGCTGGTGGTCGGGCTCGGCGAGGGAGAGAACTTCCTCGCCTCCGACGTCGCCGCGTTCATCGAGCACACCCGCGAGGCGCTCGAGCTCGGCCAGGACCAGGTGGTCACGATCACCGCCCAGGGCGTGAGCGTGACCGACTTCGCGGGGCAGGAGGCGTCCGGTACGGCGTACCACGTCGACTGGGACCTCTCGGCCGCGGAGAAGGACGGCCACGACTGGTTCATGCGCAAGGAGATCTTCGAGCAGCCGCGTGCCCTCGCCGACTCGCTCCTGGGCCGGCGCGGCGAGGACGGGATGCTCCAGCTCGACGAGATGCGGCTGTCCGACGACGACCTGCGCGACATCTCGAAGATCATCGTGATCGCCTGCGGCACCTCGTTCTACGCCGGCCTGGTCGCGAAGTACGCCATCGAGCACTGGACCCGGATCCCGTGCGAGGTGGAGCTCTCCCACGAGTTCCGCTACCGCGACCCGATCCTCACCCGCGACACGCTGGTCGTGGCGATCAGCCAGTCCGGGGAGACCGCCGACACCCTGCAGGCGATCCGGCACGCGCGCGAGCAGCGCGCCAAGGTGCTGGCGATCTGCAACACCAACGGCTCGACCATCCCGCGTGAGTCCGACGCGGTGATCTACACCCACGCGGGCCCGGAGATCGGGGTCGCCTCGACCAAGGGCTTCTTGACCCAGCTGGTGGCCTGCTACCTGCTCGGGCTCTACCTCGCGCAGGTGCGCGGCACGAAGTTCGGCGACGAGATCGCCGCGACGATGGACGAGCTCGAGCAGATGCCGGCGCTGCTGCAGCGGGTGCTCGACGAGTCCGGCCCGGTGCACGAGTTGGCCCGCGAGCTGTCCTCGTCCCGCTCGGTGCTGTTCCTGGGCCGGCACGCCGGCTACCCGGTGGCGCTCGAGGGCGCGCTCAAGCTCAAGGAGCTGGCCTACATCCACGCCGAGGGGTTCGCCGCCGGCGAGCTCAAGCACGGCCCGATCGCCCTGATCGAGGAGGGCCTGCCGGTGGTGTGCGTGGTGCCACCCCGGGGTCGCGACTTCCTGCACGACAAGATGCTCAGCGGCATCCAGGAGGTGCGCACCCGCGGCGCGCGCACCATCGTGCTCGCCGAGGAGGGCGACGACGAGGTGGCGGGGTACGCCGACTCGCTGATCCGGCTGCCCCGGGTGTCCACCCTGCTGCAGCCGATGCTGTCGGTCGTGCCGCTGCAGCTGTTCGCCTGCGAGCTGGCCAGCGCCCGCGGTCACGACGTGGACCAGCCGCGGAACCTGGCCAAGTCGGTCACCGTCGAGTGAGCCCCTGCATCGCTGCGAGCGCCCGGTGATCGTCGGGGTCGGCATCGACGTGGTCGACATCGCCCGCTTCGGACAGACCCTCGAGCGCACGCCGGCGCTACGGCAGCGGCTGTTCACCGAGCAGGAGCAGCGGCGGCCGATGGCCTCCTTGGCGGCCCGGTTCGCGGCCAAGGAGGCGCTGGCCAAGGCGCTGGGCGCGCCCCAGGGGATGGGCTGGCACGACGCGGAGGTGGTCAGCGAGAGCACCGGCAACCCGCAGCTGCAGCTGCGCGGCACCGTGCTGGCCCGGGCCGACGCGCTGGGCGTCGCCAGCGTGCACGTGTCGCTGTCGCACGACGCGGGGATCGCCTCGGCCGTGGTGGTCCTGGAGTCCTGAGCCCGGCGGCTAGCCTCGTGCCCATGCGAGCAGCGCACACGGTCGAGCAGGTCCGGGCGGCCGAGGCCGCCCTGATGCGGCGGCTGCCGGAGGGCACGCTGATGCAGCGTGCCGCCGGCGGGCTCGCCGCCGCGGTCCTCGAGCTGCTCGGCGGCGGCTACGGCCGGCGGGTGCTGCTGGTGGTCGGCTCCGGCGACAACGGCGGGGACGCGCTGTACGCCGGCGCCCGGCTGGCACGACGCGGCGCGGCGGTGCACGCGCTGCTGCTGGATCCCGCGCGCGCCCACGCGGCGGGCCTGCAGGCGCTGCGCCGAGCGGGAGGCCGCACGGTGGGCGACCTGGCCGCGGTCGACCTCACCCCGGGGGGCCGGCCGGACGTGGTGGTCGACGGCGTGGTCGGCATCGGCGGGCGTGGCGGGTTGCGCCCGCAGGCCGTCCGGGTGGTCGAGGCGCTGTCCGGGCTGCCCTGGGTCGCGGTCGACGTCCCCTCCGGCGTGGACGTCGACACCGGCCGGGTCGACGGTCCGCACGTGCAGGCCGCGGTCACGGTCACCTTCGGCACGCACAAGGTGGCGCACCTGGTCGACCCCGCGGCGCGCGCCTGCGGCACGGTGGACCTGGTCGACATCGGGCTCGACGGTGAGCCGGACCGGCCTGGCCCGGCCGGCGACCTGGGTGCGCCGATGGTGACCGCGCTGCAAGCGCATGACGTAGCTGCGCTCCTGCCGGTGCCCGCGCCGGACGCGCACAAGTACACCCGCGGCGTCGTCGGCGTCCGGGCCGGGTCCGGGCGCTATCCCGGCGCGGGCGTGCTCTGCGTCTCCGGGGCCGACACCGGACTCGTGGGGATGGTGCGCTACGTCCCCGGCGCGGACGGCGACAGCGACCGCGTCGTTCAGCTGGTGCACCAGGCTCACCCGGACGTGGTGGTCGGCCCCGGCCGGGTGCAGGCCTGGGTGGTGGGCTCGGGGGGAGGCGACCGGGCCGCGGATGCGCTGCGCGCCGCCCTCGAGGACGCGGTCCCGGTAGTGGTCGACGCCGACGCCCTGGACCACGTCTCGGGGCCGCTGCCGGTGCCCGCGCTGCTGACCCCGCACGCCGGGGAACTCGCGCGGATGCTCGACGTCGAGCGGGAGCAGGTGGAGGCCGAGCAGCTGAGCAGCGTCCGCGAGGCCGCGCGCCGGTTCGGCTGCACCGTGCTGCTCAAGGGCCGGCGCACGCTGGTCTCCGACCCGGACGGCGCGGTGCGCGCGACCACCGTCGGGGTCCCCTGGCTGGCCACCGCTGGTGCGGGCGACGTGCTCGCCGGGCTGTGCGGGGCGCTGCTCGCGGCCGGGCTGTCGCCGTACGACGCCGGCGCGGTGGGCGCGTGGCTGCACGCCGCTGCGGCGACCCGTGCCTCGGCGGGCGGTCCGACCACCGCGCCTGACGTGGCGCGGGCGGTGCCCGAGGTGTGCCGCAGGCTGCTCGCCGCGGGCGCCGACGCCACGGTGTGGTGATGTGGTGATGTGGTGATGGCCGCGGCGCCCGGCGGTGCGAGGATGATCCCGCCATGACCGACTCGTCCCCGAGTGCGCCGCGCGCAGAGCTCGTCGTCGACCTCGACGCGATCGCGCACAACGTCGCCACGCTCAAGCGCGCCGCAGGCGGAGCGGGGATGATGACCGTGGTCAAGGCCGACGGCTACGGCCACGGCATGCTGCCTGTGGCCCGTGCGGCCCGCGCCGGGGGAGCGGACTGGCTGGGGGCGGCGACCCTGGACGAGGCGCTCGCTCTGCGCGCCGGCGGGGACACCGGCCGGCTGCTGACCTGGCTGGCCGTTCCGGGGGAGGACTACCGCCCGGGAGTCGAGGCCGACCTCGACCTGACCGCCTACACCGTCGCCGAGCTCGACGAGATCGCCGCAGCTGCGCGTGCGGTCGGCAGGTCGGCCCGGCTGCAGCTGAAGGTCGACACCGGGCTCAACCGCGGCGGCTGCCCGCCGGCCCTCTGGCCCGAGCTGGTCGGGGCGGCGGCGCAGGCGGAGCGGGCCGGGGCGGTGCGGGTGACCGGTGTCTGGTCGCACTTCGCGTGCAGCGACGAGCCCGAGCATCCCGCCAACGACAGTCAGGAGCGCGCCTTCCGGGACGCGGTCACGGTCGCGGAGCAGGCGGGTCTGCGGCCCGAGGTGCGACACCTGGCCAACTCGGCAGCCACCGTGACCCGCCCCAGCGCGGCCTTCGACCTGGTGCGCTGCGGGATCGCCAGCTACGGCCTCTCCCCGGCACCGCAGGTGGCCACGTCGGCCCAGCTGGGTCTGGTCCCCGCGATGACGGCCCGGGCGCGGGTGGCGATGGTCAAGCGGGTCGCCGCCGGACAGGGCGTCTCCTACGGCCACACCTACCGCACGCGCGAGGACACCGCGGTGGCGGTGGTCCCGGTCGGGTACGGCGACGGGGTGCCGCGTCACGCGTCCTCGACCGCGCCGGTGCTGCTGGGAGGAGAGGTACGCCGCATCGCCGGCCGTGTCTGCATGGACCAGTTCGTCCTCGACGTCGGCGAGGCGCCGGTCGGTGCGGGCGACGTCGCGGTGCTCTTCGGCCCCGGCACGGACGGTGAACCCTCCGCGCAGGACTGGGCCGAGGCATGCGGCACCATCTCCTACGAGATCGTGACCAGGATCGGAGGTCGGATGCGACGCAGGTACCTCGGAGCGGAGGCGGACCGGTGAGCCGACGAGGGCGCATCGCCGGGGTCGCGACCGCGGCGGCCGGGACGGTGGCCGCGGCGGCGCTGGCCGGTGCCATCGTGGAGAAGCGGCTGGTGGCACGGCGCCGGTCGGGCCCGGACCCGGGCTTCGGCCAGCTGCGCGGGCCGTCACGTCCGGTGCGCACCGACGACGGCCTGCAGTTGCACGCCGAGGTCGACGAGCCGGCGTCCGGGCAGTCGACGCCGCGGCACCGTCAGCCCGCGCCGACCCTGGTGTTCGTGCACGGCTACGCACTGAACCTGGACTGCTGGCACTTCCAGCGCCGGCACTTCCGCGGGCGACTCCGGATGGTCTTCTACGACCAGCGCTCCCACGGCCGCTCCGAGCGCTCGCTTCCCCAGCACGCCACCATCGACCAGCTCGGACGGGACCTGGCCGCGGTCCTCGACCAGCTCGCGCCCGAGGGGCCGGTCGTGCTGGTGGGCCACTCCATGGGCGGGATGACGATCATGGCGCTGGCCGAGCAGCACCCCGAGCTGTTCGGCACCAAGGTCGTCGGGGCCGCGCTGATCTCCACCACCGCCGGCGGTCTGCGCCCCCACCGGATGCTCGGGCCGTGGCTGCCCGAGCGCGTCATGGGGCAGGTCACCCCGCGCCTGGTGGCCGGCCTCGCCCGGATGCCCGGCCTGGTCGAGGGGGCGCGACGGGCCGGGTCCGGCATCGGCTTCGTGGCCACCGGCCGGCTGGCGTTCGGCCAGGACGTCCCGCCCTCCTACGTCGACTTCGTCGACGACATGCTCACCCGCACGCCGTTCGAGGTGCTGGCGGAGTTCTTCCCCAACTTCGACGCGCTGGACAAGTTCTCGGTGCTGCACGCCTTCGAGCGGGTGCCGACCACGATCGTCTGCGGCGACCAGGACCGGCTGACCTCGATCGGCCACAGTCGGAAGATGGCACAGCGCATCCCGGGCGCCCGGCTGGTCGAGTGCCACGGTGCCGGTCACATGGTCATCCTCGAGCGCAGCGACGAGGTCGACGCCGCCCTCGACACGCTGCTCGAGGAGGTCCCGGTGCGGGAGGGGCGGGTCTCGTGACCGCGCCGGCTCTGGAGTTGGTACTCCCCACCGACGACGACACCCGGGCGATGGGCCGCCGGCTCGCGCCGCTGCTGCGCGCCGGGGACCTGGTGATCCTCAGCGGCGATCTCGGCGCGGGCAAGACCACCTTCACCCAGGGCCTCGGGGAGGGGCTGCGGGTCCGCGGCCAGGTCACCTCGCCGACCTTCGTCATCGCCCGCGTGCACCCGTCGCTGGTCGGGGCCCCGCACTGGTGCACGTCGACGCCTACCGTCTCGGCGGCATCGAGGAGCTGGACGACCTGGACCTGGACACCTCGCTGGAGTCCGCGGTCACCGTGGTCGAGTGGGGCGAGGGCGTGGCCGAGGGGCTGGCCGACACCCGGCTGGAGGTGGCGCTCTCGCGCGGTCAGGGGGCCGACGGTGCGACCGCACCGGCCGGGGAGGCGCTCGGCCCGGTGGCCGACACCGACCCCCGCACGGTGCGGATCAAGCCGGTCGGGCAGCGGTGGGCGGGTGCCGACCTGGCGACCGCGCTGTCGCCGCCCGCTGGGTAGTCTCTGCTGCGTGCTGCTCGCCTTCGACACCGCCAGCCCGGCCGTCACCGTCGCCCTGCACGACGGTGAGCGGGTGGTCGCCGAGCGCACCCGCGTCGACGCGATGCGGCACGGCGAGCTCCTCGCCCCCGGGATCACCACGGTGCTCGAGCAGGCGGGCATCGTCCGCCAGGACGTGACCGCGATCGCGGTCGGGGTCGGACCGGGACCCTTCACCGGGCTGCGGGTCGGCCTGGTCACCGCGCGCACGCTCGCCGCGGCGCTGCAGATCCCGGTGTACGGCGTGTGCACCCTGGACGTGCTCGCCGCCGAGGCCGTCGACGCCTGCATCGGACGGGACTTCCTGGTGGCCACCGACGCGCGCCGCAAGGAGGTCTACTGGGCGCGCTACGACGCCGACGGGCACCGGCTGGACGGCCCGGCCGTCGACCGGCCGGACCACGTCGCCGACGCGAGCGGGCCCGTGGTCGGCCGTGGTGCGCTGCTCTACCCCGAGGCGTTCCCGGAGTTCGCCGCGCCGGAGCACCCCAGCGCCGCCGTGCTGGCCGAGGTGGTCACCGAGGAGCGCGCGGAGCTGGTCGACCCGGAGCCGGTGTACCTGCGCCGCCCGGACGCTGCGCTGCCCGGAAAGCGCAAGCAGGTCTCGTGATCCTGCGCCCGGCCGTCCCGGCGGACGAGGCCGGGATCGCCCACCTCGAGCGGGTGGTCTTCGCCGCCGAGGCGTGGAGTGCGGCAGCCGTGCACGAGGAACTGGTCGCCACCGACCGCACGGTGCTGGTCGCGCTCGACGATGCTGCTGCCGCGGCGGCAGGTGCAGCGGGTGCGTCCGGCTCGGCGGGTGGGCCAGCCGCGCCGCTGCTCGGCTACGCGGTGCTGCTGCACGCGCAGGGCGAGGAGGGACCCGAGGCGGAGCTGCTGCGGATCGCGGTCGACCCTCGGCACCGGCGGCGCGGCACCGCCCGCGCGCTGCTCCACGGCGTACGAGACGACGCGGAGCGGGCCGGAGCCGGGCGCATGCTGCTGGAGGTCGCCGCCGAGAACGCCGCGGCGCTGGGGCTCTACCGTGCGGAGGGGTTCGCCGAGCTGCACCGGCGGCGGCGCTACTACCGCGACGGCTCCGACGCGCTGGTGATGGTTCGGTCGCTGGCCCCGGTGGTCCCGGCACCCACCCTGCCGGGCGGTCCGGACGGCGGGGGAGAATGCGCACCATGAGTGGTACGCCGGACGAGCCGCTGGTGCTGGGGATCGAGACCTCCTGCGACGAGACGGGGGTCGGCATCGTGCGCGGGCGGACCCTGCTCGCGGACGCGGTCGCCTCGAGTGTCGACGAGCACGCCCGGTTCGGCGGTGTGGTGCCCGAGGTCGCCTCGCGCGCGCACCTGGAGGCGATGGTGCCCACCATCGAGCGCGCCTGCGAGACCGCCGGGGTACGGATGTTCGACGTCGACGCGATCGCCGTGACCAGCGGGCCCGGCCTGGCCGGCGCGCTGCTCGTCGGCGTGGCCGCGGCCAAGGCGCTGGCGATCGGGCTGGGCAAGCCGTTGTACGGCGTCAACCACCTGGCCTCCCACGTCGCAGTCGACCAGCTCGAGCACGGCCCGCTCCCGGAACCGTGCCTGGCACTGCTGGTCAGCGGCGGGCACTCCTCGCTTCTCGAGGTGGCCGACGTGACCACCGGGGTGCAGCCGATGGGCTCCACGATCGACGACGCCGCCGGCGAGGCCTTCGACAAGGTCGCCCGGCTGCTCGGACTGCCGTTCCCCGGCGGGCCGCACATCGACAGGGCCGCCCGGTCGGGGTCCTCGGTGGCCATCGACTTCCCGCGCGGGCTCACCTCCCAGCGCGACCTGCAGCGGCACCGCTTCGACTTCTCCTTCTCGGGGCTCAAGACCGCGGTCGCCCGGTGGGTCGAGGCCCGCGAGCGAGCCGGGGAGCCGGTGCCGGTCGCCGACGTCGCCGCGTCCTTCCAGGAGGCGGTGTGCGACGTGCTGACCCGCAAGGCGGTCGACGCCGCGGCGGACCGGGGGATCGATGACATCCTGCTCGGCGGCGGCGTCGCGGCGAACTCGCGGCTGCGTGTGCTGGCCGAGGAGCGCGCCGCGGCCAAGGGGGTCCGGGTGCGGGTGCCGCGGCCGGGCCTGTGCACCGACAACGGGGCGATGGTGGCCGCGCTGGGCGCCGAGCTGGTCGCCCGGGGCCGTCAGCCCTCAGCGTTGGACCTGCCGGCGGACTCCTCGATGCCGGTCACCGAGATCGTCGCCTGAGCAGGCTGTCCGAGCCGCGGGGGCGGCGCGCGCGGATCACGTGTGCGGGGCGGAGGCGAACCACACCGGGTAGTTCATTCCGCCGGGCACCGGCTCGCTCGCGCGCTCGAGGTTCCCGGCGGTGTCGGCGCGCAGCATCACGTAGCGGCCCTTGCCGTCCACGGCGAGGGCGAGCACGGTGTCGTCGTCCTCCCACACCACCTGGGGAAGCACCACCCGGCCGTCCCGGTGCTGCTGGTAGTCGACGACCACCTCGCCGGTGCGGGCGTCGAGGATCGCCAGGCGCGGGTCGCCGAGCCCGTCGTCGCCCGGTTCCCCGGCGATCACGTAGCGCCCGTCGGGGCTGAACTCGCCCAGCGACCAGTCGCAGGTGCGCCACGCCAGCTCGGTCGTGGAGACGGCCGGGTCCATCACGCCCCAGCAGGACTGCGCGCCGTAGGAGACCAGGCCGGACACCAGGCCGGAGGCCGACGAGGCGCCGGTCACCCGCAGGAAGCCCTGCAGCGGCGTCATCTCCTGACCCGGACGGGCCACCGACACCTCCGGTGTCTCGCCGAGCGGGTTCATCCACACCAGCGCCTCGTCGTCGACGTAGCCGACCGGCCGCACCTCCTCGAACTTCGCGACGGTCACCTGCCAGGTGACTGGGTCGCTGCCGTCGGTCGGCGCGGACACCAGCGTGATCGAGCCGGGGCCGTCCTTCTCGGCATAGCCGACCCGGCTGCCGTCGGACGAGAGGGCCAGGGTGACCGCACCGTTGACCGCGGGCACACTGTTGCGCACGGTGCCGTCGGCGTCGAGCAGGTCGATCCGGCCGGCGGAGTCCGCCGCGATCCAGCCGCCGGCGTACGGCAGCACCTGCCAGTAGGCGGTGCGCAGGTCGACGGTGCCGTCCGGGGTGACCAGGCGCCCCTCCTGGACCTGGACGTAGGGAACCTGCGGGTCGGCGCCGCGCGGCAGCCCGGTGGTGGTCAGCTCGACCGGACCGTCCGGCCGCGGCTCGGCGCGGTCGGTCACCGTCGGGCTCTCGGTGGGGCGGGGAGCCACCGGCTGTGGCGCGGAGCTGGACAGCTCGTGGGACAGCGACACGCCGGCGGGGACAGCCACCGCGAGCACCACGGCGGCCACGGCGCCCGTGACGACGCGGCGGGTACGCCGGATCCTGCGCGCGCTGCCCTTGACCGCGTCGAGGCCGATCGGGTGGCCGCCCACCTCCCGGGCCCGGCTGTGCAGCTCGTGGGCGAGCAGGTCGCGCTCGTCGAGGTTGCTCACTGCTCCTCCTCCTGCTCTCGGGCGAGCTGCGGGTGCGCGTGCACCCGCGTCCGCATCGATGCCAGCGCGCGGCTGGCCTGCGACTTCACGGTGCCGACCGAGACGCCGAGCACCCGGGCGGTCTCCGCCTCGGAGAGGTCCTCGTAGAAGCGCAGGACGATCACGGCGCGCTGCTTGCGCGGCAGCGTCTGGACGAACTCCCACAGCGCCTGCCGCTCGCCGTGGTCGGCGGTGTCGTGCGCCCCCGGGACGATGTGGGTGTCGTGGTGCTCCGGCAGCTCGTCGGTGCTGACCTCGCGACGCTTCCAGGCCCGACGCCACAGCGAGTTGTTCTCGTTGACCAGGATCCGGCGCACGTAGCCGTCGACCAGCTCCCGACGCTGCACCTTGTCCCAGGACAAGTAGAGCTTGGCGAGTGCGGTCTGCACGAGATCCTCGGCGGCGTGCCGGTCCCCGGTGAGCAGGTAGGCGGTGCGCAGCAGGCTGGGCTGGCGGGCGGCCATGTAGGCGGCGAACTCGGCGTCCCGCGAGGACGGCTGCGTCGCGGGGTGCACGCGCACGTCGCCCGGGTCGCCGGGCTCCGCGGGCGTCTCCGCATGGGGCATCGGCTCCGTCCCCCTCTCCGCCATCGGTGCCGGCACGTCGTCCCCCATCCTCGTCGGGTTCCGCATCCAGGACGCGGCAGCGCGCCGGAAGGTTGCATCCGGCGATGCCGGACAATGCCCGGGTGACCGTGCTGATCTCCGTCGTCCTGCTCGTCGCAGGCGCCGCGCTGCTCACCGCCGGGGCCGAGGCGTTCGCCGAGCACGTGGAGCCGGCCGCCTCCCGGCTCGGCGTGAGCGTGCTGGCCCTCGGCGTGCTGCTCGCCGGGGCCGAGCCGGAGGAGGCGGTCACCGCGATGGTCGCCTCCGGCCAGGGGCACCCCGCGCTCGCCGCCGGCGATGCGGTCGGGGCGAACCTGGTGATCGGCACGCTCACCCTGGGCCTGGCCGCCGTGCTCACCGGGCTGCCGGTGGGCCGCCGCGTCGTGGAGTACGCCGTGGCGGCTGCGGCAGCAGGAGCGCTCCTGGTGCTGTTCGCGTGGAACGGGGTGCTCGGCCGCGCCGAGGGGGCCGTGCTCGTGGCCTGCTACGCCCTCGGCGTGGTGTGGGTCTGGCGCCGGGAGCAGGCACCGCCACTGGTCGGGGAGCTGGCCGAGCGGGAGGGGACGGACCGTGGGGTGGCCGAGACGCGTCCGGCGGTCGGGGAGGGCCGGAGGCAGACCGGGTCGACGGTCCGCGCCGCGGCCGGCCCACGCGCCCTGCTGCTCGTGCTGCTCGGCGTGCTCGGGATGGTGGTCGGCGGCTACCTCGCGGTGCGCGGCGCCGACGGACTGGTCGGAGTGCTCGGCATCGGCGAGTCCGCGATCGGGTTGACCGTGCTCGCCCTGGCCACGAGCGCCGAGATGATCGCCCTGGTCTGGGCGGCGCACCGCCGCGGCGTGAGCGAGGTGGTGGTGGCCGGGCTGGTCGGCGCGATGGCCTACAACGCGACCGTGTCGGTGGGTCTCGGCGCGCTGGTCCGGCCGCTGGCGTTGGGTCGCGGGTCCCCGGTGCTCTCGGTCGGGTTGCTGACCGCGGCGCTACCGCTGGTCCTTCTGGCCGGGTGGCGACGTGGCCGGTTCCCGCGGGTGCTCGGCGCGGTGCTGGTGCTCGCCTACGTCGTGGCGGTCGGGGCGTTGTTCGCCGGTGGCTAGGGTGACCGCAGAGTCGTCGTACGCCCGAGGAGGTCGCATGCAGCAGGTCCGCGGAGTCGTTGCCCGGAGCAAGGGAGCGCCGGTGGTCGTGGAGACGATCAACGTGCCCGACCCGGGCCCCGGCGAGGTGGTCGTGCAGGTGCAGGCCTGCGGGGTCTGCCACACCGACCTGCACTACCGCGAGGGCGGGATCAACGACGAGTTCCCGTTCCTGCTCGGCCACGAGGCCGCCGGGCTGGTGGAGACGGTCGGGGAGGGCGTGGACTCGGTAGCGCCCGGCGACTTCGTGGTGCTGAACTGGCGCGCGGTCTGCGGCCAGTGCCGGGCCTGCGAGCGCGGCGAGCCGTGGTACTGCTTCGCCACCCACAACGCGGCCCAGAAGATGACGATCGCCGAGGGCGACGATGCCGGCGCCGAGCTCACGCCCGCGCTGGGCATCGGCGCGTTCGCGGAGAAGACGCTGGTGCACGCCGGCCAGTGCACCAAGGTGGACCCGTCCGCCGACCCGGCGGCCGTGGGCCTGCTCGGGTGCGGCGTGATGGCCGGGATCGGCGCCGCCATCAACACCGGTCAGGTACGCCGCGGCCAGTCGGTCGCGGTGATCGGCTGCGGCGGCGTCGGGTCGGCCGCGGTGGCCGGCGCCCGCCTGGCCGGGGCCGCCAAGGTGATCGCGGTCGACCTGGACGACCAGAAGCTGTCCTGGGCGCAGCAGCTGGGCGCCACGCACACGGTCAACAGCAGCGGCACCGACCCGGTGGCCGCGATCCAGGAGCTGACCGGCGGCTTCGGCGCGGATGTGGTCATCGACGCGGTCGGCCTGCCGGAGACCTGGAAGCAGGCCTTCTACGCCCGCGATCTGGCCGGCACTCTGGTCCTGGTCGGTGTCCCGACCCCGGAGATGACGGTGCCCGAGATCCCGCTGATCGACGTGTTCGGCCGGGGCGGATCGCTGAAGTCGAGCTGGTACGGCGACAGCCTGCCCAGCCGCGACTTCCCGATGCTGGTCGACCTGTACCAGCAGGGCCGGCTGGACCTGGACGCCTTCGTCACCGAGCGGATCGGGATCGACGAGGTCGAGCAGGCGTTTGAACGCATGCACCAGGGGAACGTGCTGCGGTCGGTGGTGATTCTGTGAGTGTGCGAGTCGAGAGCGCGTCGACGGCGGGGACCTTCTCCCTCGACGGCGAGACCTTCGAGGTCGAGAACAACGTCTGGGTGGTCGGCGACGACGAGGAGTGCGTGGTGCTGGACGCACCCCACGACCCGGCGCCGATCCTGGAGCTGGTCGCAGGGCGCCGGGTCAAGGCGATCCTGTGCACCCACGCCCACGACGACCACGTGCGGATCGCGCCGGAGCTCGCGGAGAAGACCGGCGCGCGGATCCACCTGCACCCCGAGGACTCCCCGCTGTGGGAGCTGACCCACCCCAACCGCCGGTGGGACGCGGACCTGGCCGACGGCCAGGTCGTCGAGGTCGGTGGTACGCCGCTGCGCGTCCTGCACACCCCCGGCCACGCCCCGGGCGCGGTGTGCTTCTACGCCCCCGAGCTGGGTGCGGTGTTCACCGGCGACACCCTGTTCCAGGGCGGTCCCGGGGCCACCGGCCGCTCGTTCAGCGACCCGGACCTGATCCGGGCCTCGATCCGGGCCAAGCTCTTCGTGCTGCCCGACGAGACCGTGGTGCACACCGGCCACGGCCCGGACACCACGATCGGCGCCGAGAAGGCCACGATGCAGCGGTGATCGCCACCTACCGGCTGCAGCTGACCCCGGACTTCACGTTCGCCGACGCGCGGGACCAGGTGCCCTACCTGGCGGCGCTCGGGGTCAGCCACCTCTACCTCTCGCCGGTGCTGCAGGCGGTGCCCGGGTCCCAGCACGGCTACGACGTGCTCGACCACACCCGGATCAGCGAGGAGCTGGGCGGCGAGGCCGGTCTGGTGGAGCTGGCCGACGCGGCACACCAGCACGGTCTCGGCGTGGTCGTCGACGTGGTGCCCAACCACATGGCCTTCGTCGCCCCGGCGTGGGCCAACGCGCCGCTGTGGCAGGTGCTGCGGGACGGGCCCGAGGCGGCGACCGCGCACTGGTTCGACGTGGACTGGGCTGCCGGCGCGGGACGGCTCGGCGTACCCGTGCTCGGGCAGCCGCTGGAGCAGGTGCTCGCCGACGGGGAGCTCGTGCTCGACCCCGCGCCGGGCACCGACGTGGGGGACGGCAGCGGTGCGCCGGTGCTGCGCTACTTCGACCATGTCTTCCCGGTGGCGCCGGACTCGCTTCCCGAGACCGCTGGGCTCGAGGCCGGGACGCCGGTCGACCGGACGCTGCTGGACCGGCAGCACTACCGGCTCGCGCACTGGCGGGAGAAGGACGCCGTGCTCAACTACCGGCGCTTCTTCGACGTCGACGAGCTGATCGCGGTCCGGGTCGAGCTGCCCGACGTGTTCGAGGCGACCCACCGGCTGCTGCTGGACCTGCACCACCGCGGCGTGCTCGACGGCTTTCGGATCGACCACCCCGACGGCCTGGCCGACCCGGAGGGCTACCTGCGCGCGCTGCGCGCCGCCACCCGCCCAGGCACGCCGGTGTGGGTGGAGAAGATCCTCGAGGGTGACGAGCGGCTCCCCGGATCGTGGATGTGTGCGGGCACGACCGGCTACGACGCGATGCGTGCGGTCAGTGCCGCCCTGGTGGACCCGGCCGCCGCGCCGGTGCTGGACAAGACCTGGGCCGAGGCCGGCGGGGAGGGCGACCTGGAGCAGGTGGAGCTGGCCGCCAAGCGCACCGTGGTGGAGACCATGCTCGGAGCGGAGGTACGCCGCCTCGTCCGCCGCGCGCAGCAGGCGCTGGGCGAGCCGGGTGGCGACGCGGACGCCGACCCGTTGCGCGACGCGGTGGCCGAGCTGCTCGTGTCCGGCGACGTGTACCGCGCCTACCTGAGCCCCGGCGAGGAGCCGGACGACCTCGCGCGAGGCCGGCTGGAGCAGGCCCGGGACCGGGCACTGTCGCGGCGTGCCGACCTCGCCGGACCGCTGCGGCAGCTGACCTCGCTCGCGCTGCTGGAGGGCCTTGACGAGCTCGGCCCGGACGCCCGCGCCGCGGCCGAGGACTTCGCCGTCCGCCTGCAGCAGACCTGGGGGCCGGTGATGGCCAAGGGCATCGAGGACACCACCTTCTACCGCTGGCACCGGCTGGACGCGCTGAACGAGGTCGGCGGCGACCCCGGACTCCTGACGGAAGCCGGTCCTGCCGTGCTGCACGGCTGGGCTCGCGACCAGCAGGAAGACTGGCCGCGGGGGATGACGACGCTGACCACGCACGACACCAAGCGCAGCGAGGACGTGCGCGCCCGGCTGCTCGCGGTGGCCGGTGACCCCGAGGCCTGGCAGCGCGGCGCCGACGCGTTCCGCTCCGCGGCCGACCGGGCCGCGGTCGACCGGCCCACCGCGCACCTGCTCTGGCAGACGCTGGTCGGGGTCGGGCCGATCTCGCGCGAGCGGTTGCACGGCTACCTCGAGAAGGCGGTCCGCGAGGCGAAGCAGCACACCGCCTGGGTCGACGGCGACCCCGACTACGAGGGCCGGGTGCTCGCGCTGGCCGACCGGGCGCTGGACGACGACGCGCTGCGCTCGGTGGTCACCGACGCGGTGGCCGGCCAGCACGAGGCGGTGCGTGCCACGGTGCTCGCGCAGAAGCTGGTGCAGCTGTGCCTGCCGGGCGTCCCCGACCTGTACCAGGGCACCGAGCTGGTCGCGCTGTCCCTGGTCGACCCGGACAACCGCCGCCGGGTCGACTACGACACGCGCCGCCGCCTGCTGGAGCAGCTGCGCGAGGACGGCGGTCCGCAAGACGGTGCGGACGAGACCCTGGACGCGGAGAAGCTCTGGGTGACCAGCACCGCCCTGGCGGTGCGGGCGGGCAACCCCGACTGCTTCGGTGAACGCGCCGGCTACGCGCCACTGACCACCAGCACCGAGCACGCCCTCGGCTTCTGCCGCACCGCAACGGACGGCGCCGCCGGCCCCGAGGCGACTCCTGACGCGGTGGCCTGCCTGGTCACCCGTGCTCCGGCCCGGCTGCACCGCGACGGCGGCTGGCGGGCCGACGACACGGTCACGCTCCCGGCCGGGTCGTGGCACGACGCCCTCACCGGCCGGACACACGAGGTGGCCGGGATGGGCCAGGGTGACGCCGGCACTCTGGCGTGCCGCGACCTCTTCGTGCGGTTTCCGGTGGCGCTGCTCACCCGGGGCCGAGCGTGACCGCGGGCGAGCGGGAGTCGCTCACCTTCGAGGTCTGGGCGCCGGTGGCGCGGTCGGTCGACCTGCTGCTGCCCGACACGACCGTCCCGATGCAGCCGGCGACCGGGCCGGGAGGCACCGGACCGGAGGAAGCCGGGCGGGAGGAGCCCGGCTGGTGGCGCGCGCAGGTCGAGGCCGACCCGGCAACGGCGTACGCCTTCAGCCTGGACGGCGGCGACGCCCGCCCGGACCCGCGCGGTCGCCGCCTGCCCGACGGCGTGCACGGCTGGTCCCAGCGCTTCGACACCACCAGGTTCGCGTGGTCCGACGACGGCTGGGCGGGCATCGAGCTCGCCGACGCGGTCATCTACGAGCTGCACGTGGGCACGTTCACCCGCGACGGCACGCTGGACGCCGCGGCCGAGCGGCTGGACCACCTGGTCCGACTCGGCGTCACCCTGGTCGAGCTGCTGCCGCTGGCGCCGTTCCCGGGGGAGCGGGGCTGGGGGTACGACGGGGTCGCGCCCTACGCGGTGCACGAGGCGTACGGCGGCCCGGAGGCGCTGCAGCGGTTCGTCGACGCCGCCCACCGTCACGGCCTGGGGGTCTGCCTCGACGTCGTCTACAACCACCTGGGACCGGACGGCAACCACCTCGCGGAGTTCGGCCCCTACCTGACCGACCATCACCACACGCCCTGGGGCCAGGCGCTCAACCTCGACGCCGAGGACAGCGACCCGGTCCGCGGCTGGGTGCTGGACAACGCCGCCCAGTGGGTGCGCGACTTCCACGTCGACGCGCTGCGGCTCGACGCGGTGCACGAGCTGCACGACGACCGGGCGACGCACCTGCTCGAGGAGCTGGGCAGCCTCGCCGACACGCTTGCCGAGCGGCTGGGCCGGCCGCTGTGGCTGATCGCGGAGAGCGACCGCAACGACCCGCGCACGGTCACCCCGCGTGGGCCCGGCCCGGCGATCGGCGGGCTCGGCCTGCACGCCCAGTGGGCCGACGACGTGCACCACGCGCTGCACGTGGCGCTCACCGGGGAGACGCAGGGCTACTACGCCGACTTCGCCGACCCGGACGCGCTGCCCAAGGTGCTGCGCACCCCGTTCTTCCACGACGGCACCCTCTCCACCTTCCGAGGTCGCCGGCACGGCCGCCCGGTCGACCCGGAGCTTTTGGGCTGGCGTTTCGTCGCCTCGCTGCAGACCCACGACCAGGTGGGCAATCGCGCGGTCGGGGACCGGCTGTCGGCGTCCCTGGAGCCGGGACGGCTGGCGTGCGGGGCCGCCCTGCTGCTGACCTCGCCGTGGACGCCGATGCTGTTCATGGGGGAGGAGTGGGGAGCGAGCACGCCGTGGCAGTACTTCACCGACCACACCAGCCCCGACCTGGCCGCGGCAGTCAGCGAGGGACGGCGTGGCGAGTTCGCCGGCCACGGCTGGGCCGCCGAGGACGTCCCCGACCCGCAGGAGGAGACCACCTTCACCGGCTCGAAGCTGGACTGGGTCGAGCGCGACCGGGAGCCCCACGCCCGCCTGCTGCAGTGGTACGCCGACCTGCTCCGCCTGCGCCGCGAGCACGCGGAGCTGCGGGGCGGGCGCGCCGACGACGTCGCCTACGACCCCGACCGCCGCACTGTGCGGATGCGTCGCGGCGGCTTCCTCGTGCTGGTGAACCTCGGGGACGGTCCACACCGCGTCGACCTCGACAGCGGCGACGGCGCTGACAGCGGCGACGGCGACGGCGACGGCGCCGGCGACGGCGCCGGCGACCGGGGGTCCGCAGGCCGCGCGGGTCTCGCCGACGCCCCGGCCGGCGAGGTCGACGTGCTGCTCGCCTGGGAACCGGTGCAGGTGCACGACGGGCAGGTCGAGCTGCCGGCGCGCTCGGCCGCTGTGGTCCGCCGGTGACCCGGTCCCGCCACGCGCAGCCGGTGCGGAGATCTCCCGCCCCGGTCGTAGCCGCGGTGCTCACCGCCCTGGTGGTCCTGCTCGCGGCGTGCAGCGGCCCTAAGGGCGCCGATTCCTCGACCGGCGCCGAGCCACAGGCCGGCTCGACCGCGCGGACCCCGGCCTCGCCGGGCTCCCCGGACACCGGAGGCTCCGACGGGTCCGGCTCCGGCCCGGACGGGACCGGCTCGTCCGGGACCGGCTCGTCCGGCTCCGGCTCGGACGGCGCCGGCGGCAGTCACGGCACCGCGCAGGGCCGC
>DASSVD010000257.1:0-3184 GCA_035706365.1 Nocardioidaceae bacterium
GCGAAGGCGAGCCGCTCGGAGGACAGGCCGGGCAGCTCGGCCTGGGCGGCGACCGACTCCGCGGAGTACGTCGGGTGGCGGTAGGTCATCTGCGCGACGACGTCGGCCGGAGCCGCGCCGGCGGCGGGGTTGAGCGTGACCAGCAGCGGGTCCTGCTCCGGGTGACCCTGCAGCCGGTTCATCCAGTAGGAGACCCGCGTCCGGTCGGACACCGTGTCGCAGTCCTCCAGCCGGTAGTTCCAGCTGGCCCGGGCCCGCGGCTGCGCCGGCAGCACGTCGAGGTCGCGGTGCAGCCACGCCACGTTCGTGGAGTAGCCGAACGCACCCAGCGCGGAGGCCTCGCGGTCGTCGGCGTCGGTGAGCAGCGCCAGCGCCTGGTCGGCGTGGGAAGCCAGGACCACCTTGTCGAAGGCGTGGTGCTCGTTCGGGCCGCCGTCGGCCGGTCGGATGTCGAGCTCCACGGCCTCCGGCTTGCGGCTGACCGCGGTCACCCGGGCGCCGGTGCGCACCACGTCCAGGCGGTCGGTGATCGCGCGGACGTAGGTGCGCGAGCCGCCCACCACGGTGTGCCAGGTGGGGGAGTCGCCCAGGGTCAGGAAACCGTGATGGCGCAGGAACGCGAAGAGGTAGGCGGCCGGGTAGCTCAGCGCGTCGTCGTGTCCCATCGACCACACGCAGGAGACCACCGGCAGCGCGTAATGGGTCACGAAGTGCGCGTCGAAGCCGTGCGCGTCCAGGAACTCGCCGTAGCTGAGGCCCTCCGCACCGTCGCTCTCCAGGTGGCGCAGCGCGAGCCGCTGGAAGCGGCGTACCTGGGCCAGCAACCGCCAGAACGTCGGGTCGGCGACCCGGCGGCGCTGGGCGAAGATCCCGTCCGGCCCGCGGCCGCCCGCGTAGCTGAGCCCACAGCCGCCGCAGGTGATGCTCATGCTCATCTCGGTCGGTCGGGTGTGCACTCCCAGCTCGTCGAAGAGCCGGCGCAGCAGGGGATAGGTGCGGTCGTTGAGCACGATGAACCCCGAGTCGACCGCGGCGGTGGTGCCGTCAGCCAGCGGGACGTCGTGGGTGTGGGCGTGCCCGCCGACACGCTCCTCGGCCTCGAACAGCGTGACGTGGTGCGTGCGCTGCAGCAGGTACGCCGCGGTGAGGCCGGAGATCCCGCCACCGACCACGGCCACAGTGGGTCGTGTCATGTGTCGGGTTCGGCACGCTCATCCCTCCGGATGGGTCACGATCTCGAGCCGCACGCGCTTGTTGTCGCGCCCCTTCGACTCGGTGCCGGTCACCCGCACCCCACCGACCTCCGCCGTGCTCAGCACGTGGGTGCCGCCGTCGGCCTGCTTGTCCAGCCCGACGATGTCGATCACGCGCAGCGGGTCGATCTCGCGGGGGATCAGGTGCGCCGCGGTGCGGATCAGTGCCGCATCGGCGTCGGCGACCTCGCGACCCACGAAGGCGACCACGATCTCGTGCGCGGCGGCGATCTCCTCGTTGATCCGCTGCTCCAGACGCCGGCCGTGCTCGGCGGACATCCCCGGCAGCGGGAAGTCGAGACGGCCCTTGCCAGGCTCCATGTTGCCGCCGGTGACCGGGACGGCGTGGTCGGCCCACATCACCCCGCACAGGATGTGCAGCGCGGTGTGCGTGCGCATGGTCAGGTGGCGCCGCTCCCAGTCGAGCCGGCCCAGCACCGGCGTACCGACGCCCGGCAGCGCCTCCTCCTCGACGTCGAGCCAGTGCCAGATCCGGCCCGCGTCCCGGGCGGCCCGGCGTACCGGCAGGGTCTCGGAGCCGGTGGAGCCGGACACCTCGAGGCTGCCGCGGTCGTGGGGCTGTCCACCGCCGCCGGGAAAGTACGCCGTGCGGTCGAGCAGCACGCGGCGCTGCGCCCGATCGACCTCGACGACCGTGGCGTCGAAGTCACGCAGGTAGGCGTCCACGGCGAACAGCTCCGTCGCGGCCAGGCCGGCCGGAGCCCCCTCGGGGACGGGACGCCCGGGGACCGCCATGGGTCAGCGGCCTCGCATGTTCTGCCGCATGCCCTTCATGTTGGTCGGCACGGGGCCCTTGGGCAGCGGGATGTTGGAGCGGTTCGCGTCCAGCGCCCGCAGCCGGTAGAGCACGTCGGTCATGTCAGCGGGCTTGAGCTGGCGGCCGAGCTTGGAGACGTGCTTGCTGATCTTGCTGACCGGCACCGCGTCGGGGCCGTCACCGCAGATCACCTCGTGGACGGGTACGTCGGCGACGACCCGCTCGTGCTTGCGCCGCTCGGTGGCCAGCAGGGTGCGCAGCCGGTTCGGGTTGCCCTCGCCGACGAGCACGATCCCGGGCGGGCCGACCACGCGGTGCACCACGTCCTGGTTCTTGTTGAACGCCACCGCGGCGTCGAGCTTCCAGCCGCGCCGCAGCATGCCGAGGGCGGCCGCGGCGGCACCGGGCTGACCCTCGATCTGGGCGTACGCCGCCTTCTGCGCGCGCCGGCCGAACACGAACAGCGCGGCGATCAGGCCGACCATGATCGCGCCGACCAGGTCGAAGGCCCACATGCCCGGCAACAGCCAGAACACGCCGAAGCCGATCGCCGCGAACAGCACGAACACTCCGAGCAGGATCACCCCGATGCGCGGGTCGGCCTGCCGCGTCATCCGGTAGCTGGCCGCGATCTGCTTGAGCCTGCCCTCCTTGGCGGGCTTGTCCGTCTTCGCCATCGGTGTGAGTCGCCTCTGCTGTGGTCGTCGGGTGTCTGGTCGGCCCCGTGGGCCAGGCCATTGTCTCACCCGCGGCGACGGGCGAGGGTACGGGTCGAGCGGGGGAGGGGTCGGGTCAGGAGGCGCGCTGCTCGCGCTTCTCGATCGCCTGGCGGTAGAGCCGGCCGGCGCGGTACGACGAGCGCACCAGCGGCCCGGACATCACGCCGGCGAAGCCGATCTCCTCGGCCTCGGTGGCGAGCTCGACGAACTCCTCGGGCTTCACCCAGCGCTCGACCGGGTGGTGCCGCACAGACGGGCGGAGGTACTGGGTGATCGTGATCAGCTCGCAGCCGGCCTCGTGCAGGTCGCGCAGCGCCTGCGAGACCTCCTCGCGGGTCTCACCCATGCCGAGGATCAGGTTGGACTTGGTGACCAGGCCGAAGTCGCGGGCGTCGGTGAGCACGCCGAGCGAGCGGTCGTAGCGGAACCCGGGC
>DASSVD010000258.1:0-28679 GCA_035706365.1 Nocardioidaceae bacterium
GCGGCGCAGCAGCAGCGACACGGCGCGGTAGGCCTCGGCCTGCTTGGTCAGGTCGTCGAAGACGATCAGGACGTGCTTGCCGTCGTACATCCAGTGCTGGCCGATGGCCGAGCCGGTGTAGGGGGCGAGGTACTTGAAGCCGGCGGAGTCCGAGGCCGGGGACGCCACGATGGTGGTGTACTCCAGCGCGCCGGCCTCCTCGAGCGCTCCGCGCACCGAGGCGATGGTCGAGCCCTTCTGGCCGATCGCGACGTAGATGCAGCGGACCTGCTTGCTCGGGTCGCCGGACTCCCAGTTCTGCTTCTGGTTGATGATCGTGTCGATCGCGATCGTGCTCTTGCCCGTGGCGCGGTCGCCGATGATCAGCTGGCGCTGGCCACGGCCGATCGGCGTCATCGCGTCGATCGCCTTGATGCCGGTCGCCAGCGGCTCGTGCACCGACTTGCGCTGCATCACGCCGGGGGCCTGCAGCTCCAGCGCGCGGCGCCCCTCGGTCTCGACCTCGCCGAGGCCGTCGATCGGGGTGCCGAGCGGGTCGACCACGCGACCGAGGTAGCCGTCACCGACCGGGACGGAGAGCACCTCGCCGGTACGGCGTACCGTCTGCCCCTCCTCGATGCCCTCGAAGTCACCGAGGATCACCACGCCGATCTCGCGGGTGTCCAGGTTGAGCGCCAGGCCGAGGGTCCCGTCCTCGAACTCCAGCAGCTCGTTGGCCATCGCCGAAGGCAGCCCGGACACACGCGCGATACCGTCGCCGGCCTCGGCGACCGTGCCGACCTCCTCGCGGCTCGCGCTGTCGGGCTTGTACTCCGACACGAAGCGCTGGAGCGCGTCCCGGATCTCCTCCGGACGGATCGAAAGCTCCGTCATGATTCTCGTCCCTGCTCTCTTGGATGTTGTGAAGTCTGAGGCCCGGTCGGATGCTGCTCACCCATGGTTACGTGGGCGGCGTCATCCCGCCAAGCGGCGGCGGGCGTCGTCGAGTCGGCTGGCCACGGTGCCGTCGATGACGTCGTCACCGATCTCCACCTTCATGCCCCCGATCACCTCGGGGTCGACCACGACATTGAGGTGCACCGGGCGGTGGTACTGCTCGGCGAGCGCCTCGTGCAGGCGCTGCTGGTCGGCCTCGGACAGCCCGCGGGCCACCAGCACGGTGGCGACGAGCCGGTTGCGGTGCTCGGCGGCGATCTTCTGGTACTCCTCGATCGCCACGGCCACCGTGCGGTGAGTGCCGGACACGGCCTGGCCGGCCAGGCGGGCCAGCGACGCCGTGGCACGGCCCCCCAGCAGGTCCTCCAGCAGCCGGCGCTTGTCGGTCTCGGAGCGTGCCGGGTCGGAGAGGGCGTCCCGCAGCTGCGGGTTCTCCGAGACCAGCCGCTCGAAGCCGAACAGCTCGTCCTCGAGCGCGTCCGCCTCGCCGGCCTGCTCGGCCGCCTTGACCGCGGCGACCACCCCGACGTGCTCCAGGGCGTAGCCGAGGTCGACCGTCGCGGCCCAGCGCAGCGTCACCGCGCGCGCCACCAGCTCGGAGGAGGCCGCCTCGAGCCGGTCGCCGAGGATCCCGCGGACCAGGTTCCCCTTGGCCTCGGGGGCCACCGACACGTCGGTGGCCACCCGGCGCAGCGCCGGCTCGCGGCGCAGCATCGCGGCGACCCCGAAGAGGTCGTCGGCGATCCGGCCGGCGTCGGCACCGGTCGCCACGCTCGCCTCGAGCGCGTCGACCAGGGTCGCCAGCGAGTCGGCGGAGGCTCCACGCATCAGCGCGCTCCGTTCGTGGCGGCCCCGTTCACGGGCTGGGCCTCCAGGTCGGCGAGGAACCGCTCCACGACGCGCCGCTGCCGGTCGTCGTCCTCGAGGGCCTCGCCGACGATGCGGCCGGCCAGCGAGGTGGCCAGCGAGCCGACCTCGGCGCGCAGCGACGTGACCGCCTGCTGGCGCTCGGCGTCGATCTGCGTGTGGGCGTGCTCGACGATCCGGGACGCCTCGGCCTGGGCCTGCTCACGCATCTCGGCCATGATCGCGGCCCCCTGCTCGCGCGCCTCCTCCCGGATGCGCGCGGCTTCGTGGCGTGCCTCGCTGAGCTGGCGGTCGAGCTCGGCCAGCTTGGCGTCGGCCTCGGCCTGCTTGGTCTCGGCCGCGGCCAGGCCACCCTCGATCGCCGCGGTGCGCTCGGCGTACGTCTTCTCGAAGTTGGGCACGACCCACTTCTTGACGGCGAGGTAGAGCAGACCGAAGACGACCAGCGCGAGGACGATCTCCACCGGATGCGGGATGAGGGGGTTGGGCCCCTCAGCCGCACGGATGATCGGGTTCATGGGCTTGGTCCTTCGTCAGGAGTCCGTCAGAGCACGAATGCGAGAGCGATGCCGATGATGGCCAGCGCCTCGGCGAGGGCGAAGCCCAGGATCGCGATCGACTGCAGGCGGCCCTGCGCCTCGGGCTGGCGGGCGACGCCGTTGATGTAGGCGGCGAAGATGAGGCCGATGCCGACACCGGGGCCGACCGCGGCGAGGCCGTAGCCGATCATGTTGAGCGAGCCAGTCATGGCTACTTTCCTTTCGGTTGTTCCTCTGGGAGTTCTCGAGGGTTTCTGAAGGGGTCTTGAAGGTTCAGGTCTTGAGTTGTTGCTCGAGGTGTTGCCGGGTGGTGCTGCGACGCGGGCCGGGCGACCGCCCCGCGCCGGGTCTCAGTGCTCGTCGGCGAGCGCGCCCTGGATGTACATCGCGTTCAGCAGCACGAACACGTAAGCCTGCAGGAACTGGATCAGGATCTCCAGGAAGCTGATCGCGATGAACAGCAGCCAGGCGAGGATGCCGACCGGCTTGACCAGCATCGAGCCGTGGACGAGGAGGTACTCGCCGCCGACCGCGAACAGCAGGATCAGCAGGTGGCCGGCGAGCATGTTGGCGAAGAGTCGCAGCGACAGGGTGATCGGGCGGACCACGATGTTGGACAGGAACTCCAGCGGCACCAGCAGCAGCAACATCGGGCCGTGGATGCCGGCCGGCACGGTCTGCAGCTTGGCGTAGCCGGCGAAGCCGTGCTTCTTGATGCCGACCGCGTTGTAGATCACCCAGCTCATCCCGGCGAGCGCGTAGACCATCCCGACCCGCGAGAGCGTCGGGAACTGGATGAACGGGATCGACCCGAAGAAGTTGTTGACCAGGATGAAGAAGAACAGCGTGACCAGGTAGGGCACGAAGCGCATGAAGTCGTGGCTGCCGATGATGTCGCGGCCGATCTCGTTGCGCACCCAGCCGTAGCCCGCCTCGCCGACGTACTGCAGCTTGCTGGGCACCATCGCGCGCTTCTTCGAGGCCGCGTAGAAGAACCAGAAGACCAGGACCGCGGCGAGCACCAGCTGCAGGATCGGCTTGGTCAGCCCGAGGTACATCGTCTGGCCGAGGAACTCGAAGGTGTTGTCCGGTCCCAGCGGGGGCAGGTTGAAGTCGCCGGGACCGGGCGGGGTGAAGCCCTCCTCCGCGGCCGGTGCGGCGGCAACCAGACTCACGATCACTGTGTCTCCTGCACTAGAGCTTGTCCTAGGGGGTCTTGTCCTGCGGGGCGTCGTCCTGCGCCGACGGTGGTTCGGGCCGGTGCTTGAACCGGGTGATGGTCAGGTACAGGCCGAGGATCGCGCCGATCAGCACGCCCACGGCCACCAGGAACGACGTGCCGAGCCAGCGGTCCGCGAGCCAGCCGAGGAACCCGTAGAGCGCGACCCCCGAGATCAGGGAGCCCGCCGCGTGCCATGGGTCCGGTGAAGAGGGTCCCCCGTCGGGAGCAGAGCCGCGATTTCGCTGTGTCATCGCGCCCCGGACAATAGCAGTCGGCGCGGGTCATCGGACACTCGCCTCCTCCTCGGGTGCGGCCGGTCCGGGCAGGTCGTACGCCGGCTGCCGTGCCCGCATGCTCAGCACCACCTGGGCCGCGGTCCAGGTCAGCGTGCACGCGATCAGCGCGCCGGCCAGCCACTGCGGGTCCAGGTCGCTCCCGAGCGCCCCGGAGCGGGTCAACCCGAGGAAGACCAGTCCGACCAGCACCACCTTGAGCGTGTAGGTCAGCAGCGCGACCAGGAGCGAGGTGGCCGGAGCGAGTGCGGCGGCGAGCCCGACGACCAGGGCGCCGGCGGCGAAGAAGGCGAGCACCACCAGCGTGCCCACCAGGGCACCGAGCGCCGCGGCCGAGCCGGCGAGCGCGGCGCCCAGCACCACGACGAGAAGTCCGACGGCCCCTGCGGCCACGGCGGCTCCACGGATCACCGAACCCACCGTGGTGGTCGGGTAGCCGGGCCTGCTGCGTGGCTGGGCGGTCGTCATGTCGGCGGCCGTTCCTGTGGTTCCTGCGGGGCAGTCGTTCCGGGACTCTCGGCGATCCCCGCATCGGCGATCCTGAGGAGTTCCTGAACGCTTGTGAAAACTAGCACAAAGTCCGCCAGAGGCGGTAATCCAGCGTTACAGACCGCTTCCGGGACGTTGCACCCGGGGTACCAGGAAGGTCAGCGCGACGGTCACCAGGAACCAGACCAGCAGTACCACGGTGGTCACCCCGCCCGCGTAGAGGCTGGCCAGCACCCCGCCGAAGGCGATCAGCGCCGCCCACAGCCACATGATCAGCACCGCCCGTCGCTGCGAGTGCCCGATCTCCAGCAGCCGGTGGTGCAGGTGCTGCTTGTCCGCGGCGAACGGCGAGCGCCCGGCCCGGGTGCGGCGTACGACCGCGAGCACCAGGTCCGCGAACGGCACGATGAGGATCGCCAACGGCAGGATCACCGGCATCAGCGTGGGCAGCAGGCTCGCCTCGGACTCCCCCGCACCGCGAGTCATGTCCACCATCGCGAACTGACCGGTCAGGGTCAGCGCGGAGGCGGCCAGCACGTAGCCGAGCAGCATCGACCCGGAGTCGCCCATGAACAGCCGCGCCGGGAAGAAGTTGTGCGGCAGGAAGCCGCCGCACGCCCCGGCCAGCGCGGCGCACAGGAACGCCGCGGTGATCGCGAGGGTCTCGCCGTTCGCGTCGGCCAGCACGTAGCAGAAGGCGAAGAAGCCCACCGCGCCGAACCCGACGACCCCCGCCGCCAGCCCGTCCAGACCGTCGACGAAGTTCACCGCGTTCACCGTGGCCACCACCAGCAGCACGCTGGCCAGCGCCGCCTGGGTCGGGTCCGCGCTGACCTGCCCGCCCCCGGGCAGCGCGAACGCGTAGAACTGCACCTGGAACAGCGGCAGGATCGCGGCCGCGAGCACCTGGCCGCCGAGCTTGGTCAGCGGGTCGAGCTCGATCAGGTCGTCGAGCACGCCGACCGCGCAGATCAGCGTTCCCCCGGCCAGCACCACGGCGCCGTCGCGGAACACCCGGTCGTCGCTGAGCGAGAGGAACGGCAGGTGCCAGGCGACCAGGTAGGCCGCCCACAGCCCGCACAGCATCGCCACGCCGCCGAAGTACGGGATCGGCACCGCGTGCACGTCGCGGTCCCGCACCTTGGCCACCGCGCCAGTGCGCAGCGCCACCTCCCGCGCCACCACCCCGACCAGGTAGGTGATCGCCGCGGCGACGAGGAAGACGGTGAGGTACTCACGCACGGGCGGCCGGCTACCCCTCGTCCACGATGCTCGCCCCCAGCGGGGCGACCACCGCGTCGAGCTGGTCGACGCCGAGCACGCCCAGCCGCAGCACGCGGCCGCGGTTCGGGTCGGTGCAGTCGACGATGGTGGACGCGACCGGCCCGGGCGTCGGACCTGCGTCGAGCAGCACCGAGATCGCGTCGCCGAGCATCTGCTCGGCCTCGTCGGCGGTCGTGGCGGCCGGACGGCCGGTGCGGTTGGCGCTGCTGACCGCCAGCGGTCCGGTCCGGCCGAGCAGCTCGCGCGCGACGTCGTGGTCGGGCATCCGGACCGCGACGGTGCCGCGGGTGTCGCCGAGGTCCCACTGCAGTGAGGTCTGCTGCCGGCAGACCAGGGTCAGCGGCCCCGGCCAGAACTCCTCGACCAGGGCCCGCGCGAACGACGGAACGCCGACGGCCAGGGCGTCCAGCGTGGTCGCCGAGGAGACCAGGACGGGAGGCGGCATGTCGCGACCACGCCCCTTCGCGGCCAGGAGGCGTCGTACCGCCGCGGGCTCGAAGGCGTCCGCGCCCAGGCCGTACACCGTGTCGGTGGGCAGCACCACCAGGTCGCCGCGCTGCACCGCGGCCGCGGCCTCGGCGACGCCCTTCTCGCGGCTCGCCTCGTCGGACATGTCGTAGCGGTTCACGGGGTCATCGTGCCAGCCGCGCGGTGGCGTAGCGGGGGCGACCTGCGAGATCGCGGTGGTCGCGTACGTCGCTCCAGCGTCCGGCCGCGGTGAGCACGTCGAGGGCGGCCTCCCCCTGCACGTCGGCGTGCTCGAAGCCCAGCACGCCACCCGGGACCAGCAGCCGCGCCGCGCGTCCTTCGAGCACCCGGATCGCGTCGAGCCCGTCCTGGCCGGACCACAACGCCAGCGCGGGGTCGTGGTCGCGGGCCTCCGGCGCCACCGACTCGAAGGCCTCGAGCGGGATGTAGGGCGGGTTGCACACGACCACGTCGACGGTGCCGTCCAGATCGGCGAAGGCATCGGCCATGTCCCCCTCGCGCAGGTCGACGCCGGATCCGGCCAGGTTGCGGGCGGCCCACACCAGGGCGTCCGCGGACAGCTCCGCGGCGTGCACACGCGCCTGGGGCACCTCGGTGGCCACCGCCAGGGCGATCGCCCCGGACCCGGTGCACAGGTCGACCACCCGCGGCGTGCGTCCGGCGGCGCGGACCTCCTCGGCCCGCTCGACGGCCCAGCCGGCCAGCAGCTCGGTCTCCGGGCGCGGCACGAACACGCCCGGCCCGACGGCCAGCTCGAGGTAGCGGAACGCGGCCGAGCCGGTCAGGTGCTGCAGGGGCTCGCGGGCGGCACGACGACGCACCAGCGCCTCGAACGCCGCGCGCTGCTCGGCGCTCACCTGCTCCGCCACCGACCCCGCCCCGCGGGCGACCAGGGCGAGCTGCGCGCGGGTGGTGCCCAGGACGTGGGCCAGCAGCTCGGCCGCGTCGTACTCCGGGCTGGCCACGCCGGCCTCGGCGAGCACCGCGGCCGCCTCGGCGACCAGCTGCCTCACGCGGTCTCCAGCGCCTCGAGCCGGGCGGTCAGGTCGGCCTCGAGGCAGGACCCGATCAACGGGCCGAGCGCGCCGTCGAGCACCTGGTCGAGGTTGTAGGCCTTGAAGCCGGTGCGGTGGTCGGAGATCCGGTTCTCGGGGAAGTTGTAGGTGCGGATCCGCTCCGAGCGGTCCACGGTGCGCACCTGCGAGCGGCGCGCGTCCGAGGCCTCGGCGTCGGCGGCGTCCTGCGCGGCCTGCAGCAGTCGCGAGCGCAGGATGCGCATCGCCTGCTCGCGGTTCTGCAGCTGGCTCTTCTCGTTCTGACAGCTGGCCACGATGCCGGTGGGCAGGTGGGTGATCCGCACCGCCGAGTCGGTGGTGTTCACGCTCTGCCCGCCGGGGCCGGAGGACCGGAACACGTCGATGCGCAGGTCCTTGTCCTCGATGGTGACGTCGACCGGCTCGGCCTCGGGGACCACGAGCACCCCCGCGGCGGAGGTGTGCACGCGTCCCTGGCTCTCGGTGACCGGGACCCGTTGCACCCGGTGCACGCCGCCCTCGAACTTCAGCATCGCGTACGGCGCGGTGCCGGGGTCGGGCACGCCGCGCGCCTTGACCGCGACGGTCACGGACTTGAACCCGCCGAGGCCGGACTCCGTGGCGTCGAGCTGCTCGACGCGCCACCCCTGTTGTTCCGCGAAGCGGGTGTACATCCGCAGCAGGTCGCCGGCGAACAGCGCCGACTCCTCGCCGCCCTCGCCGGACTTGATCTCCACGATCGCGTCCTTGGCGTCGGCCGGGTCGCGTGGCACCAGCAGGTGCCGCAACCGCTCCTCGGCCTCGACCCTCCGCGCGGCCAGCCGGTCCGCCTCCTCGGCGAAGGCCGGGTCCTCCCCGGCCAGCTCGTGGGCCGCCTCGACGTCGTCGCCGAGCTGCTGCCACTCGCGGTAGGTGCGGACGGTCGCGCTGAGCTCGGCGTACCGCTGGTTCAGCCGGCGTACCAGGCCCGGGTCGCCGTGCACCGCAGGATCGGCCAGGCGCTGCTCGAGCTCGGCGTGCTCGGCGACCAGCCCTTCGACCGCCTCGAACATCGACGCTCCTCGTTGAGGGTTGCGGACCGGTGGACCCGTGGACAGCGGCGGGATCTCGACAGGCCCGATGAGCCGGGTGCCCACGACAGACCGAGCGCCGGCCCCGCACCCGTGGGTGCGGCGACCGGCGCTCGAGAGGTGCTACTTGGCGGCGGCGTCCTTCTTCTTGCCGTAGCGCGCCTCGAAGCGCGCGACGCGGCCACCGGTGTCCAGGATCTTCTGCTTGCCCGTGTAGAACGGGTGGCACTGGGAGCAGACGTCGGTGTGGATCGAGCCGCTGCTCGCGGTGCTGCGCGTGGTGAACGTCGCGCCACAGGTGCAGGTGACCTGGGTGTCGACGTAGTTCGGGTGGATGTCCTTCTGCATGGTGTTCCTTTCGGTCGGGCCGCCGGGTCGTCCCCGACCCACCGTGCGTACGGCGTGCCGGCGTGCAGGACGTGAACCGGAACCAGTCACCTAGTGTGCCTCAACCGCGCGCCGGGGAGGTAATCGGCTCGAGCCGTGTGGGAGGTGGTCGGCTCAGACCGCAGGCCCGGAGCGGCAGGCACCGGCGGTGACACCCACGTCAACCGGGCCGCGGACCGGAATGTTCCCGCACACCGGGGTCGACGCGCGGCAGCACCAGCCGCGCGGTGGTGCCCTCCCCCGGCGTCGACTCGATCTCGAGGCGTCCGCCGTGGTGATCGGCCACCGTGGACACGATGCGCAGCCCGATGCCGGTGCCGGTCGCCTCGGCGGCCACGGCGTTCGACCCGCGGTAGAAGCCGCCGGTCAGCGCGGCCAGCTCCGCGGGGGGTACGCCGGGGCCACGGTCGCACACCTCCACCCAGACCGCCGCCGAGTCGGATCCGACCCGCACCTGCACCTCCCCCGATGCGGGGCTGAACTTCACGCCGTTGCGGACGAGGTGGGTCACCGCCTGGTGCAGCTGCGTGGCATCGCCCCGCGCCGGGGCGGCGGTCTCGTCGACGCCGGCGCGCAGCTCGATGTCGCGGGCGCGGGCAGCTCCTGCCTGCTCCTGGGTCACCGAGACCGCGACCGTCGCCAGGTCGACCGCCGCGAAGCGTCCCCGATAGCTGCCGGCCTCGATCGAGGAGAGAGTGAGCAGGTCCTCCACGAGCAGCTGCAGGCGCTCGACGTTGCGGTCGACGGCGTCCAGCATCGCGCGGCGACGCGCGCCGAGCGCCTCCCCCGGGTCGTCGCCGAGCAGCTCGACGTAGCCGGCGATGCTGGTCAGCGGCGTGCGGAGCTCGTGGGAGATGTTGGCGACGAACTCCGACTTGGCCCGGTCCAGCGCCTCCAGACGCTCCACGGCCTGCTGCTCGAGCAGCCGCACCTGCTCGTTCTGCTCGGCGAACTCGTTCAGCGCGACCGCGACGCGGCGTACCTCTCGCGGGCCCGACACCGGCGCCCGGGCGCCGGTATCGCTCAACCTGTCGACCATCTGCTGCATCCGGATCAGCGGCCCGCTGACCTGGTGCGCCAGGTAGCGACCGACCACGAGTGCGACGGCCGCGCCGAGCAGGGTCATCAGCACGACCAGCACCAGGGTCAGTGCGAGCGCGTCGTGCGACTCCGCGCGAGCCTCGGCGAACCGGTCGTCGAACCGGTCGGCGAGGGCTGCGTTGGCGGCGCGCAGCCGGTCGAACGCCTGCTTGCCGCGGGAGTACATCGCGGGCCGGAAGCTGCCCTCGCCCGCCGGCAGCTGCAACCGCGGTCGCGCGTACTCGGCCAGCCAGGCCCGCACGGCGGCGCGCTGCTCCTCGGCCGGCTCCGCGAAGCCGGGCTCACGGGCGACGAACGCGCCGACCGTCGCCTGGTGGTCCGGCAGCCGGCGCATCGCCGCACGGTACGGCGCCAGATCGGCATCGTCCCCGGTGAGGATCCAGCCGCGCAGAGCGGTCTCGGCGTCGGTGAGGTCCTGGAGCACGGCGCGGTTGGCGTTCGCCGCGGGACCGACCGACTCGGTCAGGTCGCGCACCGTGCTGTCGGTGCGCAGCGCCCCGACGGCGCCGGCAGCGCCGACCGCCAGGACGGCCACGATCATCCCCGCCACCAGACGGCCCAGCTGCACATTGATTCCCGGCGTCCGGTCGCTCACGACTTGCCCAACCCCTGCCGCTGCATGTCGCCCCACTCCGGGCGCGCCCGACGCACCGCCTCCCAGACTCCGCCCAGGCGCCACCACGCGGTGAGCTGGCGGTAGCCCAGGTTCTCCTCCACCACGGCCCACAGGGCGCGGCCCAGGTCACTGGCCCCGTGGTAACGACGGAAGGACAGCTCCTCGACCAGCAGGGCCGACAGGGTCAGCACGGCGGTGTAGAGCAGCGACGCTGCGAGCAGCCCGCCGAGCAGGGCCGGGTCGACCAGCGGGGCCGACAGCCAGCCGGCTGCCTGGGCGGCGTAGCCGAGCAGCACCACCGCCAGGTAGGCGACTCCGAGCACCTCCACCACCGGAGCGAGCAACTCGAAGAGGACGAACCACGGAAGCGCGAGCATGCCGACCACGCCGTAGCGCGGGCGCAGCAGCATCCCGCGGTGCTTGGCCAGGATCTCGGCCAAGCCGCGGTGCCAGCGCCGCCGTTGGCGACGGAGGACGGCGCGACTCTGCGGCACCTCGGTCCAGGCCACCGGCTCGGAGACGAACACGACGCGCCCCGGCACGTCGCTCTCGCCGAGCCAGCGGTGCAGCCGCACCACGAGCTCGGCGTCCTCGCCGATGCAGTCGTGGGCGAGGCCGCCGAGCTCGAAGAGCACGTCGCGCCGGAAGACACCGAACGCCCCGGAGATGATCAGAAGGCCGCCGAGCCGAGACCACCCGGCGCGGCCGATCATGAAGGCGCGCAGGTACTCCACCACCTGGATCCGCGGGAGCCGGCGGCGCGGCATCCGCACGTCCACGACGCGCCCGCGACTGATCGTGCAGCCGTTGGCCACGCGCACCACCCCGCCGGAGGCGACCACCCGCTCCGGGTCGTCGGCGAAGGGGCGGGACACGTGCAGCAGCGAGTCCGGGTCGAGGATCGAGTCCGCGTCGACCATGCACACCAGTGGCTTGCGCGCGGCGTTGATGCCCACGTTGAGCGCGTCGGCCTTGCCGCCGTTGGCCTTGCAGACCAGGAGCACGTTGTGGCTGCCCTGTCGGCTCAGGTACGTCGCCTGCACGGCACCCTGGGTGGGGATCCGGCGCGACACGACGATCGGGACCTCGACCATGTCGAAGGCCTCGACCAACCGGGCCACGGTGTCGTCGGTGGACCCGTCGTCGATCACCACCACCTCGAAGTCCGGGTAGCGCATCGCGCTCATCGCGGCCACCGACTCCACGATCCCGGCGCTCTCGTTGTAGGCCGGCATGAGGATCGACACGCCCGGTGTCAGCGGCTCCCCGAACGACTCGTCGTAGCCGGCGAAGTCGAGACGCCGGATGTAGCTGCGGAAGTCCAGCACGGCGAGCAGGGTGAGCGCGAGGAAGCTGGTGTTGATCACGAGCGAGTAGACCAGGAACAGCCACCCCAGGACGGTCAGCACGTCGCCCGCCGCGTGGCTCAGCCCGCCGGGCAGCCCGTCGGCCAGCAGGAGGATCATGCGTCCTGCCTGACCCGGTGCACGGCCAGCGCCTCGGCGGCGTAGGGGGACCCGGTGGTGGCCAGCACCTCGCGACCGGTGCCCTCCAGGCGCAGCAGGGCCGCCGCGACCGCCCGGTCGGCGTCGCGGTCCGCGCCGTCCAGGGCGCGCGCCAGGCCCCCCGCCGCCTCCGCGCTGCCGATCCGGCCCAGAGCCGTGGCCGCGGCGGTCCGCGCAGCGGGGTCACCCTCACCCAGGGTCGTCAGCAGCGGCGCGACCGCGGCCGGCGACCCGATCAGCCCGAGGGCCTCGGCCGTGGCCACCCGCAGCCGTCCCCGGGAACGCTCGAGCACCCGGACCAGCAGGGGCACCGAGCCCACGTCGGTGAGCAGGCCGAGACCCGTCGCGGCCAGGGCTGCGCGCCGGCCGGTCGAGCCCGTCGAGACCCCCCGGCCGGTCGAGCCCCCCCGGCCGGTCGAGCCCGTCGAGACCCCCCGGCCTGTCACGGAAGCCAGCTCGGCACGCAGCGGGTCGACCGCGGCACTGCCGATGCGCTGAATGGTCCCCATCGCGTCGCGGGTGAGGCTGTCGTCGCGCACGACCGCGTCGAGCAGCGCGGGGACCGCGGCCGGGTCCCCCAGCTGGCCGAGGGCGCGCACCGCGGTGCGGCGTACCAGGAAGTGCTTGTCGCGCAGCAGCGGCAGAAGGTGCGGTGTGCTCTCGGGCTGCGCGAGTGAGCCGAGCCGATGGGCGGCAGCGGCGCGGGCCACCATCCGGCGCGAGCGCAGCCCACGCCCCGCACGGCGGACGGCACCTCGCTCCAGGAGCAGGGCGGTCAACGTGATGCGCGCGTCGCCCTTGATCTTGGGCAGCAGGGAGAGCGCCTGGTTCTCGACCTCGTGCCAGCTGCGCCCCCGGCGCGCGCGCAGCGCGGCGAACGCGACCCGCGCCTCGTCACCCTCGCCCAGCAGCGCGGTGAGGAGCATCCGCCGCAGCCTGGTACGCCGCTCCTCGCGGTGCCGGGACAGCATGCGCCGTCCCAACCGGAGCACCACCAGCGCGACCACCTGAACCGCCGCGCCGGCACCGAGCACGCCCACGAGCAACCACAGCAGGTGGCTCACCGGCAGGTCCTCACGAGGCGCGCCGGCGGGCCAGCACCGCCGTGACCCGCGAGGCGAGCTCGCGCGGGCTGAACGGCTTGACCACGTAGTCGTCGGCGCCGGCGCGGAATCCCTGCTCGATGTCGGACTCCTGTGCCCGCGCGGTCAGCAGGATGACCGGGACGGTGGCCAGGCCGCTGTCGTCACGCAGCGCGCGGCAGGCGTCCAGCCCGCTCATCCCCGGCATCATCACGTCGAGCAGTACCAGGTCCGGCCGCCGCTCCCGACAGGCGCTGACCGCGGCGGCACCGTCGGCGACCAGCTCGACCTCGTGGCCGGACTGCTCCAGCTTGAAGCCGACCAGGTCGCGGATGTCGGCGTCGTCGTCGGCCACGACGATCACGGCCATGGGTCCCCCAGAGGTCAGGGCCGGGGGCTCGCGACTGGCCCGAGCACCCGCGCAGAACGGACAGGGGCAAGGATATCTGCTCCAAGCGACCCAACCGGGACATTCCGCAACGCACAGGAGGGGCCGCCCGGTGGGCGGCCCCTCCTGTGCGCGATGGGTGTCAGTCGTTCGCGACGGGCGTCAGTCGTTGTCGCGACCGCCCGCGGTGGGCGTGGTCTTCTGTACCTGCATCAGGAACTCGATGTTGCTGTGCGTCTTCTTCAGCCGCTCCAGCAGCAGCTCCAGCGCCTGCTGGCCGTCGAGCCCGGACAGGACCCGGCGCAGCTTCCAGACGATGGCCAGCTCCTCCTTGCTCATCAGGAGCTCCTCGCGGCGGGTGCCGGACTGCACCGCGTCGATGGCGGGGAACAGCCGCTTGTCGGCGAAGTCACGGCGCAGCCGGATCTCCATGTTGCCGGTGCCCTTGAACTCCTCGAAGATCACCTCGTCCATCTTCGAGCCGCTCTCGATCAGGGCGGTGGCGAGGATGGTCAGCGACCCGCCGTCCTCGATGTTGCGGGCCGCGCCGAAGAACTTCTTCGGGGGGTAGAGCGCCGCGGAGTCGACGCCGCCGGACAGGATCCGGCCGCTGGCCGGTGCGGCCAGGTTGTAGGCGCGGCCGAGGCGGGTGATCCCGTCCAGCAGGACGACCACGTCGTGTCCCAGCTCGACCAGGCGCTTGGCCCGCTCGATGGCGAGCTCGGCGACGGACGTGTGGTCGCTGGCCGGGCGGTCGAAGGTCGAGGAGATCACCTCACCCTTGACCGAGCGCTGGAAGTCGGTGACCTCCTCGGGCCGCTCGTCGACCAGCACCACCATCAGGTGGCACTCGGGGTTGTTGGTGGTGATGGAGTTCGCGATCGACTGCATGATCATCGTCTTGCCGGCCTTGGCCGGGGAGACGATCAGCCCGCGCTGGCCCTTGCCGATCGGCGCCGCGATGTCGATGACGCGACCGATGAGGTTCGTCGACTCGGTCTCCAGGCGCAGCCGCTCGGACGGGTAGAGCGGGGTGAGCTTGTTGAACTCGATCCGCTGCCTGGCGCTCTCCGGCTCGGCGCCGTTGACGGTGTCGATGCGCACCAGGGGGTTGAACTTCTCCTTGCGCTCCCCTTCGCGCGGCTGCCGCACCTGGCCGGTGATCGCGTCTCCGCGTCGCAGCCCGTACTTGCGCACCATGGACAGCGAGACGTAGACGTCGTCGGCGCCGGGCAGGTAGCCGCTGGTGCGCACGAAGGCGTAGTTGTCCAGGACGTCGAGGATGCCTGCGGCGGGGACGAGCACGTCGTCCTCGTGGATCTGCGGCTCCGCGTCCTCACGGCGCGGTCCGCGCTCGCGGAAGGTGCTCCGGTCGCGGCCTCGGCGCCGCCGGTTCCGTCGGCTGCCGCCCTGGTCGTCGCGGTCCTGGCCGTCCCGGTCCTGGTTGCGGTTGTCCCGGTCCTGGTTGCGGTTGTCGCGGTCCTGGTTGCGGTTGTCGCGGTCCTGGCGGCCCTGGCCGTTGTCCCGGTCCTGCCGGTTCTGGTCCTGCCGGTTCTGGTCCTGCGAGGACTGCTTGTCCTGGCGGCTGCCCTGGTCCCGGCCACCGCGGTCCTGCGGAGGCTGCTGGTCGCGCTGGGCGTCTCTCTGGGCGTCTCTCTGGGCGTCCTTCTGGGCGTCCTTCTGGTTGCGGTCGCCGCGGCGCTGATCCTGCCGGTCCTGCTTGGCCTGCCGGTCCTGCTTCCCCTGCTCGGGCTGCTGGGACTGCTGGTCACGCGCCGCCGGCGCGTCCTGCCCCTGCTGGGCGGCGCCGTGCCCCTGAGGTGCCCCACCGTTCGGCGAGGAGTCCCGCGGCGTGTCGGTCAGCCCACCCTGACCGGCCTGAGCCGCCTTGATCGCATCGATGAGCTGGCTCTTGCGCATCCCGCCGACGCCCTTGATGCCCAGGCCTCCGGCCATCTGCTTGAGCTCCGGGAGCAGCATGCCGGCCAGGCCGGTGCCCCGGCGGCGCGGCGAGGAGCTGGTCTCCACCGGAGCGGACTCGGCAGGAGTGGCATCGGTCGTTTCCGTCACGTGAGGTCCTTCCCACGTTCGTGTGGCCGGCCCGGGAGCCCCGGTGGCCGTGTTCAAGTGAGTTCCCCGGCTGGATCCGGACGCACGAAGCCGTCACGGCCCGCTGTCGTCCCGGACGACGAGTTCGAGGAGGAAGTGCACCACTCGCTAGAGTCGCTCGAGCGACGCTCGATCACTGGCGCGTCGCCAGCCTAGCACCTTCACCGCCCCGTGAACGGCGACCCCGACCAAGGCGTCGGGAGGAATGTTCCCCTCCCCTGTGATCGTCTCCCCGGGTCGACTCTGGGTCGTCTCCGGGTCGACTCTGAGTCGACTCCGGGTCGTCTCTGGCACCGACTCGGAGTCGTCTTCGAGGCCGACTCCGGGCCCGCCTCCGGAGGCCGAGCCGCTCAGGCGTCCACCTCGACCACGGCCCCGCGCTGGTCGATCTCCAGCGCGAGCGCCTGCCACCCGGCCGGCACCCGGCCCAGCACGTCGTCACGCGTGTGATGCCCGGTGAACGCGAGCACGCTGGGTCCCGCCCCCGACACCACGGCCGGGACGCCAGCTTCACGAAGCCGGTGCACCAGGGACAGCGTCGGCGGCATGGCAGGTTCGCGGTAGGCCTGGTGCAACCGGTCCTCCGTCGCGGTCAGCAGCAGCTCCGGCTGCCGGCTGAGCGCGGCCACCAGCAGCGCCGCACGTCCGGCGTTGGCCGCTGCGTCCGCGTGCGCGACCGTGGCCGGCAACAGCCCGCGCGCCACGGAGGTCTCGACCGGCTGCGGCGGCACGAACACCACCACGCCCACCCGCGGGTCCACCGCCACCGAGGTCGCGAACACGCCCTTCGCGTCCTCCCCGGCGATGGTGAAGCCGCCGTAGAAGGCGGGCGCCACGTTGTCGGGATGTCCCTCCAGCCGGGTCGCGAGCGCGAGCACCGCGTCGTCGTCCATCAGCAGCGACCCGCCGGCCACCAGCCCGCGGGCGGCACACAGACCGGCCACGATCGCCGCGGACGACGAGCCCAGGCCGCGGGCGTGCGGGATCACGTTGTCGCACTCGAGCTCGACGGCGGGGACCGGGCAGCCCATCTCGTCGAACGCGGCCACCATCGCCCGGTGCACCAGGTGCCGTTCGTCGAGCGGCACCGTGCCCTCGCCGCTGCCGCGCACCTCGATCCGCAGCCCCGACCCCACCACACGGGCACGCACCCGGTCCCGGTGGTCGAGTGCCAGGCCGAGGCTGTCGAAGCCGGGACCGAGGTTGGCGCTGGTGGCGGGTACGGACACGCGCACGTCGCCGGGGACGAACGTGGCCATTCTCAGCGCAGCCCCGCCGCCGCGGCGGCCTGCTCGACGTCGGCCTCGATCACCACGTCGACGACGTCGGAGAAGGTGGACAGGGCAGTGTCGATGTCCTTGAGACCGTGCCCGGTCACCGTCACCACGACCGTGCGACCGGCCACCGACCGGCCCTGCTCGTGGTCGACCAGCAGCCCGGCCACGCCCGCGGCCGACGCAGGCTCGACGAACACGCCGTCCTCGGAGGCCAAGGCGCGCTGGGCGGCCAGGATCTGCTCGTCGCTGACCGCGCCGAAGCGCCCGCCGGACTCCTCGGCGGCCGCCTCGGCCAGATGCCACGAAGCCGGGTTGCCGATCCGGATCGCTGAGGCGACCGTCTCGGGGTCGGGCACCGGCACGCCACCCACCAGCGGTGCGGCACCCGCAGCCTGCCAGCCGAGCATCTGCGGCGTGCGCGACGCGTGGCCGTCCTTGAGCGCCTCGGCGTAGCCGAGCCAGTACGCCGAGATGTTCCCCGCGTTCCCCACCGGCAGCACGTGCACCTCGGGGGCGTCCCCGAGGAAGTCCACCACCTCGAACGACGCGGTCTTCTGCCCCTGGAGCCGCATCGGGTTCACCGAGTTCACCAGGGCGACCGGGTAGTCCTCGGCGAGCCCGCGGGAGAGCCGCAGGCAGTCGTCGAAGTTGCCCTTGACCATGATCACCTGCGCACCGTGCACGATCGCCTGGGCCAGCTTTCCGGCCGCGATCTTGCCCTGCGGGACCAGCACGAGCGGCTTGACCCGGGCACGAGCGGCGTACGCCGCCATCGACGCGGACGTGTTGCCCGTGGACGCGCACACGACCGCCTCGGCCCCCTGCCCGACGGCCACCGACAGCGCAACGGTCATCCCGCGGTCCTTGAACGAGCCGGTCGGGTTGTCGCCCTCGACCTTCAGCCAGACCGAGGCGCCGGTCAGCTCCGAGAGCCACCGTGACTCGACCAGCGGCGTGCCCCCCTCACGCAGCGTGATGGTGGGCGTGCCGTCGGGGATGTCGAGCCGATCGCCGTACTCCTCGAGCACCCCGCGCCACTGGTGGCTCATTCGCCGTCTCCCTCCACCCGCATGATCGCGGACACGTCGTGCACGTCGGTCATCCGGCGCAGCGACTCGACCGTGGCTGCCAGGTCGCGATCCAGTGCCCGGTGAGAGACCACCTCCAGCTGGGCGTCGGCGCCGCGCCCCTCCTGGCGCACGGTCTTGATCGAGACGCCGTTCTCGGCGAATGCGTGAGCCACCTGCGCGAGCACGCCGGCGCGATCGTCGACGTCGACGGCGATGTGGTAGCGGGTCTCGGTCTCCCCCATCGGCAGCACCTCGGCCTGCGCGTACGACGACTCGCCGGGCCCGCGCACCCCGACCAGCCGGTTGCGCGCGACGGTGACCAGGTCGCCGAGCACGGCGCTCGCCGTGGGCGCGCCGCCGGCGCCGGGGCCGTAGAACATCAGCTGGCCGGCCGCCTCGCTCTCCACGAACACCGCGTTGTAGGCCTCACGGACGCTGGCCAGCGGGTGGGTCCGCGGGATCATCGCCGGGTGCACCCGCGCCGAGACCGCCGGACCGTGCGGACCGTCGGTCAGCTCGCAGATCGCGAGCAGCTTGACCACGGCGTTCATCTCCCGCGCCGAGGCCACGTCCGCGGCGGTCACTTCGGAGATCCCCTCCCGGTAGACGTCGGCTGCGGTCACCCGGGTGTGGAAAGCCAGGCTGGCCAGGATCGCGGCCTTCGCGGCCGCGTCGAATCCCTCGACGTCCGCGGTGGGGTCGGCCTCCGCGTAGCCGAGCGCCTGCGCCTCCTCCAGCGCCTCGGTGAAGCCCGCCCCGGAGCCGTCCATCCGGTCGAGGATGAAGTTGGTGGTGCCGTTGACGATGCCCAGGACGCGGCGGACCTGGTCACCGGCCAGGGACTCCCGCAGCGGCCGCACGATCGGGATGGCGCCGGCCACGGCGGCCTCGTAGTAGAGGTCGCGTCCGTACTTCTCGGCGGCGGCGAACAGCGTCGCACCGTCCTCGGCCAGCAGGGCCTTGTTCGCCGTCACCACCGACGCCCCGGTCTCGAGCGCCCGCAGGATCAGGGACCGCGCCGGCTCGATGCCGCCGATCACCTCGACCACCAGGTCGACGTCGTCCCGGGCGACCAGGCCTTCGGCATCGGTGGTGAACAGGTCGGCCGGCAGGTCGAGACCGCCGAGGTCGCGGGGCGCGTCGAGTCGGCGTACCGCCACCCCGACCAGCTCGATCGGAGCGCCGATGCGCTCACGCAGGTCGCCGGACTGCTCGTGCAGCAGGCGCACCACCTGGCTGCCCACCGACCCGCAGCCGAGCAGCGCGAGCTTCAGCGGGCGCATCGAGACGCTGTCTGCCATGGCGACCATCCTCGGTCATTCGTCGGGTACGTGCAGGCGGCGCGTCGACTCGTCCGCCGGCTGAGACACAGGCTCCACGGGCCGATCGGCCTTCTGCGAGAGGACATCAGGCGAACACGTCCGTGCGCAGGAGATCCTCCTCGGTCTCCCGGCGGACGACCACGTTCGAGCGTCCGCCGGCCACCGCCACCACGGGCGGGCGGAGGGCGTGGTTGTAGTTGCTGGCCATGGACCGGCAGTACGCCCCCGTCCCGGGCACCGCCAGCAGGTCGCCGGGGGCCAGGTCACCGGGTACGAACTCGTCCTTGACCACGATGTCGCCGGCCTCGCAGTGCTTGCCCACGACGCGTCCCAGCACCGGTGCAGCGTCGGAGCGGCGCGAGGCGATCGTGCAGCTGTAGTCGGCGTCGTAGAGGGCGGTGCGCACGTTGTCGCTCATCCCCCCGTCCACCGAGACATAGGTGCGCCGCGCGCCGGCGTCGAGCTCCACCTGCTTGATGGTGCCGACCTCGTAGACGGTGCACACCGACGGGCCGACGATCGCGCGGCCGGGCTCGATGGACAGGCGTGGCACCGGAACCTCGAGCCCGCGGCACTCGTGCTGCACGATCGCAGTGATCCCCGCGGCCAGGGCCGACGGTTCCGACGGGTCGTCCTGGGTGGTGTAGGCGATGCCGAACCCACCGCCCAGGTCCAGCTCGGGCAGCGCGACGCCGAGCTCGCGAGCCACCCGGGCGTGCAGCGCGAGGACGCGGCGCGCGGCGACCTCGAAGCCGGAGGTGTCGAAGATCTGCGAGCCGATGTGGGAGTGCAGCCCGTGCAGCACGATCCGGTCCGCGGCCAGGCAGCGGCGTACCACCTCGAACGCGTCACCGCTGGTGATCGAGAGCCCGAACTTCTGGTCCTCGTGCGCGGTGGCGATGTACTCGTGGGTGTGCGCCTCGACGCCGGCCGTCACCCGCACCATCACGTGCGCCTCCAGCCCGGCGTGCTCGGTCAGCGAGACCAGCCGGTCGACCTCCTGGGCGGAGTCCACCACGATCCGGCCGACCCCGGCGCGCAGCGCCCGCTCCAGCTCCGGCCCGGTCTTGTTGTTGCCGTGGTAGCCGATCCGGGACGGCTCGACGCCCGCGCGCAGCGCCACGGTCAGCTCCCCGGGCGAGCACACGTCCAGGTGCAGACCCTCCTCGGCGACCCAGCGCGCCACCGCGGTGCACAGGAACGCCTTGCCCGCGTAGTAGACGTCGTAGCCGTCGAAGGCGTCCCGGAACGCGCGCGCCCGGCCGCGGAAGTCGGCCTCGTCCAGGACGTACGCCGGGCTACCGTGCTCGGCCACCAGGTCACGCAGGTCCACTCCCCCGACCTCCAGCGCACCGGCGGCGTTCTTGCGCGCGGTGCGCGACCACAGCTGCGGCACGAGCGCGTTGACGTCACGCGGCGTGTGCAGCCAGGAGGGTCCGCGGTGGTTGATGTCGGCGTGCAGAGCGCCGGCCTCGTGCGCGCGCACCGGTCACATCCGCTCGGGCGCGGAGACCCCGAGCAGCTGCAGGCCGTTGGCGATCACGGTGCGGGTCGCCTCGACGAGCAGCAGCCTGGCGGCGTGCAGCGCGGACGGCTCCTCGTCGCCCTGCGGCAGCACCCGGCAGGCGTCGTAGAACTTGTGGAACGCCGATGCGGTGTCCTCGAGGTAGCGGGCCACCCGGTGCGGCTCGCGCAGCTGCGCGGCGGCCACGACCACCCGCGGGAACTCGGCCAGCGCACGCAGCAGGTCGCCCTCCTTCGCGTGCGCCAGGAGTGCGGGGTCGAAGCTCTCGCCGGCCGGAGCCACGCCCAGGTCCGCGGCGTTGCGCAGGATCGAGGCCAGCCGGGCGTGGGCGTACTGCACGTAGAACACCGGGTTGTCGTTGCTCTGGCGGGTGATCTGCTCGACGTCCAACGTCAGCGGTGACTCGGCGGGGTAGCGCGCCAGCGTGTAACGCAGTGCGTCCACGCCGATCATCTCGACGAGCTCCTGCAGTGTGACGATGGTTCCGGCCCGCTTACTCAGCCGCACCTCCTGGTCGCCACGCATGATCTTCACCAGTTGGCCGATCAGCACCTCGATGTTGTACGCCGGGTCGTCGCCCGCGCAGGCCGCCATCGCCTTGAGCCGACCGACGTAGCCGTGGTGGTCGGCGCCGAGCAGGTAGATGCAGACGTCGAAGCCCCGCTCGCGCTTGTCGACGTAGTAGGCGGTGTCGGAGGCGAAGTAGGTCAGCTCGCCGTTGCCGCGGACGAGGACCCGGTCCTTGTCGTCACCGAAGTCCGTGGTGCGCATCCACAGCGCACCGTCGGCCTCGAACAGGTGCCCCTGCCCGCGGAGCTTCTCGATGCCGTGCTGGACCCGGTCGGCCTCGTAGAGGCTGCGTTCGGAGTACCAGACGTCGAAATGGGTTCGGAAGCCGTCGAGCTGCCGCTGCTGCTCGGCCAGCTGGATCTTGTATCCGGCCTCCCGGAACGCGGCGAGCCGCTCGTCCGCCGCGAGCTCGAGAATGTGCGGGTTCTCCGCGACGATCTGCTTGGCCAGGTCAGCGATGTAATCCCCGTGGTACCCGTCTTCGGGCACTGGCTCGCCTTGGGCAACGGCCTCCAGCGAGGCGCCGAACTTGTCCATCTGGTTACCGCGGTCGTTGATGTAGAACTCGCGCTCCACGTCGGCGCCCGCCGCCTCGAGGACGCGGGCGACGGCGTCACCCACCACGGCCCACCGGGTGTGCCCGAGGTGGATCGGGCCGGTGGGGTTGGCCGAGATGAACTCGACGTTGAAGCGCTGGCCCTCCAGCTCCGTGGTGTGACCGTACGACGCCCCGGCCGCCACGATCTGCGCGGCGAGCTGCCCCTGCGCCCCCGCCTCGACCCGGATGTTGAGGAAGCCGGGACCGGCTACCTCGGCGGAGGCGACCCCGGCCGTGCCCGCCAGCTCGCCGGCCAGCATCTCGGCGACCTCGCGCGGCGGCAGGCCCGCCTTCTTGGCCAGCTGCAACGCGATGTTGGTGGCGTAGTCGCCGTGCTCCTTGACCTTGGGTCGCTCCACGACCACGCGTGCCGGCACTCCCTCGGGCAGCCGGATCCGCCCCTGCTCCACGAGGCGGGTCAGGGCGGCAACGATCACGTCGGAGAGCTGTTCGGGAGTCACCGTGCCAGCCTATCGGCGGCCCTCCCGGGCCAGGCGGGCGACCACCTCGACCAGCTCGGCCGGCTCGAACGGCTTGGTGAGGTAGGCGTCCACGCCCACGTCGGTGCCGCGAGCCACGTCCGCGGCCTGGGCCCGCCCGGTGACGATCACCACCGGGATGTCGGCTGTTGCCGGGTCGTCCCGCAGCCGCGCGGTGGCCTCGAGTCCGCCCAGCCCCGGCATCATCACGTCCATCGTGATCACGTCGGGCCGCTCCCGGGCGACCTCGACCAGGGCGGCCTCGCCGTCGTTGGCAGTGCGTACTGCGAGGCCCTCCATCTCCAGGTTCACCGAGATCAGCTCGCGGATCACCTCGGAGTCGTCGACGACCAGGACCCGCCAGGGACCGTGTGACTCCCCCGTGACCATCACCCCTCCCCCATCGTGCACGTCGAGCCGTCCTGTACGCTCGTCGGAGCCCATGAGCCCCCGTAGCTCAGGGGATAGAGCACCGCCCTCCGGAGGCGGGAGCGTAGGTTCGAATCCTACCGGGGGCGCCCGTTTTGAGCGATGATCGTCGCCTTTGTCGAGCTGACCGGTTTCCGGATCCGGACGATCTCGACATTCTTTGCCATTCGCCCGTAACGCTCCTTAACTTTCGGCGTTAGTCTGTGCAGCGAGTGGGCTCCCGGGGTTCTCGGGGCGGGACGCACCCTCGCCTTCGGGACATCGTCACAGTGAACGGGGAGTCACTTGAGAAACCGCCATTCCCTGCGTGCCCGCGTGGCCGCAGCACTCACCACCCTCGGCGTCGCGCTGACCGGCGCCGTCGTGCTCGGAGCGGCGCCGGCCCAGGCCAAGCTGCGCGAGACCGACTTCGGGTTCCAGACCACTGCGTACGGCACGCGGGTCATGGCCAAGCAGGTGGACCTGCGATCCGCCCGCACCGCCTTCTCCTACATCTCCTGCACCCGGCTCACCGGGAGGCGGGCCGACCGTCGCATCGCCGAGGTCGGAGGCAAGGGGACGCCCCTGGACGGCGTGCTGCACGTCGGAGCCGTGACCAGCCACAGCCGGACCTACCGCGCCAAGCACGGCAGGGTCGTCGGCGTGCGCAGCGTCAACCAGATCGCCGGCGTCACCATCGGCGACCCGGGCGCCAACCAGCCGCACCTCGGCCTCGGCGCGCTGACCACGACCGCCAAGGCGTGGCACGTGCGCGGCAAGGGCTTCCGCACCTCCACCAACTTCGACGGGCTCGACCTGGAGCTGAACCTGGCTCCCGGGACTCCGATCGAGGGGCCGCTGCAGCAGCTCACCGACGCCGTGTCCGGCGGGCTCGACCAGGTGCTCGAGCTGCTGGGAAGCAACCAGTTCGCCAAGAGCGGCATCGAGATCCCCGGCCTCGGCACGATCAAGGTCGGGCACGAGCGCAACACGAAGAAGAAGGGGTACGCCGCCGCCAGCGCCTACGCCCTCAAGATCGACCTGGTCAACGGCTCCACCGTGGCGCTGGGCCGCGCGTGGGCACGGATCACCAAGAACGTCCCGGCCGGGGTCTTCCACGGCGTCGGGTACGGCGCCCAGGTGTCCGCGGTCGACGGGATCTTGAAGGTCGGCCGGGTGGTCACCCGCGCGCTGCCCTGCCAGGGCACCCACGGCAAGGTCCGCACCTCGCACCTGGCCGGGCTCGACCTCGGCGCCGCCGGGGTGCTCAAGGTCGGAGCCGCCAGCGCCCGCTCCTACGGCATCCAGCGCAAGAGCGGCTACGCCCGCGGCTGGACCGAGGGCCAGGTGGCCGGGATCGAGATCGGCACCGGCGACACCAAGCTGGTGATCAACGCGCTGAAGGCCCGCGCCAAGGTGGTCAAGACCAAGAGCGGGAAGATCCGCAAGTCCGCGGCCGGCACCACGATCGGCTCCGGTTCCTTCGGCGGCCAGAAGATCGAGTTCCCCGACGCCGGCGCGGTGCCGCTGCCCAAGGAGGCGCAGGGCGTGCTCAAGCTCGAGGTGAACAAGGTGCACCGCTTCAAGCGCGGCATCAACGTCGTCGCGCTGCAGATCACGCTGCTGCCGGGCACCCCGGCCGAGACCGTGGTCAAGCTGGGCGGCGCCCACGTCCGGATCAAGCGGGTCTGATCCCGCCGCCCCTTTCGGGGCGACAACGCCGAGTGACGCGGCGCTCGACGGTCAGCAGTGGCCGTTGAGCGTCGCGTCCTTGCGTACCCGCCGCGCGATGTCGTGCGCCTGGGCCAGGTTCGGGTGGACCACGCTGGCGGCGCCGACGTACCCGGTGCTCCCGGAGATCACGCAGCCGTGGAACCGGTCGGGGCGCACCTGGGTGAGCGCCTGAGCCAGGGTGAACAGCTCCGAGGGCCGCAGGTCGGTGTTCATGCTGCGGGTCACCGCGAGCAGGGCACGCTCCATGAAGCCGGGGCGGTCGGCCTTGGCGCGCACCTCGCGCAGGATGCCGACCAGCGTGCGCTGCTGGTTCCCGGAGCGATCGAAGTCACCGCGCGGCAGGCCGTGCCGGATCCGGGAGAAGATGAGCGCCTGGAAGCCGTTCAACCGGTTCTTGCCCACCTGGTAGCCGCCGGGCATCACCGGGTCGTCGAAGGCGTACTTCGAGTGCACGGTCACACCGCCGATGGCCTGGATCATCGCCCGGAAGCCGTCGAAGCCGGTGGTCACCACGTAGTCGGGCCGGATGCCGACCATGTTCGCCACCGAGTCGGCCATCAGCTGCGGGCCGCCGTAGAACATCGACGCGTTGATCTTGTTGCGGCCGTGGCCACGGATGGGCACGTAGGAGTCGCGGGGGACCCCGATCGCCGTGGCAGCTCCGGTGCGCAGGTTCACCCCGACGAGCTGGATCGCGTCGGCACGGCTGCGCGACACCGCCTGGCCCGGGCGGGCGTCCGACCCCAGGGCGAGGATCCAGATCACGTGCCGCGGGTGCCCCACGGCGTGGGCGGAGTGCACCGTGACCAGCTCGATCGGGGCGTCGCGGACGGTCGCGCCGGGCAGTCCGAGGGCCGTCCCCGCGAGCACCACGGCGAGCGCGATGCCGGTGCGGAGCCGCCGCACTCCCGCGGGCCGCTTCCCCCGGGACCCGCGGTCCCTTGCCTGGATCATCCGCCGCTTCCTCCCCGAGTGGTGTGGCGCGAGACGTCGTACCCGAAGATCTGCCAGCCGCCGCCCTGCTTGCGGGTCAGCAGCAAGCGCCCCTCGACGCGGACCCGCTGGTCCTCACGGTCGCCGTCGACCAGCAGGTCGAGCCGAACCCGGGCGGTGACACCCGCCGCCACCCGGTTCGGAGCCAGCACGGAGAGCCAGGCTTTTTGCCGCACCGGCACCACGGCCGCCGACCCCTCGGCCACCTCCTCGCCCAGCGCTGCGCCGGTGAGGAACCGCCGGTCGTGCCGGGCGCGGCGAGCGGCGTCCTTGCTGAAGGTGTCGAAGGCGTGGGCGTAACCCGCGCCGGCGCCGTCGACGTACGCCGCCTGCACGTAGCTGCGCAGCGTGCGCCCCACGTTGCGCTCCAGGGAGGCGCGAGCCTTCGCGGGAAGCCGGCCGGCCACCCGGGTGACCCGCACGGACATCGGGGCGGCGCGCGGGCTCAGCGTGGGGGCAGCACCGGTGCTCACCGCCGGCGTCGGGGCGGACGTCGGTGCGGGCTTGTCGGCCTCGCCGGTGCACCCCGCCGAAGACACGAGCAGCAGACCGACCAGCAGGCCCGTCACGGGGCGCCCCGACGACGCCCTCACCGGCCGCCGCCCAGCCGCGGACGTGAGACCGGCAACACCCCGCGACCAGGTGGTGATCCCGGCTGCGCTCGGTTGTCGGAAAGGATTAGCCTTGGCACGAACACCCCACTCATGAGATTGCAGCGGAAGAGGCGATTCAGGCCGTGGCCGAGTCTTCGCACGACAACCCCCTCGAGGCGTTCGGAGCCAACGAGTGGCTCGTGGACGAGATGTACGAGCGGTACCAGCAGGACCCCAACAGCGTAGACAAGGCATGGTGGGACTTCTTCAAGAGCTATGACCCGGAGACCAAGGTCTCGGGTTCCGGCTCCGCGAACGGGGCTGGCGGTGCCCAGCAGCAGAAGCAGGCCCGGCCGACGGGCGAGAGTGCGCCCCAGAAGCAGACCCAGAAGCAGGCCCCGAAGCAGGAGCCCCAGCAGGCCCAGCAGAAGTCGCCGCAGACACAGGGGCAGAAGAGCCCGCAGCCCAGCACCCCCAAGAGCGCCCCCAAGAGCGCACCCAAGGCGGGCTCGCCGGTGCCCAAGGAGCCCGAGCAGCAGCCCGCGGCCGAGGCGACCGAGGAGCCGGAGCGCGTGACGCTGCGCGGCGCGCCGGCGCGCACGGCGACCAACATGGACGCCAGCCTCACCGTGCCCACCGCCACCAGCGTGCGGTCGGTCCCGGTCAAGCTGCTGATCGACAACCGCATCGTGATCAACAACCACCTCTCCCGCGCCCGCGGCGGGAAGGTGTCGTTCACCCACATCATCGGCTACGCGCTGGTCAAGGCGCTCACGCAGATGCCGGAGATGAACAACGGCTTCGAGGTCGTCGACGGCAAGCCGACGCTGATCCGGCCCCAGCACGTGAACCTCGGCCTGGCCATCGACATGGCCAAGCCGGACGGCAGCCGGCAGCTGCTCGTGCCCTCGATCAAGGGCGCCGAGGCGATGGACTTCGCCGCGTTCTGGTCCGCCTACGAGGACATCGTCCGCAAGGCGCGCAACAACAAGCTCGCGGTCAGCGACTTCCAGGGCACCACGATCAGCCTGACCAACCCGGGCACGATCGGCACCAACCACTCCGTGCCGAGGCTGATGAAGGGCCAGGGCGCGATCATCGGCGTCGGCTCGATGGACTACCCGGCCGAGTACCAGGGCGCCTCGGAGGAGACGCTCACCCGCAACGCGGTCAGCAAGCTGATGACGCTGACCTCGACGTACGACCACCGCATCATCCAGGGCGCCCAGTCCGGCGAGTTCCTGCGCCGGCTGCACGCGCTGCTGCTCGGTGAGGACGGTTTCTACGACGAGATCTTCCGGGCCCTACGGATCCCCTACGAGCCGATCCGCTGGAGCAAGGACATCTCGGCCTCGCACGACGACGAGATCAGCAAGCAGGCCCGGATCCTCGAGTTGATCCACGCTTACCGGGTGCGCGGGCACATCATGGCCGACACCGACCCGCTGGAGTACCAGCAGCGCAGCCACCCCGACCTCGAGGTGGAGTCGCACGGGCTGACCCTGTGGGACCTCGACCGCGAGTTCGCCACCGGAAAGTTCGGGGCCGGCGCCCGCTTCATGAAGCTGCGCGACATCCTGGGGATCCTGCGCGACTCCTACTGCCGCACCGTCGGCATCGAGTACATGCACATCCAGGACCCCGAGCAGCGCCGCTGGATCCAGGAGCGCGTCGAGCAGCCGCACGTGAAGCCGCCCCGCGAGGAGCAGCTGCGGATCCTGCTCAAGCTGAACCAGGCCGAGGCGTTCGAGACCTTCCTGCAGACCAAGTTCGTCGGGCAGAAGCGGTTCAGCCTCGAGGGGGCCGAGACCACCATCCCGCTGGTGGACGAGATCTGCGAGGCCGCCGCCGAGTCCGGGCTCGACGAGGTGTGCATCGGCATGGCCCACCGCGGCCGACTCAACGTGCTCGCCAACATCGTCGGCAAGAGCTACGGGCAGATCTTCCGGGAGTTCGAGGGCAACATCGACCCGCGGACGGTGCAGGGCTCCGGCGACGTGAAGTACCACCTCGGCGCAGAGGGCGAGTTCAGCGCCGGGTCCGGGGACACGATCAAGGTCTCGGTCGCGGCCAACCCCTCCCACCTCGAAGCGGTCAACCCCGTGCTCGAGGGGATCACGCGCGCCAAGCAGGACGTGCTCAACCGCGGCTCGGAGTTCCCCGTGCTGCCGCTGCTGGTGCACGGCGACGCGGCGTTCGCCGGGCAGGGCGTGGTGGCCGAGACGCTCAACCTCTCGCAGCTGCGGGGCTACCGCACCGGCGGCACCATCCACGTGGTGGTCAACAACCAGGTCGGCTTCACCACGTCGCCCGCCTCGTCGCGCTCGTCGCTGTACTGCACCGACGTGGCGCGAATGGTGCAGGCCCCGATCTTCCACGTCAACGGCGACGACCCGGAGGCCTGCATCCGGGTGGCGCAGCTCGCCTTCGAGTACCGCCAGGCGTTCAACAAGGACGTCGTGATCGACCTGGTCTGCTACCGGCGTCGCGGGCACAACGAGGGCGACGACCCCTCCTACACCCAGCCGCTGATGTACGACCTCATCGACGCCAAGCGCAGCGTCCGCAAGCTCTACACCGAGGCGCTGGTCGGCCGCGGCGACATCACGGTCGAGGAGGCCGAGCAGGCGCTGCGCGACTACCAGGCGGAACTGGAGAAGGTCTTCCAGGCGACCAAGGAGGTGCAGGCGGACCAGAAG
>DASSVD010000259.1:0-20649 GCA_035706365.1 Nocardioidaceae bacterium
GCGGCAGGGCGGGCCGCTGCGGCAGGTGCGGGCCGGTGAGGCAGGGGCGGGCCCGTGAGGCAGGGGCGGGGCCGCTGAGGCAGGGCGGGGTGGCTCGCTCAGCCCTTGCCGGCGATGAACGCGCGCACTGCGTCGGCGACCAGCTGCACCGCGATCGCGGACAGCAGCAGCCCGGCGATCCGGGTGACCAGGAGTACGCCGCTCTCCCGCAGCAGCCGCAGGATCGGCAACGAGAACCGCATCGCCAGCCACAGGCACACGTGCACCAGGACGATGCCGGCGGCCAGCGCGGCGAAGTCCGCGACCCCCTCGACCTGCCGGGTGAACACCATCGTCGCCACGATCGCGCCCGGCCCGGCCAGCAGCGGCGTGCCCAGCGGCACGAGCGCGACGTTGCCGCCCGAGGACGACGTGGCCATGTCGTCCTCCTTGCCGGTCAGCAGCTCGAGGGCGACCAGGAGCAGCAGCAGCCCGCCGGCGCACTGCAGCGCCGCCAGCGAGATGCCCAGGTAGGCCAGGATCTGCTGGCCGAAGAACGCGAACGCCACGATCACCGCGAACGACACCGCGACCGCCTGCCACGCCGCGTGCCGGGCGGTCGCCGCGGAGCGGCCGCGGGTCAGCGACAGGAACAGCGGGATGGTCCCGACCGGGTCCATGATCACGAACAGAGTGACGAAGACCTCGGTGAGCAGGACCCAGTTCACGACGTCACTCATCCGCCGACCACCTCCGGCACCACGCGCCCCGCGGCCTGCGAGGCCTCAGCGGCCAAGGAGAGCAGCCGCTCGAGCTCCGCGGGATCGGTGGTGTTGCAGCCAAGCTCGTGGTCGACCTTGCCGGTCCCGTGGTAGTCACTGGCCCCGGTCACCACGAGGTCCAGCTCGCGGGCCAGACCGCGCAGCCGTTCGCGGGTCGCCGGATCGTGGTCCTGGTGGTCGACCTCCACGCCGGCGAGACCGGCCGCGGCCAGCGCCGCCAGACCGTCGGCGTCCAGCGCGTCGTGCCGGTGCCGCCGGGCCCACGGGTGCGCGATCACGCTGACCCCGCCGGCTGCGGCGACCGTGCCCACCATCGCCACCAGGTCGGCGGCATAGCGGTTCACGTACGCCGGTCCCTGCGGACCGAGGAACCGGTCGAAGGCCTCGGCCCGGTCGCGCACCACGCCTTGTGCCACCAGCGCATCGGCGACGTGCGGTCGACCCATCGCCGCCGCGTCCCCGGCCAGCGCACGCACCTCGTCGACCTCCACCTCGATGCCGAGCGCGCTCAGCCGCTCCAGCGTCGCGGGCAACCGGGCGTTGCGCCCGTCCAGGACCCGCTCCAGCTCCGCGACCAGGTCGGGATGGTCCGGGTCCGGGAGGTAGGCGAGCAGGTGCACCCCGGCGCCGGCGTACCGGCAGCTGACCTCGATGCCGCGCACCAGGCGCACGGCCTCGCGCTCGGCGGCCTGCGCGGCCTCCGCCCACCCCTCGGTGGTGTCGTGGTCGGTCAGCCCGAGCACGTCGATCCCGGCCGCGCGGGCGTTGCGCACCAGCTCGGTCGGCGACGTGGTGCCGTCCGAGCGATCGGTGTGGGTGTGGAGGTCGATGCGCACGAGGCGCAAGCCTAGTCCGCGGACGGTGGTACGCCGGACCCGCGTGCCTCCCCCTGCGACCTGCGCCTCACCAGGGCGGCGGGCTACCGCCGAACGGCATCTCGACCAGCTCCGGACCGAGGTCGTTGACGTCGCACAGCACCCACTCGTCGTTGAGCAGCAGCGCCGCCGACGCCGGCCGCAAGACCAGCCACAGCCACCGGCCCTGCGCCTCCCCGGCGAAGACCGACCGGTCGAAGTCGGCCAGGCTCTCGCTGGTCGACACCGACCACAGCGCGATCGGGTGGCCGTCGACGCGCACCCGGGCGTGCGGGGGCCCCTCCCCCAGCTCGGCGCCGGGGTCGGTGTGGTCGACGCCGGCGCAGCGCGCACCCAGGCCCACCCCCGGCTCCTCGGCGACCACGGTGAGCTCGACCAGCCCGTCGGGGTCGCTGATCCCGGCGCAGGAGACCAGGCTGGCCCGCGGCGTGCTCCCGGGCATGCTCACGCAGCCGAAGTCGGTGATCCGCCAGCCGGGGCTCATCGGCCAGGGCAGCAGGGTCGGGAACCGGACGCACCGACGCAGGTGCTCGGCCATCGACTCGTAGCTGGCCGCACCGGGGCGCCACAGCGGCACGATGTCGCCGTGGTCCAGGCAGGCCCACCGGCCCTCGTCCTCGGTGACCGGTGAGGAACAGCGCGGACAGCCGGGGGCGAGGGTCATGCGCTAACGGTCGTGCCCCGGGCGACGAGGCGTCAAGCCGGGTCCGGCGGGCTACCCTCGCCACCATGACGGGGATCACGGGCGCAGCCCCGGACGCGGTCGAGTGCGTCGGCGGCATCGTGCACGACGCGCAGGGGCGGCTGCTGCTGATCCGCCGTGGAACCGAGCCCTCGCGCGGCTGCTGGTCGGTGCCCGGCGGCCGGGTCGAGGCCGGGGAGTCCGACGCCGAGGCGACCGCGCGGGAGGTGTGGGAGGAGACCGGTCTGCGGGTCCGCGTCGGCGCCCTGGCCGGGTCGGTGGAGCGGCCCACCCCGTCCGGCGGACGCTTCGTCATCCGCGACTACGTGTGCACCCTCGACCCCGGAGTCGACCCCGCCTCGGCGCGTGCCGGTGACGACGCCGACGCGGTGGGCTGGTTCAGCCCGGAGGAGGCCGGGTCCCTGACATGCACCCCCGGGCTGCTCGACGCGCTGCACGCGTGGGGCGTGCTCGCGCCGCCCGCTGCCACCTGAGCAACCGAGCACCCGCGGCGGCACTGCTCAGACGGGGACCAGAGGCGCGTGTGGTGCGTCGGGGAGGGTCACCGTGATCGGCCCGCCCGGCACGACGTCCCCACCGCGCTCGACGACGGCCATCACGCCGGCCTTGCGGATGACCGAGGCGGCGGCGCTGCCCGGTGAGCCGGTGGACGGGGCCGGCTCGTCGGTCGGCGACCCGTCCGCGCGGACGAGCACGACCCTGAGCAGTCCGGGGCGGAAGGCGTTGATCTGGGCACACGGGTTGCGCAGTCCGGTCAGCCGCACGAGCGGGCCACCCAGGTCGAGCAGGGTCCCGGCCGGCAGCGCGAGCAGATCGAGGCCAGCGGTAAGGACGTTCTCCCCGAGGTCCCCCGGCTGCAGCTCGTAGCCCAGGGCCCGGGCCTCGTCGAACACCTCGGCGTGCAGCAGGTGCACCTGTCGCAGGTTGGGCTGGTTCGGGTCTCGGCGTACGCGTGACCGGTGCTGGACCAGGGTCCCCGCGTGCGCGTCCCCGAGTACGCCGAGGCCGGCCACGAGGGTGATCGACTCGACCGGCACCTTGCTGAACCGGTGGGTCTCGTCACGGCTGACGGCGACGACGCGAGGCGTGGATGTGGGCGTGGGCACGGGACCATCCTCGCGCGCGGCCGCGAAGCGTCGCTCAGTGCACCCCGCTCATCAGTGCCCGGATCGGCTTGGTGATCGCGAGCAGCACCAGCCCGACCACGATCGCCACCGCGCCGAGCGCCGCGAAGTACGGCACCTCGCTCTTCGGGTCGTAGTAGCCGCTGAGCAGGCCCGACATCGCGGTGCCCAGGGCGATCGAGAGGAAGAACAGCGCCACCATCTGGGTGTGGAACTTCGCCGGCGCCAGCTTGGTCGACAGCGACAGGCCCACCGGGGACAGCAGCAGCTCGGAGATGGTGAAGAACAGCAGCACGCCGGCCAGGCCGAGCAGCGGAGCGCTGTTCGGGCCGCCGCCGGACATCGGGATGAACAGCAGGAAAGAGACGCCGATGCTGATCGTGCCCAGCGCGAACTTCACCGGCGTGGACGGCTGCCGCGGGCCCAGCTTGGTCCACATCGCCGCGAACACGCCGGCCAGCACGATGATGAAGATCGGGTTGATCGACTGCACCCACGAGACCGGCATCTCCCAACCGAACAGGGTGCGGTCTAGGCGCTTGTCGGAGTAGATCGTCACCACGGTGAACTGCTGCTGGTAGAGCGACCAGAACACCGCGCTGGCGATGAACATCGGGATGAACGCGTAGACGCGGCGGCGCTCCACCGCGGTGATCTCGCGGCTGGACAGGATCACCACGAAGTAGATCACCGCGCAGACCACGCTCACCCACACCACGATGTCGGACAGTCGCCCGGCGGTGATCACGCCGACCAGGGTGAGCACGACGACCAGGGCCAGGCCGGCCAGCGTCGCCACGATGTAGCGCAGCCGGGCGCTCGGGGAGAGCGGGTGCGGCACGTGGTGCGTCTCCTCGGGCAGCTTGCGCCGGCCGACGGCGTACTGGATCAGACCGGCGGCCATCCCCAGTGCCGCGAGGCCGAAGCCGAAGTGGAAGCCCCAGTTCTTCTGCAGCAGCCCGGTGAGCAGCGGGCCGAACAGGGCGCCGAGGTTGATGCCCATGTAGAACAGCGAGAAGCCGGCGTCGCGGCGCTCGTCGTGCTCGTCGTAGAGGGAGCCGACCAACGAGGTCGCGTTGGCCTTGACCCCGCCGCTGCCCAGCGCGATCAGGATCAGGCCCAGGGCGACGCCGGGAAGACCCGGGACGAGCGCGAGCGCGATGTGACCGCACATCACCACCACGGCGCTGTAGAACAGCGTCCGCTCCGGGCCGATGACCCGGTCGGCGAGCCAGGCGCCGGCGATGGTGGACAGGTACACCCCGCCGCCGTACGCGCCGACGATGCCCGCCGCGACCGCCTCGTCGATCCCCAGCCCACCGCGTGCCGCCGAGTAGTACAGGTAGATCAGCAAGATCCCCTGCATGCCGTAGAAGCTGAAGCGCTCCCACATCTCCACGCCGAACAGGTTGGCGAGGACGGGCGGCTGCCCGAAGAAGGTCTTCTCGCGGCGCTCGGCCGAGGTCTGAGTGCTCACCGGCCAGAGGTAACCAGATGCGAGTTCGGTGAAACAAACCGGCGGTCCAGCCACGTGACGGGGCTCACCGGACGCACCTCAGTCGCCGGCGGGCTCCGGTCGGCCGGGCTGCTCGCCACCCCGCGCCTCGAGGTAGCTGTTCTTGGGGACCATCACCGTGCGCCGGAACACGCACACCAGCGTGCCGTCCTGGTTGTGACCGCGGGTCTCCACGTGCACCACTCCGCGGTCGTCCTTGGAGCTGCTCTCCCGCTTGTCCAGCACGGTGGTCTCGCCGTAGATGGTGTCGCCGTGGAACGTCGGCGCGACGTGGCGCAGCGACTCCACCTCGAGATTGGCGATCGCCTTGCCGGACACGTCCGGCACGCTCATCCCGAGCAACAGCGAGTAGATGTAGTTGCCGACCACCACGTTGCGGCCGAACTGGGTGGTGGACTCCGCGTAGTTCGCGTCCAGGTGCAGCGGGTGGTGGTTCATCGTGAGCAAGCAGAACAGGTGGTCGTCGTACTCGGTGACGGTCTTGCCCGGCCAGTGCTTGTACGTCGCGCCGACCTCGAACTCCTCGTAGCTGCGACCGAACTGCATCTCACGCTCCTCGACTGACGGCGGTGCCACCCGTCCGGCGGCTGCCCACATCCTGTCGGAACGAGCCGCCGGCCGGGGAGGTCACGCGAGCGTGGGATACCTCACGCCGGTGCTCAGGAGCCGCCGCCACCGGCCTTGCGCCGGTGCATCTTCGGGGCGCCGCCGAGCACCTCGGAGCCGTTGGCCTTGCCCTTGGCGGCGGCGCTGTCGTCGGGATGCAGGTGGGCCTGCTTGCGCTCCAGCGCCTCACGCATCTTCGCCTTGAGATCCTCGTTGCCAGGTCGGTCGGTCATGCCGGTGCACCTCCGCGGTCACGCCTCGTGGGTTCCCGCCAGCCTGGCACGCCCGTCGGCGCGGCGTCGAGGGATTTGCGTCCGCTCCCCGCTCACTCCCAGGTGGCCCGCTCACTCCCAGGTGGTCGGCACCCCGTGTCCCACCGAGGTGCCCAGCACGCGACGCCGGCCGCCCGGCCACGTGGTCAGCACCACCAGGAACTCGTGCTCGGCGTCCTGGGTTCGACGGGTCGGCTCGAGGAACAGGTGGGCGAACGGCGCCTCGGTGCTCGCCCGTGCACCGAGCTGCTGGATCCGTGTCGCGACCGCGTCCTGGTCCGCGCGGGACAGGTACTGCCACATCACGCTGTGCCAGAGCACCGTCAGCGCGCCGGCCTGCAGCTCCAGCGCCTCGACGAAGTCGACGGCCCCCTGCCGGCGCACCGCCACCGGCTCCCGGTCGGCCAGCTCGAAGGCGCCACGCATCCGCTCGTGCCGGTGGGTCTGGTCCGGCCACACGTACGCGGTCAGCGTGAGCCGCCCCTGCGCGGTGCCCACGTCGACCGGGGCGACGTCGCCGCCGACCCGTTCCACGACGCGCAGGTCGGGCCACGGCGGCGGCCGGTGCCCCCGCCACGGGTCCTCCAGCCGCACCGGAGAGTCCGGGTCCCCGTGGACCTCCTGCCCGTCGCGGTAGCAGAACCGCTCGGCGAGCAGGTTCAGCCCGCCCGAGGCGCCGATCTCGAAGAGCCGCACCGGCTTGCGCAACGACGGCTCGGCGAGCAGCAGGCCGCCCATCAGCGCCGCTGCCCGCCCCACCTCGTTGGTCTGGGGTGGCCGGTCGAGCCACTCCCGCACCGCGTCCGGGTCGTCGTCCAGCAGCCGCAGGAACGCGGCGTGCCCGGCGTCGAGCTCCCAGCGGCCGCCCACGGTCGGGTAGTACGTCGCCAGCTGCGGCGCGCGGCCCGCCAGCACCAGCCGGTGCACGCTGCCCAGCAGGCGCAGCGCCAGCGCCGAAGGGCCGGGGTCGTCCTCGTGCCCGGCGAGCACGCTGCGCAGCGTCGTGGCCGCGCGACGGTCCCCCTCCAGGTCGTCGGCGAGCCGTCGCAGCAGCGCGGCGTACATCGGCGATCCGAGGTTGGTGCACGCCTGCGCCTGGGCGCGGAACTGCTCGACCAGCTGCATGCCGCCAGGCTCTCACGGCGCGAACCGGCCGGTGGCTCGCCGTCCTCCCGGGCACCGGCGCTCCGCCGCTCGCCAACGCCACGACGGTGCGTAGGGTGGCGCACACGCCGCTCGGCGCACCCACGAGTGCACCAGACCTCAGGAGGAGCCACGATGGACCACGTCGCCGTGTCCACCGAGGGCATGCACCTGCGTGCACCGCTCCCCGACGAGCCGGTCGATGTGCGCTTCGACGACGCCTGGCTCTGGTCGTTCAACCCGGGCCGCGACGCGGAGACCGCAGGAAGCGAGCGGCTGGTGCGCTGGCCGGCGATCCTGCGGCCCTATCTGCGCGGGCGCAGCACGGTAGCCCTCGTCGGGCACACCAGCGACACGGTCCTCTTCGAGGCCGAGGTCGCCTTCACCGACGCCGACGACCGGGTCCGGGTGGTCGACGAGCAGGGCCACCCGCTCGGCGTCGACAAGGGCGGGCGGCTGCAGCGGCGCTTCGACGACACCGACCCGTCCCTGCGCGACCACATCGTGGCCGCCGTCGAGCAGATCCTCGCCGACCTGCGGGAGAAGGCCGGCCTGGACGCCTTCCTGGCCTTCGGGTGCCTGCTCGGCGCGGTGCGCTCCGGCTCGATGATCGGTCACGACGCCGACGCCGACGTGGCGTACCTGAGCAAGCACGCGCACCCGCTCGACATCATCCGCGAGAACCGCGCGGCGGCCCGCACGATGCGCGAGCTGGGCTACACGGTGGTGCCGATGTCGGGCGCGGACTTCAAGATCTGGGTGCCGCTGCCCGACGGGCGGCGCTGCGGGGTCGACGTCTTCTGCGGCTACTTCCTCGACGACCACTTCTACCTGCTGCCCAGCGTGCAGGGGCGGATCGACCGCTCCTCGCTGCTGCCCACCTCGACGGTCACGCTGGAGGGTCGCGAGCTCGTCGCGCCGGCCCGACCGGAGGACCTGCTGTCGTTGACCTACGGCCCGCACTGGCGCACCCCCGACCCGGCCTTCAAGTTCGCACACCCGACCTGGGTGACCCGGCACATGAACGGCTACTGGCGGGGGGCCCGGAACCGGTTGCGGCACTGGACGTCGGTGCACCGTGCGGCCGCACCCGCGTCCGGCGACGCCACTCCGCCCGGCTTCGCCCGCTGGGTCCACCGCCAGATCGGAGGCCCGGCGAACCTCGTCGACGTCGGCGCCGGGACCGGCCGCGACGCGGTCTGGTTCGCCGGGAAGGGGCACACCGTCCTCGCGCTGGACTACTCCAACGCCGCCCGCAGCCAGGTCCGGGCGCTGGCCGAGCGGCGCGGTGTCGACGTGGACGTGGATGCGCTCAACCTCTTCGACGTGCGCTCCGTGCTGTCCCTCGGCGCCCGCCTGGCGCACGAGCCCGCACCGCGGCACGTCTACGCCCGGGGCATGATCGACGAGCTCAGTCCTGCCGCCCGCGAGGAGCTGTTCCGGTTCGCCGCGATGGTCTCGCGCCACGGCGGGCTGACCTTCCTGCAGTTCAAGATCACCCCGCACAGCCGGCCGGAGCAGGTGATCGGTCAGATCGAGGCGCGCGGCGGCACCGTGGAGTCGGTACGCCGGCCCGGCGGCGGGAAGCAGCAGGGGAAGGCGAACAAGTGTCGACTGGTGGTGAGGTGGGCGTGAACAGCGAAGACAACCCGGAGCTCGCGAAGCGGGTCAAGGCGCTCGAGCAGGAGATGCAGGAGGTGCGCCAGCTCAACCGGCGCCTCGCCGACGTGCTCGACGTGGTGACCGAGCTGCTCGTCCCCGCGATGGACCGGGACGACGCCCGGGTGCGAGCCGCGCTCGAGCGGCTCGACAAGTTCGTCTGACCGGCTCGGGCTAGCCGGTGAAGGTGGCCACCAGCCGGGCCACGTGCGGGTCCTCGCTCTGGTAGACCGCGAACCCGTGACCGGCCAGCGACTCGGTGATGGTGCCGCCGCCGGCACGGATCTCCTCGGCCACGACGTCGGGGTCGAGGTACACCCGGTAGTGGTCCTCGCCGAACAGGTGCGGGGCGTCGCGGTCCTGACCGGTCCGGAACTCCAGGTAGAGCTCGCCGCCCTCACCCAGGACCCGGGCGGCCAGCCGGAACAGGTTCGTCCGGCCCGGCGCCTCCAGCGAGTGGATCAGGAAGCGCCCGTAGACGGCCGGGCGGTCCGTCGTACTGCCGACGTCCTTGGCGACCACGTCGACCGCGTCGTCGTCGTAGAGGTCCAGCACCGAGAACGACGCCGCCACCTCGCGGCCGTCGGCACGCCCCTGCGCGCGCTGCACCGCGGACTCGGCGAAGTCGTAGCCGCTCACCGGGTGCCCCTGCGCGGCGAACCACATCGAGTCACGGGCGGTGCCGAAGCCGAGCTCCACGACCGGCTGTCCTGGGCGGAGCCGCTCGGCCACCCAGCGGGCGAACGCGGACGGCTCGCCGGGGACGGCGCCGGACTCCCGTCCGGCGTAGAAGGAGTCCCAGTAGTCGTGGTGGCTGCGGGTGCCCACCGGCACGCGTTCGTCTCCCGAGGTCATCGGGTCACAGTAGGCGACGGCGTACCGCCCCCGTCGCCCGGCGTGCCGGTCGGACCGGTGGAGCGGGTCAGAGCTTGTAGTCCTCCAGCAGCCGCCGCCCGATGATCATCCGCTGGATGTCGGCGGTGCCCTCTCCGATCAGCAGCATCGGGGCCTCGCGGTAGAGCCGCTCGATCTCGTACTCCTTGGAGAAGCCGTAGCCGCCGTGGATCCGGAACGAGTCCTCGACCACCTGCGCGCAGTACTCGCTGGCCAGGTACTTGGCCATGCCGGCCTCGAGGTCGTTGCGCTCGCCGCGATCCTTGGTGCGCGCCGCCTTGACCATCATCTGGTGCGCCGCCTCGACCTTGGTGCCCATCTCCGCGAGCCGGAACAGCACCGCCTGGTGGTCGGCGATCTTCTTGCCGAAGGTCTCGCGCTGCTGGGCGTAGGCCACGCCGAGCTCGAAGGCGCGCCAGGCGACCCCGCAGCCCCGGGCGGCCACGTTGACGCGGCCCACCTCGACGCCGTCCATCATCTGGTAGAAGCCCTTGCCGGGCTCGCCGCCGAGGATCGTGTCCGCGCCGGTCTGGTAGCCGTCGAAGACCAGCTCGGTGGTGTCGACCCCCTTGTAGCCCATCTTGTCGATCTTGCCCGGCACGGTCAGGCCCGGCTTCACCTCGCCGAACCCGGCGGGCTTCTCGACCAGGAACGTGGTCATGTTCTTGTACACCGAGTCCGCGCCGGTGTCGGTCTTGACCAGCACTGCGACCAGGGTGGAGGACCCGCCGTTGGTCAGCCACATCTTCTGCCCGTCGATGCGGTAGCCGTCGCCGTCCGGCGTCGCCTTGGTCTTGATCGCGGACACCTCGGAGCCGCAGCCGGGCTCGGACATCGAGAACGCCCCGCGCACCTCGCCGGTGGCCATCCGCGGCAGGTAGTACTGCTTCTGCTCCTCGGTGCCGTGCTGCATCAGCATGTAGGCCACGATGAAGTGGGTGTTCACGATCCCGGAGACGCTCATCCACCCGCGGGCGATCTCCTCGACGATCAGCGCGTAGGTCAGCAGGGACTCGCCGAGGCCGCCGTACTCCTCGGGGATGGTGAGCCCGAACAGGCCGAGCTCCTTCATCTGCTCCACGATCTCGGTGGGGTACTCGTCCTTCGCCTCGAGCTCTCCGGCGACCGGCAGGATCTTCTCGTCGACGAACTCGCGGACCGTCTTGAGGATCTCGGTCTGGACGTCGCTCAGACCCTCGGTCTGGCAGAGGCGGCCCATGGGGGCTCCTTCCGGTGCCGAGCCGCCCCGGGCGGGCGGCACGTGCCGGCGAGTATCACCGACTCGGCCGCACGCCGCTATGAACAGGGTCACTCCCGCGCGCGAGCCGCCTGCACCTGCCGGCGCAGCACCGAGGCCAACCCGGCGACCGCAGCCTCCAGCTGCGCCTCGACCGGCGCCGACGACGGGCTGCTGCCGAGCACCCGCACCGGAGTCAGGTCGGCGAGGTCGCCGACCACCCGGACCTGCGCGCGGGTCAGCCGGGCGACGGTGCGGGCAGACTGCTCGGCCAGCCAGGCCTTGGGGTAGCTGCGCCGGGTGAAGCCGATCGGAGGCTCGGTGGCGCGCCGGGAAGCGAGCACCCGCTTGGCCAGCGGGCGCTTCACGAACCGGCTGTACTCCCCCCAGCCGATCCCGCTGTCGGCCAGGGCGACGTTGAGCCGACGCATCATCTCCGCGGACACGGCGCCCAGGGACTGGTTGTCCCTCCGGCCCGGCCGCGGGCAGTGCTGCGGGTCGATCCCGGTCGCCGCGCAGAACCGGTGCCACAGCTCGTCGGGCGCGGCGCCGGGCGGGGGGACCGTGACCAGGGTCAGGTTGTCGCGACCCGCGGCACGGCGCCACTTGCGCACGATCGCGACCAGGTCCTGCTGCCGGAAGAAGGAGTACGCCGGTCCCGGCTGCTCCGGGTCGCCCTGGGTGACGCCGGCGACGTACTCCTCCCAGGTCCACGACCGGTAGGTCTGCACGCTCTCCTGCCACATCGCCGGCAGCGTCCGGCCGAGGTCGCGCGCGGTGACCACGACGTGCACCTCGGCGGGCTGCAGCGCCTGCACGATGCGCCGCGCGCGCCGGGGGCGGCAGGCCGCCAGCAGCTCCATCGAGACCACCACGTCGCCGTCCCAGGCGGCGATCTCGGCACGCAGTCGCTCCCAGGCGCCGTCCAGCCGGGCAGGCTGGTCCACGTCGTTGCGCCGGGTGCCGAGCACGTCCTGCACCGCCCGGACCTGGGACTCCCACCCGGCGCCGGGGAACAGCACACCCTGGGCCCGCAGCCCGTCCCGGTTGGCCAGCAGCTTCTCCTGCAGGAAGCTCGTGCCGGACTTCATCGTGCCGACGTGCAGGTAGACCCGTCGCGCCACGGCTCAGCGCCTCCCGGGCAGCCGGCCCAGCAGCCGGCCCAGCAGCCGGCGTACGCGGCTGCGGGCGGCACCTCCGCGCCCGACCAGCCGACCCGCCGTGCCGCGACGGTGCGCGAGCCGCTCGAGCCGCTTGTTGCGCTTGGTCAGCCGGCGCACGTCGGCGAGCATCACCGCGATGGTCTCCACCGCGACCTGCGCCACCTCGCCGTCGGTGACCGAGTCGGGGTGGCGGCGTTCGGGCAGGTCGTCGGGCACGAGCAGCTGGTCCGCCTCGCCGATCAGGTCGAAGCCGCGAGAGCGTACGAGATCGAGGGCACGCTGACCGCGGCGGCGACAGTCCTCGATCTGGTCGTCGCCCGGCCAGTAGCGCTCGCCCCGGCGCGGGACGAGCCGCTCGTCGGCCAGGTAGCTGCGGATCCAGACCCCACGGTCGAAGGCGGTGTCGAAGCCCTCCAGCACCTCGTTGACCCGGCGCAGGGTCTCGGTCTCCGCGACGCCCATCGACTCGTTCGGGAAGTTGCCACTCAGATCGACCGCGTCTGCGGGCACGCCCAGCAGGCCCGCGAACCGCTCCCACAGCAGCTCGCGCGGGCTTCCCGGCGCCGGCAGCGGCAGGACGTGGACCCGCTCGGGCGGAACCGCCTCGCCCCACCGCTCGAGGACCAGGCCGAGGTCCAGGGCGCGCCAGTCCCAGATGTCCAGCGGCCGCCGGGACTCGCTGCGGCCGTAGTCCTGGATGCGGGTGGTGCCCTTGTTCTTCACCGACTCCTGCCAGCTGGCGGTGAACAGCCCGAGCGGCTCGCGGGCGGTTGCCACCACGTGCACCTCGGCCGGTGCCAGCGCGGCGACCGCGGCGCGCGCCTGCTCCTCGCTCGCGGAGCAGAAGAACTCGTGGCTGACCAGCGCGTCGCCGTCCCACTGCTCGATCTCCGCGCGAAGCCGGTCCCAGGCCGAGGGCGCCTTGGGGTTGCGACGTCCGGCGTGCGGGTCCTCGCGGACGACCAAGCTGGCCCAGAGGTGGTCGCGGCGCTCGTCACCGGGCACCAGCAGGCCGACCTCGCGCAGCCGGTCCCGGTTGTCCCAGACGATGGTCTGCAGGTACGTCGTACCGGTCTTGGGCAGACCGATGTGCACGAAGACGCGGCGAGCCACCGCCTACAGACCCTTGGCGTAGCGGGCGAGCAGCTGCTCCAGCTTCTCCTCGTCGCGCGCCGCGACAGGCAGCAGCAGCTGCTCGACCACGTCGGTCAGCTCGGCCAGCCGCAGGTTGAGTTGGCGACACTCCTGCACCTCGGCCTCGAGGGAGTCGACCCGCTCCTTCAGCGCGTCGACCTCGGCGGCGCGCAGGGCCGAGCCCACCCGACCGAGCCGGTGGACGGTCTGCTGACCCTTGCTGCGCAGCCGCTGCTTCATCTGTGCCATTCGACAACCAATCGACCGATCCTGCGACCCGAGCCCGGGCGGGCGGGGTCCTTGCCTAGCGCGAAGCTCTCGCGCGCGACGATCCGCGCGCCCGTCGCCTCCAGCTCTTCGACGACCTGACGCAGCGGGAGCGCCCGCAGGTGGTGCTGGCGCCCGAAGGTGTCCCGCCGGTTGCGGCGTACCAGCACCTCCAGGTAGAGCCGGCCGCCGTCGCCACTGATCATCCGCGCGGCGCGCCACAGGTTCTCGCGGCCGCCCCGGGTGGTGGCATCGGCCAGGTGCCGGGCGGTGACCACCCGGGGCCCGGGGAGTCGGGCGGCGCGCGCGGCCTGAGCGAGCGTGGAGCGCACCGAGACCAGGTTGAGGTCGTCGAAGGTGAGGTCCACACCCTCGTCGGCGGCGATCTTGCCGACCGCGTTGGAGGCGCGGCGCACGAAGTCGGTGCCCAGCACCGTGCTGCCCTGGCGGGCGAACCACAGCGCATCGACACCCCGGCCGGTGCCCAGGTCGACCACGCTGCGCGGCGCTACCCCCTCCCGCTCGCTGACCCAGCGCGCGAAGTCCGACGGGGTCAGGTCGGGCGGGTCGGCGATGCGGTGCCCCGAGTAGGCACGGTCCCACTCCGAGCGCTTGGCCCGGATGCCGCGGAACCAGCCGTTGAGGCGGCGGTAGGTCGAGGGCGGCGTCTCGAAGTGGAACGCCGGGTCCGGCACCCGCCAGCTCTCGCCGTACATCGCCGCAAGCAGCCGGTCGGGCTCGGCCGGCGCGGGCAGCTCGCGGCCGGCCAGCGTGGTGGTGCCCAGCGGGAAGATCCACTCTCGCCGGAACGGGGTGCGCACCTCCCCCATCAGATGGAGATATCCCTCGCGCAGGAAGCCGCCGAACACGTCCAGCCCCCGCACCGAGCCGTCCGCCTCGGCCACGTCGACCTTGAACGCGGCGCCGCTGTAGCGCATCGTGCGGTAGCCCATGTCCACCAGCGCCCGCTGCAGCCGGAACGACTCGCGCATCACGTCGACCGGGTGGGTGTGCTCGCTGACGTAGCCCAGGTCGGCGTCGCTGTCGTGCCCGATCAGCTGCCCGTCGCGCACCGCACCGAGCAGGGTGCCGTAGGCGGGGAACGCGTCGATGCCGGCCTTCTTCAGCGCCGCCAGCACCTCCTCGATCGAGTCGAGCAGCGGGGCCACGTGCTCGGCGCTGCGGGTGTCGAAGGTCTGCGCCAGGCGCAGCGACTTGTCGATGCCCAGCGGCAGGCCGCGCGCGTTGACCACGGCGATCCGCGTGTCGTGGGTGGCGCTCCCGGGGCGTGCCGCCGCGCCGAGGCGCACCTGGTCGGCGTACACCTCGCGGTTGTTGACGTGCTCGACCAGCTTCAGCTCGGTGACGCCGTCGAGGAACCGGCGCAGCGCCGGCGGCCACGGCACCCGGTGCCCGCCGTCGACCGGCTCGCCGTCGCGGTGCAGCCAGAACGACCAGATCCGCCGGTCGTCGAAGAGCACGTCGAGGACGATCTCGGCGTCACTGGTGGCGGTGATGCCGTCGTCGTCGACGCGAACCCCGGTGACGTTCGCGAGCTTGGGCACAGACGGCTCCCGTTCGGCGGATCGGCAGGACAGCAGTACGGCGCGGCTGCTGCGCGGCTCATGCTAGTTGAGCCGCCCGGGCTGCGGCGGCACCGCCCGGGCTGCGGCCCGGGCGGCGGTCAGCTCTCCGGCGCGGTCCAGACGTCGGTACGCCGCATCCCGGCCGCGCGCCCCTTGGCCGAGACGACCAGCGCCATCTTGCGGGAGGCCTCGTCGATCATCTCGTCACCGAGCATCACCGCGCCCTTCGCGCCGCCCTGCTCGGAGGTGTAGTGCTCGTAGGCGTCGAGGATGTTCTCGGCGTGGTCGTAGTCCTCCTGCAGCGGGGAGTACACCTCGTTCGCGGCGGCCACCTGGTCCGGGTGCAGCACCCACTTGCCGTCGAAGCCGAGGGCGGCGGACCGGCCGGCGACCCGGCGGAACCCGTCCAGGTCCTTGATCTGCAGGTAGGGGCCGTCGATGGCCTGCAGGTCGTTGGCCCGGGCCGCCATCAGGATCCGCATCAGGATGTAGTGGTAGGCGTCGCCCGTGTCGTAGCCGGGCGGCTGCTCCCCCACGACCAGGCTCTTCATGTTGATCGAGGCCATGAAGTCGGCGGGGCCGAAGATGATGGTCTCCACCCGCGGAGAGGCGGTGGCGATCGCGTCGACGTTGATCAGGCCCTGGGCGTTCTCGATCTGCGCCTCGATGCCGATCCGGCCGGCCTCGTAGCCCATCGTGGTCTCGATCTGGGTCAGCAGCACGTCGAGCGCGCGCACCTGGTCGGCGGTCTGCACCTTGGGCAGCATCAGGCAGTCGAGGTTCGCCCCCGCGCCCTCGACGACCTCGATCACGTCCTTGTAGGTCCACTGGGTGGTCCAGTCGTTGACCCGGACCACCCGCAGCTTGCTGCCCCAGTCACCGTTGTTGAGCACGTCCACGATGTTCTTGCGGGCGTCGGCCTTGGCCAGCGGCGCCACCGAGTCCTCGATGTCGAGGAAGACCTGGTCGGCGTCGATCCCCTGCGCCTTCTCCAGGAAGCGCGGATTGGAGCCGGGCACGGCCATGCAGGAGCGGCGGGATCGCAGCTGCCCCGAGGGCTGCTGGGCGGACGCGTCGGTCATCGTGCTCCTCACGGGTGGACGGTTGCTGCCGGTCCGGGGAGCGTACCGCCGGGCCCGGGCCGCCCGGGAGGGCCGCGGCTCGTGGCCTTCGTCACCGCGCGGACGCCCCACCCGCCTCCTCCGCCCCCGCTTCATCAAGGTCTGCAGGCAGCCCCGCACTTCCCACGTGGAGCTCGTCGGGGGAAGTGCCGGTGCGTCGTGGGAAGTGCGCCCGGTCGGTGACGATCACCAGCATCATCCCGGCCACGATCACCCCGAGCCCGACCAGCGCCCCGACCGGCGGGACCTGCCCGAGCAGCAACGCCGCCAGCAGCGCGGCCCCGGGAACCTCCAGCAGCAGCGCCAGCGAGACCAGCATCGGCCCGGTCGTGGCGAGCAGGTGGTTGAACACCGAGTGCCCCATCAGCTGGGAGGTGGCGGTGATCAGGAGCAGCAGCAGCCACTGGTCGAGCGGGTACCCCGCCAGGTCCTGCCCGGCCGCCAGGCACCCGGCCGCCAGCAGCACCGCGCAGGTGCCGTAGCAGGCGAAGGTGTACGTCGTGGTGCTGAGCTCCCGACGCGCCGCGGCCCCGATCACGGTGTACGCCGCGGCACCCACCCCTCCGACGAGCGCCAGCAGGTCCCCGGCCAGCGCCTCCGGCGAGACCGAGAAGTCCACGCCGGACACCACCAGCACCCCGGAGAAGGCCAGCACCAGCCCGAGCACCACCCGCAGGTCGAACCGGTGCCCGCGCAGCAGCTGCCAGGCCACCACCCAGGCGATCTGCAGGCACACCAGCGCGGTCGCCGACGCCACCGAGGTGAGGGTCAGGGCCGTGACCCAGGCGGCGAAGTGCACCGCCAGCGCGATCCCGGCGCCGGTGACCAGCAGCACGCCGCGTCCGCGGAGGGCTCCCAGCTCGGTGCGACGGCGGGCCAGGGCCGGCGGGGCGAGGACGGCGGTGGCGAACGCGTTGCGCCAGAACGCGATCGCCAGCGGCGGCACCACCGCGGCGGCCATCAACGGCCCGGACAGGGAGACCGCGACGACCCCGACGGCCATCAGCAGCGGAACCCGGTACACGCCCGGAGATCATGCCCTACGCGAGACGCACGCCCCGCCCCCGCGCCTCGCATGAGACACCGTGCCCCACGGGGGTCCCGGCAGCGGCCGGTCCGCCTCAGCGGGCGATGATCGGCACCGTCCGGGTGGCCCGCACGTCGCGCTCGGACCAGTCGAAGAACTCCACGTGCGCCACGTAGGTCCCCGGCCGGGGCGGGCGCAGCAGCACGTCGTACCGCTCGGCGGAGCCGAAGGCCAGCGCGTCGCTGAGCAGCGGATGCCCGGTGTCACGGAGCGGCGGGCTGGGCCCGTCGGGGTCGGAGGTGTCGCGGAAGGCCCGGCCGTCGTGCGCGATGATCTCGGCCATCGGCACGCGGGTGCCGGCGCCGTCGGTGAAGACGACGCGCGTGGGGAAGTAGTCGAGGTTGAGCACGCGGACCAGCGACGGGTGGCCGCTGCCCTCGGCGTTCACCCGCATCTCGCGCAGCGTCTGTACGTCGTCGCGGGTCGCAGGCTGCGACAGGTTGCCGCCGAGCACGTAGTAGTGCGACGGCTCGAACCGGTTGAGCCCGACGTCCTCGCCGGACAGCCCGGCGGCGTGGTCCATGTCGTGCCAGCGGGGGTCGACGGCGTACGGCAGGAGCAGGTACTCGCTGGCCACGTCGTACAGCGGCCCGTCCACGAACGAACGCCGAGCGCCCGCCGGCACCGGGTAGTCCGGGTGCACCCGGGGGTCGACGATCAGCGCGCCGACCATGCCCATCTGCACGTGCAGCGCGGTGTTCACGTGGCAGTGGTAGAAGTACGAGCCCGCCGAGCCGTTGTTCACGTCGCCGGGGAAGCCGACGTCGGGGCGCCACTGGTAGGTGTAGGAGCCGCTGACCTCGAACGACGTGTGCCCCACCCCGTCGTTGCGCGGGTCCGGCTCCAACCCGTGGTGGTGGATGGTGTGCACCCGCTTGCTGGGCTTGAGCTCGGTGTGCACGATGTCGCCCTCGGTGACGCGGATCAGCGGGGCCGGGAACGTGCGTCCCGACCGGTCGTCCTCGAAGCTCCACATCTCGAACTCGGCGCCGTCGGGGAAGCGCAGCCGCCGGTTGTAGAACTTGCGGAGGAACCGCTTGTCCGGTCGTTGGCGGAACTCGGTGTCCGGCGAGCCCTCCTTCGGCTGGTTCGATGCGAACGCCGCCTGGCTGGGGAACAGCTGGTGCCCCTCGTGCTCGTCGCTCACGACGTCCCCCTCTCGCCGTCGGTCCCGGTCGGGGCGCGCAGGATCCAGTCGGCCACGAGACCGCCGGGGTAGAGCCCACCGGCTGCGGTCTGCGACGGCTCGGCGTGGCAGTGCATCGGGTAGTGGTAGTCCTCGTCGCGGGCGTTCCAGACCGGGTCGATCACTTCCGGCGGCCGGCGTACCGGGAGCACGATCTCCTTGCGGTCCAGCGGGTCGAGCTCGACTACGTCCTCCCACTGCTGCAGGACGACATGCCCCTCCGCGTCCACGTGCCCGGCGCTGCGCGGGAAGTCGACGCCGTTGCGCCGCAGCATCCAGACGTGGTTGCCGTGGAAGTGCATCTGGTGCACGACCACGCCGAGGTTGACCAGCCGGATCAGCTGCCCGGCGCCGACGCCGCCGGCACCGTCCGGCTTGCTGAAGTCGCGTACGTCGACGGGGCGGGCGTACCCACCCGGCAGCGTCTCCTCCTCCGAGGCCTCGTTGATCGCGAGGTCCTGGGACGCGGCCAGCGAGTGGAAGCCGCTGCGATCGTTGAGCATGAAGTAGCGCGGCACGGGCGGGGTGGCGACGGGGTCGATGGTCTCCCCGCGCTGCGCGCGCCGGCACCAGTCGTCGTCGACGTCCTGGCACAGCCACACCCACTGCCGCTCGAACTCGGTGCCGCCGGTGCTGAGTCGCCACCGGTCGTCGGCGGGTACGACGACCAGCGCGCCGTGCAACCCGAGCATCCGCTCCACCGGGGCGTTGGTGGGGTCGCTGTAGAGGTAGGTGCCGGCCGCGGGCGCGTCGAAGGTGAGCTCGGCGGTGGCACCGGGGGCGATGTCGCCGGTGTCGGCGCCGGGTACGCCGTCGACCTGGAAGCGGTGCGGCTGCGCGAGGCCGTTGTGCACGCGCAGCCGCACCACGGCCCCGGTCTCGGCGAGGATGGTGCGCTGCGGCAGGTAGCTGCCCCAGTAGCCGCGTCGGATCAGGCTCTCCCCGACGCGGGTGGGATGGTCGGCTGCCGGGGTCGGCTTCCCCTCCGGTGGCGGAGCGGCGTCGGCCGGGTAGAGCCGGCTGGAGACCAGCGTGCCGTCGGCCAGGAACAGTTGCGGGCTCAGCCGCAGGCTCGGTGCGGGCGCGTCGGCCGCGGTCGGGGTGCCGCCGAAGCCACGCAGGTAGACCAGCGCACCGTCGACCATCGGGACGAAGCCCTCGTTGACGTAGACGTCCAGCACCCCCTGGGACGGGTCCGGCGCCGGCAGCTCGAGGGTGGGGGCGGTGGACGGCGGGGTCGACGGAGTCGTGGAGGGCTCCGGCCCCGGCGTCGGTCGTCGTCCGCCTCTCCCCCGGCCGCGCCCGGCCGCCTGCGCCCCCTCCTCGAGGCCCTGAAGACCCGCCGCCGTCGCCCCCGCGACCACCGCGCCCCCGGCGGTGACCTGGAGCAGGCGGCGACGGGTCGGTCCGGTGCTCATGTCGGCACCCCCGTTGCCGTCAGGGCGGTGCGGACCGGCCGGTCGGCACCGGCGTCGGTGTACTCGAGGAACAGCGCGTCGCGGCCGGGCGGGGTGCGGTAGCTGATCCACCAGCGCCGCGTGTCGCCCGGCTGCAGCACCAGCAGCGGCTGCTCGGTGTCGACGTAGCTGACCGTCGTGGTGCCCCTCTGCCCGACGCGGAGCCGGAACTGTCCAGAGGAGACCAGCACCGGCCGCACCGACTCGTTGCGTGCCTCCACCTCGGCGACCAGCGAGTCCTGCCAGGCGAGGTGCGCGTGCCCGGTCTCGTCGTCGCCGGAGACGCGGCTCACCGACGAGCCGATCACCGCCACCGTGCCGAACCGGGTCGTGCTCACCGCTCCCGCAACGGCGTCGGAGTCCGCTCCCGCGCCGCTCCGTCCGTCACTGGCGGCCCCGGCGCGTGCCGGACTGCCCGGCCGGCGCCGTGCCTGACCGATCAGAGGATTGCTCGCACTCGCCTGCAGCACCACCGCACCGGCGCCGGCCACCGCCGACCCGACGAAGGCGAGCAGCGCGGTGCGCCTGGTTGCCCGAGTCGCTTGGTCCATGAAACGACCCTGAGCCTGGGACCTTGGGATTTCCTGTGGCAGGCTCGGGACGTGACCGAGGCCGCACCGTCCGTCCCTCTGCTCCCCCTCATCGAGGAGCTGGCGAAGAAGACCAGCGTGTCCTGGCTACGGCTCGAGGGCCGCACGCACGCGGCCTGGCACGCCTGGCACGACGGCGCGCTGTGCCTGGTCGCCGGCCCCGGCGAGCAGCCGCTGCCCGGCCTGGCGGACCTCGCCGAGCGCGGCGGTCAGGTCGAGGTGGTGATGCGCAGCAAGGACAACGGCGGTCGCCTGGTCGTCTGGGTGG